>CP064993.1:302874-605748 GCA_016699955.1 Candidatus Saccharibacteria bacterium | reverse complement strand
GTGGTAGCACCACTTCCTGCGTAACAGCACTTGCTGGCGGGACAGGACGACGGTAGGAGGCTTTGTTGCGTGGCTGCTTTGGTACAGAGAAAAGGTCAGGTGCAATGGGTGTACCACCCGTTGGCGGCCGTTTCTTTTTGCCGAAGACCATTGTCTGGAGTTCGGCTATCTGGATAGCTTGCTTTTCTAGCTGCGCTTGCTGCAGAGCTACCAGCTGACGGAGTGCTTTATTCTCGGCTTTGAGCTCACCAGTGACTTTGTCATACTTTCTCTTGAGTTCACGATACAGGCGTTTGTAGTTTTGACCCTCAATGAGTCGTTCCTTAATCTGTTTGTCAGTAAGTTTTTGCATGTCAGTTTTGTTTTAGTCGTCCTAAACTAAAGTTTAGTCCGACTGCCCCTGCGGGGCAAGGGGGTGTGAGCAGTTACTTAGGTTAAACTAGCCCTCGGGATTATATTCATCTGGTAGATAAGAGTCGCACGCAACCCTGCCCAAATTACATACTGCTCCATAACAAGTATCCCTGCCGTCCTTAAAAAATTCGCCTATGACACCAGCTACCCCAAGAAGTTTTTGCACAGATTTTGCAACTTCAACAGGCATCCAACGCTGCATAAAAACGTCTAGTCGGTGTCCCATAATGTAGCATTCACTATACACCTACGGGAAAAATAAAGCACCAAGCGTAAAATCTCACCCCAAACGCGACTTTCGTAATACTTTCGCTAATTCCAGTGTAGCAGTCTCTGGGCTTTCTGCGTAGTAGCGCTGAAACTGGGCTGGGGTCATGAGGTCTGGTAAGCCCATGTGCCAGCGCCGGTTCATGTAATGTTCGGCGTACTTGTCGGCCTGTTTCTGGAGCTTTGGTATGTCAGATTGTTGGTAGTCACCCCGAGGAAAACACTCGCTTCTCAGTGATTTGTTAAAGTTCTCAATGTGCGATTGTTCGTTTTTCTTGTAGGGTCGGCTGTAGCGGTGTTCTGCGACAGCCTCGACGGCCCTCACGAAAGGTCGTCTGAAATTCGCTACCGCCGTCAGACTGGTGCAGTAGGGTGCGACCATAGAACTGGTGGTGCTTGGTAAAGGCAGTGGCACCAGTGGCCATCTCTAGGTTATTACCGATGTAGACGCTGGGCTCCTTGGAAAATATGTCAATGGCGGTGTAGGCGTAGACGCCACCACCGAGATCGACGGTGTCATGCTCGACCACCTCACGCGGTGCGTGAGCCGTCACCAGGGCTTTGTGCTTCTTGTAGCGCTGCACACCAATAGCAGCTTTGGTAAAACGTCTGTGGAGGTACCGGTATACGGTCGAGAGGGCTAGGCTAATACCATGGTTTTCTTTGAGCTCTTTACGTATCTTGGCTCCACACCAACCAAACTCGTTACGAATGTCGACAATCTTCTGGATGACATATTCGGGAGTCTGAGCCCTAGGGCGACGCACCTTGCAGGCTGCTTTGCGACGGTGGAACTCACGGATACCAATCTGGCGAATCTTTGCCAGCCAGCGGTAGACGGTAGCCCTGTCCTTACTGACCACGATTGTTATTTGTTCCATGGTTGAACCAGCTCGGGACATATTCCAAGCTACTTCGTAGTGTGTTAGTGTACGCATGAGCGACACTCCTTCCTTTGTTTAGTTAGTCCTAAACGAAAGTATACGGGTGTCGCTCTTTAGTTAGCTCCGCTTTGTCGCATTGTTAGTGGGAATTTTCCGCAAGGCTTCCAAAACCTACGGTCTTTCTTACATTCTTCCGCAATAATTTCAACTTTATTGTCGCAATTCCGTTTGGAAGCTAACCCCAATAAGCTGTAGATTTTTTCGTCCCATTAGCCAAGCTCTCCGTGTTACACTATAGCCAAGCATAAGGAATGGACAAATGTATATATGTATTGATATTGGCGGTACAAAAACACTCGTTGCAGCACTAACGAATGAGGGCGTCATTAGCGAATCTGTCAGATTCCCAACACCTAAGGATTACGATGAATTTTTACGAGAATTGACCAACGCGGTAAAAGGATTTAAGACGCAAGGCTTCCGGGCTGGCGCAACCGGTATGCCGGTGACAATATTTGATAGAAAAAGATGTATCGGCGTTAGCTTTAGTAATCTCCCCTGGCAAAAAGTACCTATCCAGCGCGATTTAGAAAAGTTATTTGCTTGCCCTATGCTAGTAGAGAACGACGCCAAATTGGCCGCTTTATCCGAATCAATGTTAATCAAAGACTACCGCAAGATATTATACGTAACGATTAGCACAGGGATTGGCGAAGCTCTTGTCGTCAACAACCAAATCATTACTGCCGTGGGTGACGGGGGCGGTCGTACTATGCTTTTTGAATACAAGGGCAAGATGACACCTTGGGAGGATTTTGCGGGCGGCAAAGCAATTGCAAAAACTTACGGGAAGCCTGCATCAGAAATACACGACCCGGCTATATGGAAGAAAATTGCTCGCAATCTCACGCCAGGTTTTCTGCAATTTATCGCAATTCTTCAACCCGAGGTTATTGTTGTTGGCGGTGGCGCAGGACACTATTTGGAACGTTTCCATGACGCACTAGTAGCCGATCTAAGACAATACGAGACCCCCATGCTTCAAATTCCTCCCATCATTCCCGCACAGCGCCCAGAAGAAGCTGTTGTATATGGATGCTACGACTATGCGCGTCAAAACTACTCATAAACCATCCTCAGCGACGCTTGGGACGCAAGAGTTACTTAAGCAGCTGCGCTTGGATTACCCTGAGTACTCATTTGTTGAGTCAAGTCAGTTTTCTTGGCACGCCGGCAAGCGCCACGTCTCGTACCGCAAAAGCCCCCTGCAGAATACCCAGGGTGGTTGGGCAATTTTGCATGAACTTGGCCATGCACTGCTCGACCACAGCGAATATACGAGCGATATTGAACTAGTACAGATGGAGGTAGCGGCATGGGAAAAGGCTCATGCACTCGCCCAGCAGTACGACATGGCCATAGATGGAGAATATGTGCAAGATTGTTTAGACAGTTACCGTGACTGGTTACACGTGCGCGCTACCTGCCCCACATGCTTTGTGCGTTGTTTGCAGTCAAACACCAACACATATAGCTGCCACAACTGCGGCACCGAGTGGCATGTTACCCGTTCCCGTCTTTGCCGACCCTACAGACGAAAAAAATGAGAAACGCCAGTTTGATTTTTTTACCTCATGATGGTTATTCTGTGTGCATGACGCCCCTTTATAACTCAGCGCTTACGCAGATTTTGGGTTACTATAAAAAACAATTATCTCCGGATTCACTCCGAAGATAATTGCCTGCTTCCTTAAAAAATAAGTAAAGCGGTGACAAATCAAGCCGCGCAGTTTCCGCTACAGCGGAGCCGAGCGTGTTTGTCTTATGAACTTTTTTTAGTGCGGCGACTAATACGCCCACCAATAGCACCGTATACTCGGGCTCGCTCACGACCAGCGTCACCAGCGGCAAATCCGCCAGTTTTACCGTTTTTACCGCCCTTAGCACCGATTTTTGCATAAAAATCGCCACCGTACTTTTTCTTGTTGGTTGCTGCTGCGGCCATGCCGCCTGCTTTTGTTCCAGCCATAGGAACACCTCCTAAATTATGTTGCTCCGATAGAAAAAAGGGCTTCACGCCACCCCACACGGAAGCATGAAACCCTCTTATCCTTTCGAATTATGCTTATACTATCAAATAAACTTGCTTATGTCAACAATATATTTCTATACATATCTGCCCGATAAGTCATCCCCCTAGCCAAGTGGTTGATGCGTATGAGTATTCCACCACGTTGCGCTGGGTATGCCACGACGGGCTAACGTCTTACTTTGTAGGAACAGTACTAGTAAACTCCCCCCAAAAACCAGCAACAGCATCGTCGCGATGTCGGCGGTGCGCTGCTCTTCCACAAGCTGCATTACCTCTTGTTGTACGGGAAATCGCACGCGAACGAGCACACTACCATCGATATTCTGTTGGATAAATGTAAGTGAGACATCCGGAGTACCATCGTAGGCAAGCTGCAGACGAATGGTTTCTCCCAGCTTCACGGCTGTCTCCTTGCCCTCGGGCAAAAATCGTATATTTAGCGTACCATTTTTAATACTAATTATTTCAAACGTACGATCATGCAAACGGAACCGTTCTCCCGGCAACAGGAAAGCATATTTGATATCCTTATACACAAGCAGCACATAGCCACCCGCAGGTTGGTTTTCTGCGCTGGTGTCAAGGTAGATTGGTTTTGTTCGCAGAAACAGTTTTGCTGCTTCACCTTGGGTTGGAACGGCGAACTGAGACAGCTGGTGCGTAATAAGTTGTGGCTGCTTTGCGTAAAGCTCTGGTACAACTAAAGCACCACAACCCGGCACAATAACGTACCTGAGACTACCATCATCACGAACCACCGTTGTCAGCACGCAACTAATCTGTGTGATGTTCTGTCGCAAAGAAACAATCGGTAGTGCACTGCCCCTCTGCGGAGGCAACGCAGCGATCCACACGCCAGCCAGCAGAGCACAAATCAATACCTTTTTCATTGCGCGATAATGGTTATGGTAAGTCCAACGCTATAAGTACCAGGCAACTGCTCGGCTGGGATGTTTTGGCGCAGCGTGACCCCTGTTAATTCCCAGTAGCATTCCGTGTTTGAACCCGAGGCAGCAGTCATGAGATTGATTGCATCGACGGTTCCATCATCGTAGTCTTCGTCACTTCCGCGGGTCACATTGGAAACCGAACATCCTAGTTGCGGCGTAATCGTACTGAGCGCCGGTTCGACACGCAGTTTACCTGCAACAGAATCACTATCAGATCCGTCGCTACACCCCGCTGGCGAACCAGTAATGTCATTGAAGTCGTACTGCGCCGTATTACCAACATTATCCCACAACGCATTAACTCCGCCCGTCGGAGCAATTGACAGCACCCAGCTCGCATTGGCAGACATATTCGTTACGCGGATTCTTTGTTCGGTAGCACCCAGTGTTGCGTTGCTTTCAGCGCAGTTAAAAACCAGGCCGAGACTACCAAATCCAACTGAAGGAGAACCGACGGTCGCACCCCCACTGTCGACAATATCGACACTAAGACCTCCCGTCGGGGGCACTCTCCAGACCGCGTAACGGTACAAACCACCGTTCGTGTTAGTTGCCGTATTGGTTCCTACGGTAAATCCACTTGCATTAATTGCGGTGATTGCGGTAGCGGTGTTGGCTGTATTTGGAAATAATTGAGTAGCCGTACCGGCGAGAGTTGATGGGCGCAGTACCCCCGCAACCGCCGTAGAACGCTTAACCCAAATGGCATCAGACCAAAATGGTGCTGCCACTTGCCTACCGTTTACGCCATTACCAGTGTAGGAGCCGACGCTAAAGTTCGTACCAGATTTGAAAGCAAACCATCGGTATAAAGAGCCACTGCTATTGACGGCTGCATTAGTACCGGCCTGAAAGCCATTTGCCAACAAGCTTTGCACAGTATTTGCGGCATCAGCGGTGGCAGCAAAAAAACTGCTTATATCACCGCTATGCGCACTTGTGCGAAACGTTGCCGCTGTGGTTGAGTTTCTTTTCATGGCAACTAAATCTGGCTGAAACGGTATGTCCGCTATCCCTCGGCTACCTATACCATTCCCATGGTATACTCCCGTTGCAAAATCTGCCGAACCGCTGCTCGTGTCTGATGTATACGCATTGCCAAAGGCTTGCCAGTGGTAGGTATTTCCGTTGGTATTTGTAACAGTGCTTGTTCCCAGGCTAAAATCGTCGCTACCGAGTGATGTTATCCCTCCAGCAAAATCTGCCGTTGCAGATGCAAAATATGCTGTAGTGTCCCCTGCCATCTGTTTTATGCGAAAAACGGCAAAGTTTGCGGCGTTGTCCTTTACGATAACTAGGTCGGGAGCAAAACCTATGGCGCTTATTGAACGTGCTGCGCCGTTACCAGTATATGACCCTTGTGCCATACTAAATGTACCGGTACCTGCTGGGCTTGGTGCCCCGCCGAAAGCAAACCAATACATTGTTGTACCTGTCTGATTGACATTGACTCCCGCCCCAACCTGAAATCCATCGCTCTGCATAGCCTGTACCATATTGACCCCATCTACTACTACATCACTCAGATAGCTTGAAAGGTCTCCAAAATGCTTATCGCCTGACATGATAGAGCGTCGGTTATTTGCCGTTGCGCTTGTGCTGTTTTTTACGACAACAAGGTCTGGCTGGAAACCAACGCCGGTGATATCTTGGTTGTCAGTAGCGTTGCCGCTATATGTTCCTTGAGCAAAGCTACCAGCTCCGCCCCGGAAGGCAAAAAAGTTATAAACACCGCCGTTTACATTATCTGTTGCCCCAACCGTAAAACTGGTTGCAGCAAAGCTTGCAATGTAATTCCCTGCCGTATCTGCAGCGGTCGTCGTGAAAAACTCAGTCCGATTTGCAGCCATTGCCGCTGTGCGAAAATGAGCTCCAACATTTGTAGAGCGCTTCACGGTTACCATGTCTGGCTGAAACCCGGTCGTAATTGCTCGGCTCGCAGCACCGTTTCCGGTATATGTGCCCATACAAAAATAACCCGTCGATGAGCAATCTGAGCCAGTAAACGCATACCAGCGGTACAGTACATTTGCCGTATTGACATTGGCAAGTGTAGCAACACTAAAACCATCGGCGTTCAGTGTAATGTTATTTGCCGTGTTGTCGACCGTTCCGTTAAAATACGCCACGTTGGCAGCTGGCATTGCGCTGGTCTTAAAGACGGAAACTCCAGCAGTCGTCGAAGCGCGGATAATCACCAGTTGCGGCTGGAAGCCAAGCCCGCTTATGGTTTTTGTGGCGCCCGTGCCTAGGTAGTAGCCAACGCGCATGCTAAAATTTGCGGCATTTGCGGGCGACGCATGAAAGATTGGGAATACTACAGCCAACATCAGCTCGGCCGCGCAAATATATGCGGTCAGTCTAGTTGTCCCGAAGCGCCAGTTACGACGCAATAAGGCTGCAGCCATCATTGACCCTTACGAAGTTTTTACACATCTCTTGCAAGAGCACACACAACTGTTGCTTACTGTCCCCATGCCGATCACGTTCATCGCTTTGTGTCACTTTTTTTGACCCTTTTGTTTGACGTTTTTTTTCGTGTCGATGTTTTACGCTTAGCAGAAGCCGCCTGTATTGGGGATGGCTCTTGCGTGGCCTGCAGTGGCGACCATTCAGTGCTTGGTGACGCCCATGAATAGCGCTTGCTCTTTCTGCTACTCCGTTTCGGTTTTGCTTGCGAGCGGATAACGACAACCCTCGGTTGCTGCAAGGCTACGTGAGGCTGCGACACTGTTGGCTGAGACTGAGCAGGCGCCGTAGCAGCTGGTAATTCCCAATCTTGTGGCGCGGGCTGAGCTACTGGCGTGACAGGCTGAACAGGCTCTGGCGTCTCAAGGGCTTTTTCTACTGTATCATCTGCTACTTCTTGCCAGTCAGAACGTTTCTTACGGTGTTTAGCCGCCGTCTTTGGAAGAAGCACTATTTGCCCGCTCTGAAGCATATACGGTGGACGTAAGCCATTTAACTTTGCAAGTTTTTTCCATTTACAGGCGTGTGCGGCGGCAATAGATACAATTGTGTCTCCAGCTTGCACGGTGTAGCTTTCTAGCTTTTTGTACGCAGTGCGTCGGATGTGCTTTCGGCGCAGTGTACTAATGAGTGCCCCTAGGGCAAGTAGTGGAAGGCTTAGCTCGACAGCAAGCGCCTGTGGTTTCGGCATCATAAAGAAATAGCCCGTGTCACGCCGAATCTTTTTTTGTTCTCCGTTTACCTGGTCGCCAAGCCCTGTCGCGGGGTTAGCATTGTAGCTAAGCGAGGTATATGCTCGGTAAAAACCACCCCAAAACGGCTGCTTGAACTCAAACGCCCAGCCGGTTGTAGCGCCCGCAATAACTGGATAATCAGCGGCTTTTACTTCAGTTTGTTCTCCAAAGAAGCTTTTGAGCTGGGCTCGCGCTTTTACATCGAGCGAGACATTACCGGTGTTCTTTGATATAGGCGAGACAGTATAGTTGCCTTTTTCATTCCGGGCAACGTCAACCTTCTCAATTCGCAAGTCTTTAACAATTTTTCCGGGTACAGTTATTGCTACCCGGATGGCGTTGCGGAAACCCAGCAGAACCCCCGCTCCGCTTTTTGCAGCAACATTTTTTGTGTCCTGCGCAGTAATGCACGCGCCATGTTCGCCAGGCGCCACTTTGTCGGGAACCGAAACAGTAAACGTGACGAGCTCATTGGATTTTGGAGAAACGGTGACTTCTTTTGCGGCTAGTTTAATCCATTTGCCAACCGCCGTTTTATTTTCACTATTTTGTTTACAAGAGAACGAGCCGTCGGTGGCTGAGATTGAATCCACTACGTCGACTAAAACCGTGCGCGACTCACTTGTGTAGTTGTACACCCGAACTCCATCCTCAACCACTTCCCCGCCTTTGAGCGTCAGTATAAATATGCTACGGCTGCGCGCATTATTGGGCTTCGGAAACGCCGGCGCTATTCCAATGGAGCCGGTTTCCGCGAGAACCTGGGGCGCGGCAGTAAAGAGCAGGAGGGCAACAACAAGCAATAGTCCCATTTTTTGCAGTCGTTTTCTCATCTTGCTCTTTACTGTACATTGTTTGCGCCTTTTTGACTAGAACTCGTTTATGGTTTTTTACTGCGCAATAGCAGAAATAACCATACTCAAGCTATATGTACCATCGGCCTGCTCTGCAGGAACCTTCTGGCTAAGTGTGTAACCTGTCAATTCGCCTTCCCATGCAGTAGTGCTCGTGTTGTTCATGAGCGTCACAGGGGAAGTGCTAGTAAATGCTCCGCCAGGAAGCGTAAAGGTAGGTACGTTTGCACCAGCGGTTTGGTTAAAGCTACCACCGCTAACGGTCATTTGACCACCTGTACAACCAGCGCCTGCAGCATCTTTGTAGCTGTAGCTCTCGCTGCCTGTTGTCCAGTTATCTGATGCTGGTGTCTGAGCATTGATATCAAGCTTAACGCCTGAAAGAACTGGGTTGTTCACTTTGACTTTCTGTGAAGCAGTACCGAACGTGGCGTTCTGTGTCTGACACGAGAAACTAAATGTTGTTGCCGGGAAAGCCACAGCTGGGCTTGCTACCGGTGAACCGGCACCGTCGACGATATCATACGTCAAGGTGCCAGGGTTAATTACTTGTGAAAGGCTCGTATTTGTGGCGGCAGAAACGGCTACGGGAAGTAACAGTCCAGCTACTGCAAATAGAGCTACAAGTGCACTAAGCTTTTTACGCATATGCGTAACTCCTTTGTTTTGTTTTGTTTTGTTTTTTGTTTGTAAGAACCTATGGGACTAGGTCTGTACACACTTATAATAGGCGGAGCGAAGTAGTTAATCAATAGTGTAGTGATAATTATAACGTAATATTTACAACGCTAAATTACATCGATTACATCTGTATAATTTATTTTGTACAACGTTTTTTTACATACATGTTACTAATAAGCATTTCGTTGACAATCGCTTAACCTCAACTCGCCAACATTATTGCAATGCAAAAATGTTGCTCTTGCTATTTTGGATATATATTTTCTGGGAAAATAGCACGGTGCGTCGGTTAGATGCATAATAAAGTTTTACCAATAGAAAAAGCCCTCCACGAATGGAGGGCTTAGTCATAAAACGGCACCGTGCTATTTTCCCAGGGCTAGAAGACCCAAGTATTGTAACCGCTGAGAGGCTTAACTGCTGTGTTCGGTATGGGAACAGGTGTGACCCTCTCGCTATGGGCACCGACATAACTGAGACAAACCTACGGTTTTTCTCGGTCGCGCGGAGTCGCGGAATAAATCCGCTGGCTTCGGCTGCTCTTTTCCCTTGGTACAAGGAATAGTCACAGTCGGTGTCGATGTCCATTACAATTAGACGATAGTATGTAAAAAAGAGCAAGCAATGTTAAAACAAACGTTGCTACCAGCATGGTAAAACCACACCAATAACTAGTCAATGCACTTTTTTGCCTATGAACCATGCACGTAAAATGCACGATTCATAGGTCGTAAAAAGTCAATGGGGCGATTAGTACGCTTCGGCTGAATACATTACTGCACTTACACCTTGCGCCTATCAACGTGATAGTCTTTCACGACCCTCATAGGGAAATCTAATCTTGAGGCTAGTTTCGCGCTTAATATGCTTTCAGCGCTTATCTATTCCGCACGATAGCTACTCAGCAATGCCCTTGGTAGAACAACTGATACACCAGCGGTGCGTCCGCCCCGGTCCTCTCGTACTAGGGGTAGATCCTCTCAAATTTCCTTGCGTCCACAGCGGATATAAACCGAACTGTCTCACGACGTTCTGAACCCAGCTCACGTACCTCTTTAACCGGCGAACAGCCGGACCCTTGGGACCTGCTTCAGCCCCAGGATGAGATGAGCCGACATCGAGGTGCCAAACAGCATCGTCTATGTGAACTATTGGATGCTATAAGCCTGTTATCCCCGGCGTAACTTTTATCCGAAAGCGCTGCCGATACCACACTCTTGTACAAATGTACTGACAGCGGAAAACTTACTCCGACTTTCGTCCCTGCTCGGCTTGTAGGCCTCACAGTCAAGCTAGCTTATGCGTATACACTATCACTACGATTTCCATCCGTAGTTAGCTAACCTTTGAACGCCTCCGATACTCTTTAGGAGGCAACCGCCCCAGTTAAACTACCCACCAGACACGGTCCGGAAGCCAGAAACTAATAACGAGGAACTCAAAACATTATGTAGTTTTGTCTCATTACCAATTTGTGGCTCCCGTAAGAACAAGATCATAACAAGGGTGATATTTCACTGGTGGCTCCACCGAGACTAGCGTCTCTGCTTCAAAGCCTCTCACCTATACTACACATGTTATAACCCGGCTCAATGTCAAGCTATAGTAAAGCTGCACGGGGTCTTTTCGTCCTGCTGCGGACAGACGGCATCTTTACCGTCAATGCACTTTCACCGAGCTCTTCGTTGAGACAGTACCCATATCATTACTCCATTCGTGCGGGTCAGAACTTACCTGACAAGGAATTTCGCTACCTTAGGACGGTTATAGTTACCGCCGCCGTTCACTGGGGCTTCAGTTCGCTGCATACACAACTCCCCTTAACCTTCCAGCACTGGGCAGGAGTCAGCCCGTATACATCCACTTTCGTGTTAGCACAGACCTGTGTTTTTGGTAAACAGTTGCATGGGTTCCTTAGCTGCGGCCCCCTCACTCTACCTATGAGACAAACCTTGCGGTTTTTCTCGGGCTGCTCTTTTCCCTTTCGGGTCCTGAAGCAGCTTTGTAAATAGTGTGTTTGGGACAGCTTTCTTTCTGATATGTCTCAAAAGATCTTGGTAGACATGCTAGCTGCAAGAAGTTATAAACTTGCAGTAGCAATCATAGTTTTCAAAAAGAAAACTGGCATACTCACCTGTCATAGACAGAGTGAGGGGGCAGACCTTATCCCGAAGTTACGGTCGCTTGTTTGCCGAGTTCCTTAACGAAGAATCACTCGTACACCTTGGTCTTCTCGACCTGAGCACCTGTGTCGGTTTGCGGTACGGATGGCATGTACCACGCGTTATATTGCTTTTCTAGTCAGCACTTTCATAGGAATTCAACCTGATGGTCGTTTCATTCGTACGTGTTTCTCGTACTTAGACGGATATAACCATGAATCCGCTCCTACTACTATGCCGCGCACATATAACAAATACATGCCAGTACAGGAATATTAACCTGTTGTCCATCGCCTACGCTACGCGCCTCGGCTTAGGACCGACTAACCCTGGGACGATTACCGTGGCCCAGGAAACCTTGCTCTTTCGGTGGGCAGGATTCTCACCTGCCTTATGGTTACTCATTCCAACATTCTCACTTCCTCACGCTCCACTCAGACCTCGCGGTCAAGCTTCAACGCAGAGAGGAACGCTCCTCTACCACTCCTAGATAAATCTAGAAATTCACATCTTCGGTGCTATGCTTAGCCCCGTTACATTTTCCGCGCAGGGTCTCTTGACTAGTGAGCTGTTACGCACTCTTTAAATGAATGGCTGCTTCTAAGCCAACATCCTAGTTGTTTAAGAAACCCCACCTCGTTTCCCACTTAGCATAGACTTGGGGACCTTAGATGGTGATCTGGGCTGTTTCCCTTTCGAGCGACGAGCTTAGCCCCGCCGTTCTGACTGCTGTAGTTCCGCATGTGGTATTCGTAGTTTGTCAAGGGTGGGTAATCTTACGACCCCCAGTCCAAAACAGAGCTCTACCCCCACATGTTACCGTACAACGCTAGCCCTAAAGCTATTTCGAGGAGAACCAGCTATCTCCAGGTTCGATTGGCATTTCACCGCTAACCACAGGTCATCCGGGCGTGTTGCAACTCGCTACGGTTCGGTCCTCCACGTCGTTTTACCGACGCTTCAACCTGCCCATGGTTAGGTCACCTGGTTTCGGGTCTATTCAACATGACTATGCGCCCTATTCAGACTCGCTTTCGCTTGGCTTACGTCATATGACTTAAGCTTGCCATGCCAAATAACTCGTTGGATCGTTCTACAAAAAGCACGCCGTCACCCGCTCATCACAAATGATGAGCTCCATTTAGCAAGTAGCAGATATCGTTGAGCAGAAATTTAGCCAGTTTTAGATCGCAGACACTGAAGTCTGATACCTGTTACATGTTTTATGCTAAATTTATGTCATCTGTTAACTGTTTTCTGCCAAATACTCTTCATCTATGAAGAGCGGGCTCCGACTCCTTGTACGCACACAATTTCAGGTTCTATTTCACTCCCCTCCCGGGGTTCTTTTAACCTTTCCCTCGCGGTACTTGTTCTCTATCGATCATGCAATATATTTAGCCTTGGAGGGTGGACCCCCCAGATTCAGTCAGGGTTTCACGTGTCCCGACTTACTCGACAACCGAGTTTGCTCTAGATACACAGCCGAAGCTACGTAACCGACAGCAAGCTCTTTGCAAATATAAGGTTGATGAAACTTGGCGTACCGGGCTATCACCGTCTATGGCGCAGCTTTCCAACTGCTTCTGCTCGCCTCATCAATTTTTGACCTTATGCTAGACACTGGTAGATCTAGCTGCCTCGTGTGGACTCCCGCCGAAGCGGACTCCCACACAAGGATGTTTGCAATGTCACAACCCCTAATTTACATTCGTCTACCAACTTATTTGCCAGTAATAAATTACCAGGCAAAAGCAAAATAGGTTTGGGCTGTTCCGGATTCGCTCGCCACTACTACCGGAATCGTTGTTTACTTTCTCTTCCTCGCCCTACTAAGATGTTTCAGTTCAGGCGGTTACCTACTCACTATCCTATATATTCAGATAGCGGTGATTAGACATTACTCTAACCGGGTTTCCCCATTCGGACATCTCCGGATCAAAACATATTTGGCTGTTCCCCGGAGCTTTTCGCAGCTCATCACGTCCTTCTTCGGTATTGCATGTCAAGGCATCCTTTGTGTGCGCTTGAGTAACTTTTTACGAAAGATGAGATCGAAATCTCATCTGTTTTGTGCAATTTGCTCGATTACCCGAAGGTAGTCGAGCTAAATCACGAACACTTACTCGTAAAAATAAATGCTCGTGTTGACTAGTTATTGGTATGTACCACATCTGGCAATTTGAAAACCAGTGTGATCGCACATCAATAGCCGTTTGTCTTAAATTAAGACGTATGTGTTTACAAAGACACATACGAATTGCTTTTTTGTTCGCTGTAACTCCCAAGGATTATCTCGGGCGATGTCGAGCGAACAAATTCTCTTCTCTTACATATTCAACTTGTTAAGTTGCTACCCAAGACACTTCACCGCAGCCTGTTTCTTGTAAAAAGAATAGACGTCGATGCGTTTTTAGCTTGAGTTTAAGCTTAAAGCTTGGCGGTTTATCTCCGTTTTGGCTTCGTTACCGAAGCTTCACTGTCTAAACTCAAGCATCCGTACAATTCTACTCTTTTTTACAGGGGCGGTCAAGCATATGCCGTAGTCATTTTTGCAACACCCTCGCCCCTGAAAACGTTCTTCAGTTTTGTAATATATATCACAAAAAAATCCGCTGCCTGCGGATTTTTGAAACTTTTTGATAGGCGACGAGCGTTTCGTAATTCTAGCCTAGACATTGTTATAAAATTTTAATTAGATCTGACTGGTGGGCGATGAGGGACTCGAACCTCCGACCTCGTCATTATCAGTGACGCGCTCTAACCAGCTGAGCTAATCGCCCATCGGTCAGATCTAATTGAATTGTTAACTAGTCTTGCCCAATCTACCAACGATTGTGGCGACGCTTTTGACGCGTCTGGTAAATTCGTTTTGGTGGAGACGCTGTGCTTTAGGCACTGCGCCCCCATGAATTTTCCCTAATTTGCTAGGGTGAGCAGACGATCAAACGGATTCATTCCGTTCCCCTGTTTGGATGAGAAAAACTTAACGTTTGTCTCAAAATATTTGGTGGAGTGACGGGGACTCGAACCCCGGACCCCCTGCTTGCAAAGCAGGTGCTCTAGCCAACTGAGCTATCACCCCTCGACCGCAGTATTTTACCGGAATGCACCCTTAAAAACAAGTTTGGGCCCCTACATTCTATCCCGAAGTGCAACAAAACCGGCTAACTGTCTTGCCTGTACGTAGTATCTCTGCTGAATAGGCGTGCGGAAATTGTATCGTTTTCTTGGACGGTTGTTAAGCTTGGTTTCTACGACTTTGAGTTGTCTTGGGGTAATCGTCTTAAAGTCGAATCGTTTTGGGTAGTATTGGCGGACAAGGCTGTTTAGATTTTCATTACTGCCACGCTGTGATGGCGTATAGGCATCAGCAAAGTACACAGCTATGGCAGCATTGTTTCGCAGACGCTCATACTCGGCAAACTCGGTACCACGGTCATATGTAACAGTCCGGATGGGGAGCCCGGACTGTGCATATTGTTTCAGCCGCTTAGCGGTGTCGTCAGCTATCTTACGTGCGTCATAGCCAAGTACTAACCCGAGCAGACACTCCCCACTTGTTCGATCAACGTGGGTGGCGATTCGGTCTTTAGTGTCCAACCCAACAATTGTGTCGCCTTCGAAGTCACCTAGACGAGTTCGCTGTTCAATCACTGCGTCACGGCTCTGAATTGGCGGCAGAGCTTTCTGCCTAGCCTTGATGCGTTCGTTCGTACCGTGATGACGGTACGGTCTGCCGCCGCGCCGAAGGTGCTTTTGAAGCTGTTTCTTATCTGTTTTGTTGGAGCAAAGATCGATATAGTCGTAAATGGTTTGCCAGTGAAGTACAATACCGTAGTTTCGTCTTAAGCCACCGGCAATCTGCTCGGGTGACCACTCATTTTTGAGTAGACGATGTCTGACGTACTGTTCGAGCCAGTCGCCAGACTGGTATGCCAACCGCAGCCGGCTTTGGTTTGCATTCAAACGTCGTGTGGTTGCAGCACGCTGGGCACTGCGCGGTTCATAGAAACGGTTGGCAAGATGAACTTCGCGTACTGCGCTGCAGTAATTCTCTCCTGCTTCGTATTTGTCCTGGGCGAGACCGCTACCTCGGGCATGGCGGCAGTCTTTGTCGAGAATGGTCGGGCGTTTGGGCAGTGGTATCTGGACTGGTTTGTCTCGTGTTTTGTTGCGAGCCAGCTCACGACTGATGGCCGAACGATTGACGCCAATCCTACTGGCGATATAGCTTTGGTTTCTGTGTTCTTGCAGTAGTGTTGCTATGACAACACGGTCATCTGAGATAAGATGACGATAGGACATTAGCTGTCTCCTTTCATCGATTATTAGTTGCTGAACACACCTAATTCTAGAGACAAGGCAGACGAGAAGCTAATGTCCTACTTTTTTAGAGGATAGTTTTGGTTTGTTGCACTTGGAGGTCGAATTAAAGGCCAAATATAGTTTGTGTTGCTATACTAAATATATGAACATTGAGATTGCGCCAGCCATAGAAGAAGACATACCAGACATACAATCTATACTGTCACACGGCATACGCAGCAAAATGTACCGGGGTGATTTGGCATGGGGCGAAACGACAACAGATGAGACCAATTTGAAGGCTATTGTGGCTGGCGGCAATATGTACGTTGCCCACACCGACGAGGAGATTGTCGGCGTATTTATGCTTTTCTGGGATGACTTGGCGCGGTGGGGCAAACAACCACCCATAGCCGGTTACCTGCACCGTTTCGTCGTTGCGCCTGGCCTACGTGGTCAACATGTTGGCAGCCAAATCATAGACCTCATTTGTGCAGAAGTTGCCAAACAAGGCCGCCAGTATCTTCGACTGACCTGCCCGTCTGACAACGAAAAGCTCCAATCCTACCATCTATCACATGGCTTTGTCCGCGCAGACAGCAAGGCTGTTTCTAGCCACCTGCCACAACCCATGGCCTACTTTGAACGACATGTTAGTGGCACTACCGAACAGCCTTCGTTGGCTAGCCAGGACGCCAAAAAAAAGTTCCGCTTCCCCTTCACCCAACGATATGAATGAATATAAAATCGTAATATGAATGATAAACGTACACCATTAATAGTCCGCTTCATAGGATCTGTGTTAGTCTCAATTATTGCACTAGTGTTTCTGTTCGGCATGTACACCGATTGGGTTTACTTCGGTACTTACGATAAAATTGGCCTTAGCGGCATCCTACTAAGTTTTGGCTTGATTACGTATGTTCCGGTTCTAGTAGCGGGTGTATATGTAAGCATAACAAGTTATCTTAAACTTCGAAAAACAGAAACGCCACACAGTCCCATCCGTTCGAATGCTTCAATATACTCACCGAGCAGAAAAAACTACCTTATTGGCGCAATTACATTCATTTTGGTTGCGATAATTTTTGCTCTATTCGCTGCAAATGAAATTGCAGTTAATTCTGGTCGTGGTCAATATTTTGGTGGAAGCACCGTATCCATGGTTGATACACTTATCATGATTTCAGTGGCGAGCGTAATTATGTCCGCTTGTCTCTGTTGGGCGTACTTTAGATTGAGAAAATAAAAAGGAGCCCTCTCGCAAGTGTGGGGCTCCTTATAATTCAGACTAGCCGTGCTGTGACTGTTAAAAACTGAGTAGTGCAACCTCTCCTTGCGGAGAGAAAATGCTGTTTTCGGTACATATTGATGCAAGCATCATTATGTACCTACGAACTGCATTATCAACGTCAAGTTCACAAGGTTCAGAAACTGAATGTGCCGTCCGATAAAAACCGGAAATTGAATTGTCAGTACTGATTTACAATCCATCGACATCGACCTAACTCTGCATTGATTACTCGTTTGCAGGTTAGTTTCTCCCTAGAAAGGAGGTAATCCATCCGCACGTTCCCGTACGGATACCTTGTTACGACTTAACCCCAATCATCTGGTTTACCTTAGGGCGAGGCGATGCTCACACGTCAGGTACCCCCGACTTTCATGGTTTGACGGGCGGTGTGTACAAGACCCGGGAACGTATTCACGGTAGTATAGCTGACCTACCGTTACTAGCGATTCCGACTTCATGCAGGCGAGTTTCAGCCTGCAATCTGAACTGGGACCGGCTTTGATGGGATTTGCTCCGTCTCGCGACTTGGCAGCCCTTTGTACCGGCCATTGTAGCGTGTTTGTAGCCCCAGATGTAAGGGTAATACTGACCTGACATCATCCCCTCCTTCCTCCCCGTTACCGGGGCAGTCTAGCCTGAAAAATACAACAGACTATAAGGGTTGCGCTCGTTGATGGACTTAACCAAACATCTCACGACACGAGCTGACGACGGCCATGCAACACCTGTCACTTGGCTCTAAAAGCACTCTTTCCTTTCGGAAAAATTCCAAGGATGTCAAACCTGGGTAAGGTTCTTCGTTTACCATCGAATTAAACAACACGCTCCACCGCTTGTGCGGGTCCCCGTCAATTCCTTTATGTTTTAGTCTTGCGACCGTACTCCACAGGCGGGATGCTTAACGCGTTAGCTTCGCTACAAGAGGGGTCGATACCTCTTACAGCTAGCATCCATCGTTTACGGCGTGGACTACCGGGGTATCTAATCCCGTTTGCTACCCACGCTTTCGTGCCTTAGTGTCAGGGACGAGCCAGTTACCTGCCTACGCCATCGGTATTCCTCCTTATATCTACGGATTTCACTCCTACACAAGGAATTCTAGTAACCTCTCTCGCCCTCTAGCTGAGCAGTTTCTGTAATGTGTATATGGTTGAGCCACACGCTTTCACTAGAGACATACTCTGCCACCTACGCAACTCTTTACGCCCAGTAATTCCGGATAACGCTTGGATCCTCCGTATGACCGCGGCTGCTGGCACGGAGTTAGCCGATCCTTATTCATATGCTACCGTCATATTCGTCACATATAAAAGCAGTTTACGACCCGAAAGCCTTCATCCTGCACGCGGCGTTGCTCCATCAGACTTTCGTCCATTGTGGAAGATTCCTTACTGCTGCCTCCCGTAGGAGTCTGGGCCGTATCTCAGTCCCAGTCTGGCTGATCATCCTCTCAGACCAGCTAACGATCGTCGACTTGGTGAGCCATTACCTCACCAACAATCTAATCGTACGCAGGCCGTTCCCAAACCGCCGAAGCTTTACTCCGTGGAGCACATGCGGTATTAGACACCATTTCTGGTGCTTATCCCTCAGTTTGGGGTACGTTCCTACGCGTTACTCAGCCGTCCGCCGCTCGTGTACTCCCGAAGGAGCCTTACCGCTCGACTTGCATGTATTAGGCACGCCGCCAGCGTTCATCCTGAGCCAGGATCAAACTCTTCAAAAAAGAATTTGTCTTAGCATCAGTTATAAAACTGACTTACTTTTGAATCTAGTACAGATTCGAAATTTCTAAAACAATTCACGCTAGTTTTACCTAGCAGTGTGAACTGACGTTGATTGTCCCCCTCGTTATAAAGGGGACGTTGCACTACTCAATTTTTAACGTCCAAGTTTGAGAGACACAAAATAGAGACCTCAAAAGCACTAGCTGGCTATTGTATAGACCATTTCAGCCCAAGTCAAGGATATATTTGCCCGAATGTGTTGTATTTGATACATCTAGCTAATTAGTTTGAGTTTTCTACCCCAATGCAATGCTTGGGTTGGGTGTTCGCTGTCTGGTTGGCAGCATTGTTCCCGCCAAGCCATCACCCATTTCATTGCTACCACCATCAATGATTGGAACAAACCCCGATCTGTGCGCATGTGTGCGTAGGAAGAAACCGTCTGGCATGTAAAAGCCCCCTCCGGTATTTTTCGAATCATACATATTCCGCCGTCTACTAAATGTGAAGTTCTACTTTGTTGGCTTTTCTGCTGACTCAATGACAACGTCTTCATCGTCTTCATCTAATAGCTCTGATTTGTCTACAAGGGCTAGCGAAACTACTTGATCCCCGTCATTGAGGCGCATGATACGTACTCCCTGCGTCGCGCGGCCGAGTGCGGGTATGTCTTTGAGCCCCAAGCGAATGGTTTGTCCGTTTTGGCTGATAATTATGACCTCCTGGTCGGCACTATCACTTAATGTATTCACCCCAACAAGCTCACCAGTTTTACTATTGACTACCGCCGATCGTATACCGACCCCACCACGTGCATGTGGCGTAAACTGAGCAACTTTTGTGCGCTTACCATAGCCGTAGCGACTAATGACAAATATACTGCTGTGCTCGTCTACAACGTCCATGCCAATGACATAGTCGTCGCTACGAAGCCGTATGCCACGAACACCACGACTTACTCGACCCATTGGTCGCGCATCGCGTTCATGGAACCGAATAGCTTGGCCTTGCTTAGTGCTAATGACGACTTCGTTGTCGCCACTTGTCTGTCTTATCCATTTCAGCTCATCACCATCGTCTAGGTTGATGGCAATAAGACCCGAGGTACGCACATTTTTGTATTGTTCAAATGGTGTTTTCTTAACAACACCTTTTTTCGTACACATGATCAGATTTGCAGTCTGCTCACTATCGCTTTTCGAAACATTTATAACGGCACTAACGGTTTCCTCTGGTTGCAACTGCAGCAAGTTCACAATAGCTACACCCTTGGCGTTTAAGGAGGTGGCGGGCACTTCGTACGTCTTAAGGCGGAACACGCGTCCTTTGTTTGTGAAGAAAAGCAGATAGTCGTGCGTAGACGCATTTACAACGTGTTCGATGACATCTTCCTCACGCGTAGCCATGCCACGACGACCTTTACCACCTCGGCCTTGGCGCTTGTATTCAACCAAAGTGCTCCGTTTTACATAGTTAGCCGATGTAAGCGTTACAACTACCTGTTCGTCTGGGACAAGATCCTCGTCACTTAGTCTATTGAGTTCACTCGGCACAACCATGGTGCGACGCTCGTCACCATACTGTTTCTTGAGCTGTTTAAGCTCGTCTTTTATTATGCTGAGTATTCTTTTTTCATCGGCCAAGATTGCCTCAAGTTCTGAGATTAGTTTTATGAGCTCAGCAAGTTCATCCTCAATTTTCTTTCTTTCCAAGCCAGCCAATGTCCTGAGCTGCATGGCAAGGATTGCTTTTGCTTGAATTTCACTGAAAGCAAATTTTTTGATCAAGTTGGCTTGAGCTTCTTCGGTCGTTTCACTAGCCCGAATTGTTCTAATAACTTCATCTATATTATCAAGGGCAACTTTAAGCCCTTCAAGAATGTGAGCGCGATCTTTTGCCTTACGTAGTTCAAATTCTGTTCGGCGCCGCACAACTTGTTGCCGATGTTTGATATGCTCATTCAAAATATCTTGCAGACCCAATACACGCGGCTGTATGCCGTCTATGAGAGCCATCATGTTGTAATGAAAACTTGTTTGAAGCGGCGTAAGCTTGTACAGCTGGTTGAGCAGCTTCTTAGGATATGCATCTCTTTTGAGGTCTATGACGATGCGTACCTTTCCACGGGCGCTCTCGTCGCGGAGGTCACTTATGCCAGCGATTTTCTTATCTTTGACGAGATCGGCTATTTTTATAACCAGGCTCTCTTTATTGAGCGAGTATGGGATTTCGCTAATAACTATCTGGTGCCTACCCTTGTTCCCTTCGATGATTTCGGCGACACCGCGTACAACTACACCGCCACGGCCAGTTGCATATGCCTGCCGGATCGAGCCTGCGCCGTAAACAATTCCACCTGTTGGAAAATCTGGCCCCTGTATAAACTCAAGAAGCTTTTCCAGTGATGCATCCGGATGATCAATTTTGTATACAGTCGCATCCACAACTTCCCCTAAGTTATGTGGTGGGATATTTGTAGCCATACCGACAGCAATGCCAAGCTGGCCATTGAGCAGCAAGTTGGGCAACTTGGCGGGCAAAACTGTTGGCTCCTGTGTCGTACCGTCGTAGTTATCACGAAAATCTACTGTATCTTTGTCTATGTCGGCGAGTAGCTCGTCGGCTACTCGATGCATTTTGGCCTCAGTGTAACGCATTGCGGCTGGCGGGTCTCCGTCCATAGAGCCGAAGTTACCCTGCCCATTTACCAGCATATACCTCGTAGACCATGGCTGAGCAAGGCGTACCATTGCATCATAGATTGATGAATCACCATGCGGGTGATATTTACCCATGACTGCACCGACTACATTGGCGCTTTTACGATGACGGGCAGAGCTTCTTAAGCCCTCTTCGTGCATTGAGTACATAATTCGTCGGTGAACTGGCTTCATGCCGTCTCGTACATCCGGCAACGCGCGGTCAATGATAACACTCATGGAGTACCGCAGATAGCTGTCTTCCATGACATTTTCAACACTCCGCCGTTCTACTAGGCGAGAGTGGCTCATACCTTCTACGATTTCAACAGCATGACGGTCAATCAGATCATCATCTGTATATGTAGTAGCATTGGCTGCTGACAAAAGAGCATCTTCGATCGGTTCAGGGTTGGGTGCTTGCGGTTGGTCTGCCATACTAGATATCCAGGTCCTTCACAAATTTAGCGTTTGCTTGAATGAATGTTTTTCTCAGGTCAACTTCAGTGCCCATGAGCTTATTGAAAATTGCGTCAGCTTTTTCAGCATCTTCTACTTTCACCTGCACGAGAACTCTTTTCTCCGGATTCATGGTCGTCTCAAAAAGCTGCTCGGCATCCATCTCTCCAAGACCTTTGTACCGCTTTTGCTCGATAAATCCAGCTTGTTTGTAGCGCTCGTCATCAGGATTGATTTTAATACCTTCTGCTTTACGCTTAGCGATGGTCTCGTCGAGAGATATGTCTAGTTCTGCCTCATCGTAAATAAAAACACTGTTCTTACGCCCCGTCTTTACTAATTCAAATAACGGCGGCTTTGCTAGGTAGACATGGCCACCGTCAACAACTTCCTTCATATATCGGAAGAAGAATGTGAGTAGTAGTGTAGCAATGTGGCTACCGTCAACATCAGCATCAGTCATTATGATAACGCGGTGATAACGCAAACCCTCGACACTAAACGAGTCCCCTATACCGACACCTAGTGCTTTAATGAGGTTCAAAATCTCGTTATTGGCAAGCATTTTATCAAGGCGGGCGCGCTCAACATTGAGCACCTTACCTCTAAGCGGCAAGATGGCTTGAGTCTTGCTATCCCGACCAGTTTTTGCCGAACCACCGGCTGAGTCGCCTTCTACAAGATAAATCTCAGAGCTTGCGGGATCCTTACTTGAGCAGTCGGCCAGCTTGCCTGGCATACTTGCGCCGTCAAGCACACCTTTGCGGATAATGTTATCCCTCGCCGCTCGGGCGGCTTTGCGCGCACGGGCTGCAAGTAACGACTTACCGATAATTTTTCGAGCAATAGCTGGGTGTTCTTCGAGATAGTAGGAAAGGTATTCGGTCATCACCTGCTCAACATGACCACGAACTTCAGGATTGCCGAGCTTGTTTTTTGTTTGCCCTTCAAACTGTGGTTCGGGAAGTTTCACAAGAATCACCGCTGTTAAACCCTCTCGGGTATCTTCGCCGCTCAAATTTTCTTCTTTTTCTTTCAGAAGTCCCTGTTTGCGCGCGTACTCGTTTATAACGCGCGTCAGAGCCGATCGGAACCCGGTCAAGTGAGAGCCACCGTCTGGGTTATAGACATTGTTAGCAAATTGCTTAATTGTTTCACTAAAACTTTCGGTGTACTGAAGAGCTACCTCAACCTGAGTATCATCTACTGTTTTGTCGACGTAGAATATGTCCTCGTCGACAGGTTCTTTGCCAACGTTAAGATTAGCTACATATGACTTTATACCGCCTTCAAAATAGAAACTGTATTTTTTACCATTTGAATGATTGATTAGTGTAGTTCGTACGCCTTTTGTGAGATACGCCGCGTGACGCAGTCGATCTAAAATTGTGTCGTAACTAAATGTCGTTCCTTCGCTAAATATACTATCGTCGGCAGAAAACATTATTTCTGTGCCGTGTTTATCTGAGTCGCACTTGCCAGTGACTTTTAGGTCACCCTGAGGAACGCCTGTTTCGTATTCTTGAAAATACACCTTGCCGTCACGATACACCGTAACAGAAAGTTTAGTCGCAAGAGCGTTTACAACGCTTACACCGACTCCGTGCAGTCCCCCCGACACTTTATAGCCACCGCCACCAAACTTACCTCCTGCATGCAGTACAGTAAGGACTGTTTCTACAGTGCTTTTGCCTGTTTTTGGGTGAATATCGGTCGGTATGCCGCGACCATCATCGGTCACCCGTATAGCACCGTCTTCGAGCATTTCGACAATAACGTGCGTAGCATAACCTGCAAGTGCTTCGTCTATACCGTTGTCTACTAGCTCCCACACCAGGTGGTGCAAGCCTTCTATACCCGTCCCACCTATATACATTCCTGGTCGCTTCCGAACTGGCTCAAGCCCCTCTAGCACCTGAATCTGATCGGCAGAATACTGTTTGCTTTGACTCACTAAAAATCCCCTCTACGTTTTGGTTCTACACCTTTGTACTCGCATTCTAGTATATCTTGTATTTGACGTTTCTACAAGATGAGAATAGCTGTTATTAGTCCTCGGCAGATGAATTATTTAGGTGGATTGTGCCATCATTATCGATTGCAATAGTATCACCGTTTGCCAGAGCCTGGCTTTCTGCTGATTTGAGGGATAAAAGCTGGCCATCAGTCGGCACTTGGGGGGTCACCTGCGTCGTACCTTGGGCGGCTTGCTCTGAGTTTAAGCCCTTCTTTAGCTCCGCGGCAATACCCTTCACTTCTTGCTCGTCAAGTTCAGCACTCGAAACGTTACCCGCTTCGTACAAGTCGGTTGTTGGTTCGGTCGTGAGCGGTTTGATTTCCTGCTGAGTCACAGACTCCTGTGTACCAACGTCTAGCTCAACACTGGCAACATCCGTAGCGATTTGAGACTGGGGTGGTAACGGCGTGGCGCTTGGCATAGTCGCACTGCTGGGCTGAGCTGTTGGCCTTGCAGATGCTGGCATAGCTTTCTGCTTTGAAAGCCATTCATCGAGAAACGAGCCTGAACTAGGCGCTGGCGTCACGGCGGGCGGAGTAAGCGCCGCTGGCTGCCCGCCTACAGGTGCCTGAGCTGAAAATGGGTTAGAAAATGGCGTAGGCTCTGGCGTCCTCGTTGCAAGACGCTCAAATATTGCTTTTTCAACAACCGCACGCGGTTTGCCAAACTTTGCAGCCGAAAGTTGCTTGAGTGCATCGGAAAGACCCGGATTTGGGTTTCCTAGCGGTGGCAGTGTCGCCATACTAAATGGCTGAGTCGGCACACCGTTTATGAGTGTTCGAACAATCGTATTTGCGTTCGGCACACGCAACAAATCATCTCCATCGAAGTGCGGCTGAAAGTACCGACCGAGGCTCTCGACATCATTTTGCCCAATACGAAACGCTACGATTGTACCAATGTTACCAAAAACAGCATCACGGATTTCCTCAGTAAGCTGCGTCGTAAACTGGTTGGCAACAATAAGATTCAGGTGGTATTTGCGCGCTTCACTCATGATGGTCGCAAAGCTATCGGTTGAGAAGTTCTGGAACTCGTCAACGTAAAGCGCAAAGTCTGTACGTTCGTTTTCTGGCACATCGGATCGACTCATAGCTGCTGCCTGGAATTTCATGATAAACACCATACCAAGCAGTTTGCTATTGAGTTCCCCGGTGCGACCCTTGCTTAGGTTAACCAGTAGGATTTTTTTATTGTCCATCACATCGCGCAGGTCAAAGGCACTCTTGGTTTGGCCAATGATATTCCGCATCATTTCATTACTAAGGAAAGCTCCAAATTTACTAACAAACCAACTGATGACCTCACCTGAGTCGTTTGATCGCTGACTTGCCGGATATTCTTTTTGCCAATAATCAAGCACGTTAGGATCTTTTACGTACGTAAGTTTATGTTTTAAATACTCTGGGTCTCGGAAAAGTTTGGGAATATCTACAAAACTGCTGCCAGCCGGGTCTGCCATGACCGCAAGCGCGCAGTTACGAAATATACTTTCATACCGTGGCCCCATAATTCCCTGGTGCTGCGGGTCATATAGTTTATAAAGCATACCAATGACCTCTTGGATGATGAAGTCCTTCTGGTCGGCATTATGAAACTCAAACAGATTCAATCCCATAGGATAGGTCATATCTGAGGGACAGAAATATATAACATCTTCAGCTCGTTCCTTAGGCACCATGGAAAGCAACTTTTCTGCCGTATCACCATGAGGATCGACAAACGCAAAACCATCTCCGCGCAACATATCTTGGAGTGCCAGGTTTTCGAGAAAGGTTGATTTACCTGTACCCGTTTGGCCCACCACGTACATATGACGTTGCCTATCGCCCAGCCCCAATCGAACCGGCTTTTTCACTCCTCGAAATACATTGAAGCCCAGCAACAAGCCTTCCTGCGGCATATTGCGTGGACCATCTACTTGCTTTGAGTCCTGTCGCTCCAACTGTGAAGTTGGTATGCTGCGCTGATCTGGGAAGTGAAATATTGTGGCTAGCTCAACAGAATTGAGTATATTTTTTTTCTTATGCATAGGAAACGCCCTAAGCAAGAAGTTTGTGACGAGTTCTGATGGATCGTGAGCCGAGTGATAGTCAAAGCCATTCCTGCCAGGTGCATCAAACAACGAAAAACTTGCGATGATGTTATTTAATATCGCCTGCGAACGCTGAGATACATTTGAAGATGCAACGATCCTTATTGCAACCTCAAAACCAGGATGACGCGTTTTGTCTTCTATGGCATCAATAATCGACTGCTCCAGCGACGAAATATCTTTAGGCTTGTCCCGTTCCTCTTTAGGCTCTGGCGGCTTAACAAAAGCCGTCATCATGTCCTTTGCAAACGAGCCGACAGTCAGCCCCTTGTCTGTCCCTTTCTTCTTTGCAGATGCAAAATCTGTCGCCGTCTTTCGCCATGAAGTTTCAGCCGGACGGAATAATAGCTGGATTGCAGCGCCATCCTCATTTTCCACAGTCGAAAGAGCGTTAAGTATCGACTGAAACGCGTCGCGCTTCAAATCTTGGTAAGTAGCGATTGGGTATGCGTACTTTTCTTTTAGATTTAGTTGCCCGCCCATAACCGCATTCATGCCGCCAACCTGACTAAAAATGTTGTACTCGGGCGTAATTTCCAAACGAGCTGCTGGGTAGGCGCTTACGATAGCCTGCTGCATAACACTAACGTAGTCAGCCGGCACTGCAGTATATAAACGTACAAAGCCTTTTATGCCGACGATTTCAAAACAGAAATGACGCTGCCCATGAAACCGGTTTTTAAAACTTTGCTCTATTGTGCTCGCTATAATGTTGTAAATAATTTGTGCTTTGGAAATATTTTCGTCAACAAGATCTCGTACGTCACGGCCATTTAACTCCGTATCTTCACTCGGAGGAGGCAGATGTATGAGCATCGGAACCATAGATAGACCACGTTCATATTTGAACTTCTTTTGATTTAATTTTTGTAGACTTAATAACATCGTTTATTTACATCCTGGGCTCTGCTTACTAAGTACTGTCATGGTATTACTGCGCTTTTTCCTTCAAATCAATTCCAAAACGCGCTTTTAGATAGGCCTCTTTAATAGCATGGATATTGTCTGCTCGTTCGACTGGATTTGTGGCAGTTTGCAGCACAACACTCTCGATTTGTTCAGTCGCACGCTCCTGAAGAATTTTATCATCAACAGCCTGCGGCGAAATAGGCTGGGCGACTGCGTTCTGTTGCGAATATGCAGTACTACTGGGGGTAGGTGGCGCTGGTTGAGGCAACTCGTTCATGTATATAGTATATAACGATAGCGGACATCAATAATAGTGGCAATTTGCCTAGCTACTCCCTGTAGGACGATCGTACCGTGTAGAAATACCCGACAATGCCGAAAATTAGCAGCGTAAAGAAATCTCTGGGGGTTAGTTCGCCGATAGATTCAAGCCCAAGGCTCAGTACAGCGACAAGGCTTATCACCACTCCAAGTAGTTTAGACTGACGTGTCTGGGTTTTGCCTATGTGCAAATAGTACGCCCGTGAAAGCACCTGCCAGGTTGTAAATAGCGCGATACCGAGGAGAACGAATGGAACAATCAGTAAAAAAACAGGCATATTATAAGGCATTGTTGCGCCCATGAAGACAAACAAAAGAAACCAGATGCCACCGAGCTTTATGAGTTCTTTGTACTTCATAACCTATACTAATTAAAACACGCCATAAGCATAACACCTAGGCGTGGAAAATACATGGGTCGAAAGGCGATAAATCCGCTCAATATAAATTAATTTATAGCGCTTATCGCCTTCGACGTGACTGACCGCTCTCGCTGCCGGTAAGGCAACTCGAGCGAAAATGAATTGGATTTTTGTTTTGGCTGAGCCAAGTTCTATACTACTACATCAGGTATGGTTTGTCAATACGCTTTTGCTTGCCCGGCTAGCAACCTCTAGCTAAGCACATGCAAAGTTGCAGTATTTATCACAAGCATTTTGGTATTGACAACTGACTATTTGCTCACTATTATTAGAGGTAGCACTGAATAAAAAAAGTGCTCAAAAATAAAAACGACCAAAAAAACGACGGCCTCTCGCAAGCCGTCGTTTTATAAAACGAATACACAAACAACAAAAGACATTGTAACCGCAACCCACCATCCTACAGGTGGGTTGCGTTCTTTTTGAATACTTGAATAATCCGAACGTAACGGAATATGAAGTCACAGTCTATCCAGGCGGTGGTGAAAAACGGCCAACATGGTTTGGTTGTCGATATTGAGTGTCAGCTTACGAAGGGTCTGCCGGCGATCATTATTATCGGCTACGCAACAAAGGCTGTCGACGAGGCCAAGGAGCGCATACGCAATGCATTTGCCAGCTCACGGCTTGAGCTGCCTATTGAGCGTATTACTGTGAATCTTGCCCCTGCCGATATTCCCAAGGAAAACACTGGTTTTGATCTGGCAATTGTGGCGGCAATTCTACGCGCCTCAGGCCAATGCAGATTCGTGCCAGAGCATACAGCAATTATCGGCGAGCTTGGCCTTGAAGGCTCAGTTCGTCCCGTACGCGGCATAATTGGTAGGTTACTCGCCGGAAAGCATCATAATATACGCACTTTCATCATTCCTGTCGATGACCTCGACCAGGCGTCACGAGTACCAGATATCAAGCTCGTTCCAGTCTCATCGCTAACACAGCTCTACGGCTTCCTGAACAATAACCATGAACCATACGTCATTGCTACGTCTGATAGCCCAGTTTCTGCGCCTACTGAGCATGTGACGGACGAGGATAGTCTTACTCTTGAAGACGTTGTTGGCCAGGCGCTCGGTAAGCGAGCCGTCGAAATCAGTGCTGCAGGTGGTCACAATGTCCTACTTGGTGGGCCACCAGGAACCGGCAAAAGCATGCTTGCAAAAATACTTCCAGCCTTCTGCCCGCCATGACTCGCACTGAAATGCTTGAGGTCACACACCTTCATAGCCTTGCCCGTAACGATTTCAGTCGACTTGTGACGCTGCGACCATTTCGCTCTCCACACCACAGTGCCAGTACTGTTGCTGTGATAGGTGGCGGCAACAGTGTGCGCAATGAGTCTCGCGCACCGCGTCGTTTTGTTATTTGACGAATTGCCCAAATTTGGCCGGGTCACCATCGAAGCCCTGCGCCAACCGCTTGAGACCCGAACCGTTACTATAGCTCAAGCAAAAGAAACAGCAGAATATCCTGCCTATTCATATTCATCGCAACTGCTAACCCCTGCCCTTGCGGACATTACGGCACAAGTAAACCTTAGCGTTGCCTTCCACACCGCACCGTCCAATATCGTCGTAAACTACCTGGACCAATCCTTGACCGAATTGATATTTGCGTTGATGTGCATGAAATTGGCAACGGTCGTTTACTCAATAGCGGCAAAACTGATGGCCCCAGTTCAAAGGAAATGCGAGCAAAAGTTGCCACAGCGCGAGCCAAACAGTCAAAGCGCTTTGGTAAAACTGCTAAGCTCAACGCCGACATGACAAACCGTGAAGTCAAAGCACTGGCGAACCTAGAAGCGTCCGCAAAAGACATGCTAGACGCGGCAGCAGAAATAATTTAGCCTCTCCGCACGAGCCTATATGCGAAGTGTCAAGCTCGCGCGCACCATTGCCGACCTAGACGGAAGTGATGTCATCCAGCAAAAACACATCGCCGAAGCACTCCAGTACCGCCCCCACCAGTTCCACGACGCTTAAATCAAAGTCAACAGAAACAGCGTACCAAGAATACAGCGAGTAAGCTCCTCAAAAAAATTGACCTCTGTTTCTGCATCTGTTACAATCACTTGCACGGAAGTAATCAAGGAGAAGCTAGTATCGGCACAAGTACACGCCTGAATGGACAGATTCGGGCACCAGAAGTCAGGGTCATCGATGCAGATGGCAAACAGCTCGGCGTGATGAGCTCGCGCGAAGCGTATACGCTTGCGCAGGAACAGGAACTCGACCTCGTCGAGATATCGCCAGCAGCAAATCCGCCCGTCTGCAAAATAGTCGACTGGGGTAAGTTCAATTACCAGAAGACCAAGCAGGCACAAAAAAACCGCCTGAACAACAAAATTCTTGACATGAAGCAAATGCGTTTCGGACTCAAAATTGGCGACCATGACCTTGGTGTCAAAATGAAAAAAGTTACCGGTTTTCTCGAAGCCGGACACAAAGTGAAAATCACACTTTTTTTCCGTGGACGCGAGCTAGCACACAAAGATATTGGCTTCAAACTTGCCGAACGAGTCATCGACAGCTTTGGCGACACTATTGCCGTCGACCAACAACCGCAGCTCACAGGTAAACAACTTTCATTTGTTATCCGCGGCGTCGCCGTGAAGGCTCCAAAGCCTGCAAGCGACCCAACTGATAAATCATTATTAAATTAAACGAGTCTAGGGAGATAATATGCCAAAACTCAAGTCTCATAGCGGCACTAAAGACCGCGTACGAGTAACCAAGAACGGACGTGTTCGTGTCCGTCACTCACACGCTAGCCACTTCTTGCAGAAGAAAAGCGGCGCACGCAAGCGCAAGCTGGCTGGTTTGGAGACATTGAACGCAACCAACAGCAAAATAATACGTAAGAAGCTGGGGGTCTAGCCATGCGAGTCAAACGAGGCGTGCCAGGTCACGCAAAACACGTCAAAATCCGCAAAGCTACAAAGGGCATGAGTCACCCAAACAGGGTAAGCGTAAAGCGGGGCAAGCAGGCCACAACTCGTGCCTTGCAATTTGCCTACCGCGATCGCCGCAATCGTAAGCGCACCTTCCGCTCCCTGTGGAACGTCCGTATCAATGCCGCTGCCCGCGAGAACGGTACGACATACAGCCGTCTTATCTCTGGTCTGAAGGCAGCTAATATCGAGCTAGACCGTAAGGTTCTAGCCGAGCTAGCAGTCAACGAACCAAAGGCTTTCACCGCAGTCGTCAAAGCCGCCAAACTCGAAAAATAACCTTTTGCTTGGTTAAAAATACCCCTATCTTGGGGTATTTTTTATACGTAAATATTGACTGATATGCTAATGTTTTGTATAATATGATAAATTATGCCCGATCGTTTACGCATAAGTCCCGATCTTGTACCTGCAAACCCTCTCTCGAGGTTGTCTGGTAAGGGTTTAGCTTTGGCGGGTGAAGCTGCGCTCGGAGAAACTACGTCTAAAAAAAAGCCCCTCGTACCTAAGGATTTTGTTCTGCCACCCGAAACGGTGGTACAAATCGATAAACGAGTAGCATCAATAGCCACCGGAGCCACCGGCTTGACCGAATACACCGACCCTTCTGACAGAGTTACGCCTGGCATGCTATTCGATTCACGAGACGATATGGAAAGGCGGCGACTGGTGGTAACAATACATGAAACCCCAAAAGGTAAACCTATTGTCGGTGTATGTATCGAAGGTCTGCCGGGCGTCAACAACGTTGCTCTGCCCACTCTGCATGCAAAGCTAGATAGTGGCGAATTAATCCCTACGGAACGGACATCATAAGAAATAGTATTAGCTAGGTTTAGCAAAACACCCCGCTACTCGAGCGAGGTGTTTTTATAACTGGTAGATTACCGGTAAGCCGGGTTTTGTGTCTTTCTTACGAAAGCGCTAATCATCTATCTAGGCCTGCAATTGCTTGCAGGCTCAAGCGGGGTCAAACGTGAGCATCGCGGGAACGTATTTAGCTCACTCCTTGCAGCAGACAGGGTTTACCTCTCTCGCATGTTACCATGCGCGACTACGAGCTCTTACCTCGCGCGTTTCACCTTTACCTGGTAAAACCAGGAAGTATCGTTTCTGTGGCACTTTCCCTAGGGTCACCCCCGGCCGCCGTTAGCGGCTGTCATTCCCTATGCTGCCCGGACTTTCCTCTGGCACATAAATGTACAAGCGATTAGCTAGCAATCTAACCCCTATAGTATACCACCTCTGTTATGTTCAAAGACAACCTTTTCAGCAAAGAACAGGCTCAGGGGTTATTTATCGAGTTAAAATATCGGAATCGGTAATAGTGACAGTCTGACCAGGCTGGGCTGTGCCTTCCAGTATCCGTTTAGCAACTAAGTCCTCGACACTGCGCTGCACAACGCGGCGCATTGGGCGAGCGCCGAGCCTTGGATCGTAGCCAATCGCAGCAAGGCGCTGAACCGCCTCGGGCGTGAGTTGCACCTGGATTTTTTGGGTTTTCAACGTACTATTTACCTCTGTTATCATGCGCTCAACCACCTGCCCAAGCTCCTCCTCTGTCAATGGGCGAAACACGACAATTTCGTCAAATCTGTTGAGAAATTCTGGCCGAAACTGCTGCCTGTCTATAAGCTCATCTACAATGCTGTCTTCAAATTCTTCAAGTTTTTTACCCTCGTCTATAAGCTGGCGAATCTGCTCTGCTCCGGCATTGCTCGTCGCAATCACTATTGCGTCGCGGAAGCTGACCTCGCGGTTGTTCACATCCCTAAGCACACCTTCATCAAGGAGCTGCAGAAGCGTTGTCAAAACCTGTGGATGGGCTTTTTCGACTTCATCTAGCAACACTACTGAAAACGGCTGTTTCAATATGCTCGCTGTTAGGCCATGCGGTTCGTTTGCGCCATCCGCAATTAAGCGCGAAACGTCTTCGAGCCTAACAAATTCATTGAGGTCAATGCGCACAATTCTATCTTCCCCGCCGAAATACACCGCCGCCAAAGCTTTGGCGAGCTCTGTTTTGCCAACACCTGTCGGGCCCAGAAACAGAAACGTACCTATCGGTCGCTTTTCATTTCTTACCCCTGCCCGAGCCCGCCTAAGTGCATTACTCACCGCCGTAACGGCCCGCGACTGGTTGACCATCCGCTGGTGAATCAGATCTTCCATGTTCAGTAATCTGTCGCGCTCTGCAGTGTCATTGGCGGGTGGAGCAACTTTCACACCGCTTGATAGTTCAATGGCTGCGGCCACAGACTCTGCCGTCACAAAACCATTATTGGCTTGTCGCGCTGCTTGTTCGAGCAAGCGGACAGCGCGCCCTGGCTGAGCAAGGTCATACATGTACCGCTCGCTCAGCCGATAACCTTCCTTCAAACCCTGGTGAGTAAACGTAACCTTGTGTTCGCTCTCTAGACGAATAATCTGTTCCTGCAAAACGGACATGGTGTCGGCCTCATTGCCCGAGGTCACGTTTATACGGTTAAGCGCACTCACGAGCGCAGGATTACGCTGTGAAATCCGTAAATACGCCTGTTCGTCCATAGCCATAAATATTCTTAGTCGCCCGCTCTCTATAATCGGCATGAGCGCCGAGCTAAGATCAACCGAACCATTGCTTTCTTCAAAAAACAACTGCGCATCATCAAGAAACAAAATGATGTTTTTGGCACGAAATGCCTCTACAAACAAACGTTGCACAATGTCCTCAAGCTCAGTACGATTGCGCGCAAATCGAATAAGCGTACCGGCGTCGAGTCGAATAACCTGGCTGTACCGTAGGTTTCCAGGGACATTACCGCCACCCGTCATAACATTTGTGGCAAATGCCTGTGCAATAGTCGTCTTGCCTACCCCCAGCTTGCCAACAATTGCTGCATTCTGACGCCCTTCCCCGGCAAAAACAGACTGAAGCTGTGCGGTTACAGCGTGGTGCGACTCCAGATTTGCGTTAAACATGCCGCCATGTGCTCCCTGCTGACTCATGTTAACCCCAAATCGTTCGAGTAAATTTGCGTATCCGAAGTTCCAGTCGCGAGCAATACCACCATTTTGGCGTGGCATATGAGCCTGTTTGATAATTTCCTGGATGCGACTATACCACCGCATACCAAGAATTAAATCGGCAGGCTCTAGCTGGAGGTGCGGCAGCAACTGCGCGAGACCCGGCTGTGTCACGCACAAAGCTGCTACGAGCATATCGCCCCGCAAAATATCACTCTTCAGCTGCACCCTATACTGTTCGGCTAGCTGCCAGACTGCTTCAGCATCTGCGGGTTTATCTGAGGCAAGATCGCTGAGTACTTTAGCAGAAAGCTCAAACCGTACAATCATAAACCGCGCCGCCGCCGAGTGCGGTGCAGCCAACGCAATAGCCTTTGGCGTCACATCCTGTGGCAATTTGCCAAGCACACTGCTCTCTAAAATCTGATCAATGCCCGCCCCAGTCCCTGCAGGAATATCGTTAAGGTCATACGTATCCCATACTCCGCACATAACGGGGATCGCTGCAAGCCCAACAAATAACCAACCGACTGCAATATTACTAAAGAGCAGCGCCAGACCGCACAGAACAAGTAGTACCCCTGCAGCAAACAAAACCATGACGAACACAGGACTGATAGATGCACCAAGCCGAGCTTTGCGGGCTCTAGTTGCATGTAATGTTATCTCTGCCACGGTACCCACCCCACAATGCTTACCACTCCCCCAATAACTGGGAGTAAGGGTACGACTATCCAGAGCGTAAGTTGCAGCAGACTAAGCAACCCTATGAGCACCATGCAACCTGTACCGAAAACGAGCGTCACTACGCGTACAAAAAAGCCGACAACTCGCGAAAACGTCCGATCACTCCACTGCCGAAACTGTACGGCAAGCGACCCACCATGAGCCTCGTTCCCTATCTGACGAAAAGGGGCAAAAAGTGTTCGAATTAAAATACTAAAGGAAAAATAATCTACCCAGCGAAGCCAGCGTCGAGATACCGCCTGCAGCTGCAACCGCCATCCAAGCCCATACCACCATACAACTAATGCACTTATCATAACCACTATTCTACCAGACTATGCCCCTCTTGTACTCCCAGGGGATACTTAAGACTGTAGCTCGACGTCAAGCGCTTTGTTGACCTCGGCGTCTGCTAGTTTGTTAAGCTCCCGCGGGACATGGTCAAACGTCACTTTTTCAAACTTGGGCAAAATCTGCTGGATGGCGTCATGTATCGGCCACAGGTCGCGGTTTTTTACTTTAAAAATCCGTTTCATTTGATTTACTACCAGCAAGCTATCCATGTACACATGCACCTCGCGAGCCTGGCATTTCTGAAGCGCTGCTTCCAGCCCGTGCTTGAGTGCAAGGTATTCGGCTTGATTGTTTGTTGTAATTCCAAGAAAAATGCCCTGCGAAAAAAGCACCCTTCCGCTCATATCGAGCACAACATAACCACTTGCCGAAGGCCCCGGATTACCACGAGACCCACCATCGGCATACAGCTGCACCTCTGTTACATGTGTTGTTGTTTTGTCATCATCCCCTGCCACCCCCGATTCATGACTTCCATCGGCGAGCCTATCAATTGCACGCGCAAGCTCCCAATCTTTGTCTGAAATACACTGCGTCGGTTCGTGTGTACTCAGCCAAAACTCCACAACGTTCCATTCGTTCTGCCAGCGCGGATGATGCCCTAGCCTATTCACAACCGCACTCACTTGCTCCATAAACGACCACGCTAGGCGGAAGTCAGAAAATACAAATTGCTTGTATAGGCCGTGTTTTGTTTCAGTCCACATGAACCTATGGTACCACGTAACCTCTACTGAGCAGTCTGCAAGTTTCGGGGTCGCCGTAGGTGACCGTGAGGAACGAACGGCCAAAATCACAGCACATTTGATACAATACAAACGCACACTATCGGGGTGTGGCGCAGTTGGTAGCGCGTACGGCTGGGGGCCGTGAGGTCGCAGGTTCAAGTCCTGTCACCCCGACCAGAAGAAACTTTTTCTAAATCCACCATCAAAACGTATGGTAAATTTAGCTTTATAGCCTAGAAAATTTATACGTACTTCACACATTGTTTGTAATATGTTAAAAACAATACCCTATGCTAGATAGATATTTTGTCAAGAACAACACACCAAAGGATGTATTTACAAGGCAATATAAACCCGAGCATGCTATCACTAGACGTAGGTTCGTTAATGAGAGCGGGCGCAATCTGCACGTTATTTTTCCGCCGTGGCACGGTGGTGGACAGCTTTACGAGCGGTTAATAGATGGGTTAGCCCGCAAAGGCGACGCCGTGTTGGCTTATTACTTCCACGACGAGATTCTAAAGCCCAACACAGAGCTTGTCAGGGCTTCCTATGCACACATGAGAGATACGATTTCAGCCGAATTAACACACACGGTTGAGAAACGCAGTTACGCTAAGGTGCGGCTAATTGGTATGAGTATAGGCAATACCGTGCTAGCTACGACAACCAGTAAATTCCCCGCTTTTGATAGTGCAGTACTTGTATGCACCGCAAGTAGCCTAGCCCGAAGTATGTGGGACGGGACAAGAACGCAGCACGTTAGAGCGGGTATTGAGCAGAGTGGCCAAGACTTAGCTTATGTCGAGAATGCGTGGCACGACGCTGCACCCGCTACGCACATTGGTGCTTTGGCAGGTAAAGACGTACGCATACTGGTATCTAATAGGGATGATATTATTCCTACTCGCTATCAAATGGAGTTTGTACAAGCGGCACAAGAAGCAGGGGTTAACCCAAATGTGCAAACAACACGAGTTGGACATTACGCTGCAATTGGCGGGTTCTGTCTTAACGGCAAGGTCTAAAATACTAACCCCTCTATCATCCGCGATTTAGTAGTCGGCAAAATTGACATATAATCATTAGTATGACAAAGTTAATGTATGTTCAGGACTACCCACTACATGCCTTACTGTGATAATACAACCTCTTGAGTGAAAGTGCTGTAGCCATGCCGGAAGTCACCAGCGGTCTCTCTATAACCAGCGGGCCAATGCAAGGATTGCTGGAACGTCTACTAGCTGTGCCCCAGCGATCGTCGAATGACGAGTTTGGACAGCAGGAATTCGTAGGCTCGCTAGCATTGAGTGCAACAAAACCAGAGCATTTACCAGCAATGGCCTTGCCAGTTCTAGAGTTTATGGAAGATGTAAAGCCACATATTGTTATTGCCTGTGATAGAGGTGGCCGCTTATTTGGTTTAGCTGTGCACGCTGCATGGCAGCGAACAAGGGGCGGCCAACCATTTCCAACACTTGACGGTAAGCTTCATTTTGCACGGATCAGTAAGACAGAAGACTATGATGTGCTTCAAGCAAAGATAGATATAATTATTGAGGCTAGTAGGCGCTTTGGCCAACAGCACGGAAATGAACCTGCCGATAACGAACAACTTCGAGTGCTATTTGTAGACGATTGGGTAACAGGTGGTGGCACTAAGCAATTAGCTCAGCTCTTAATGGAAAAGCACAGTGCACAAACATACTACGGTGTAATGCACGGCGAAGATGCAGATGTAACAGGAAAACGAGAACCAGATAAAAACGTTAGTTGGCGCGATAGACCTGAAGAAAGCGGCATAAATTATCTTTCAGCTATTTGGGAAAAACCAGACGGAACAATTGCTCAAACACTAACAGCAGTTGCTGTACCTGGTGTAAAAGCAAGACACAATCGTTGGCTTATACAAGAGGCAGCACGGCGATTACCTACTGCTCTCGTTCTTGGAGCTGCCATTTGCTACCCTACTTCTACCTCTCGTTGATATTCAACACCTATTAACTCTTTAGCTGACAATGACTAGATTAGTGCTGGGCGGCCACATGATTAGCCCTGAAAAAGATTCAAGGTGGGTGCTCGCACGCTGCAACCAAGGTTTCAGACAAATATTGAGCTCCCCTATGATTAGTATTCAGATAATCATATAGTGGCCACTCCGCCTGAGGCGGGGCTTACCCAGCTAGTCTATTATAACTCTCGTTGGCTTATTGTAACAGGGCTGGTAACACGTTATACTGAAAAGCATGACAATACTTTTCGTCCAAACGGGTGGCACAATAGACAAAGACTACCCCGAAAACGATAACAATCACGGATACTACTTTGAGATAGGTGATCCTAGTTTTTTACGTACACTAGAACGAGCAAACCCTGATTTTTCATACCAAACAATGTCTGTACTGAGAAAAGATAGCCTAGACATGACCGATCTAGATAGAAAACTTGTCAAAAAGGCAGTCGATAGCGTCAAAGAAGAACGTATTGTTATAACACACGGTACCGACACCATTCATAAGACCGCCAAAGAACTATCAAACATAAAAGGCAAAACAATTATACTAACCGGCGCTCGCCTACCAGAGAAATTCTACGATTCAGAAGCAGATTTTAACCTTGGTATGGCCATTGCCGGCGCCCAGGTACTGCCACACGGCATATACATTGCATTATTCGGTTTACTGATTCCTTGGGATAAATTTAATAATAAGTAACCCGGCTATTTTATACAATTGCCTGCAACACCGCTTGGTTGAGAGTACCCAGCCACCCGCCCAAACCACCCATAACAACGAGCGCCAGTATAATCACAAAACCGTAGGGCTCGATACGTTCCATAAACTCTTGTACGGGTTCTGGTGCAAATGCATAGAGCACACGCGAACCATCTAGGGGCGGAATGGGCAGAAGATTAAACACAAAAAGCCCAACATTTAAAAATAAAAATGTCGTCATGACGTCATACGCAAAACCGCTTAACGCTACTGTTTTTAGTACAAATGCCGTAACAATGGCCAATAACAGATTAGACACTGGCCCCGCGGCGGCTATCATAGCAGCTCCGTACTCTTCGTACTTTACTCTCCCGGGGTTAAACGGAACTGGCTTCGCGGCTAGAAACAATACATTAAAAATTGCCCAGGTTATGGCTGGCAATACGACTGTCATAAATGGATCAATATGACTAAGCGGGTTAAGAGACACCCTGCCCTCGTCCCGGGCGGTCGAGTCCCCTAGCTTAAAGCCAATATACGCATGCATAAACTCATGCACCGTCATAGCCCCTAGCAGGCATATAATCACGATAAACAGGTAGTAAGGAGAAAACTCTGTCATTACCCTACTAGTATAGCAGCGTTGACTTCAGGGGTGAAACTATGTACAATACCAACTTGAATCTAATCCTAACTCGGAGCAATCATGCAAAAATGTGATCTTACCGGCAAAGGCAAGCAGTACGGCAGCAATGTCAGCTTCTCGCAGCGCCACACCAAAAAAGTCTGGAAGCCAAATCTTCAGACCAAAACTGTTGAAGTTGACGGTAAAAAAGTAAAACTAAAAATCAGTACTCAAGCTATTCGCACCCTCAAGAAAAAAGGCCTCCTCGCGTAAAAGGCTGATAGTTGGTAGTTTACCCAAACTCGCCCACCTAACGTGTCAAGGCACTAAAAGTGATGCTTATTACCGAGCTGGGATTATAAAGACTATTAAAAACCAGCCTGTTAGGCTTTTTCTAGTATAACTAGTTGCGTGGTATCGGACATCTCGGCTGGCTTAAACTGATACTTTTTAGTCGTTTCCTTTGGCTCCATGCCAAAAGCCTTGAGAGCATCCTCTAGAGATTGCTGAGGAACTTCGTATTGTAGCTCACTATCCGCATAGTGTGTTGGCACAAACACCTTTGGCTCTATTTCTTTGACTACCTGCAAGGCACCCGTCGGATCCATGGTGTAGCCAGTGCCGCCAACAGGAACCAACAGTATATCTACTAAGCCAATTTTTTCGAGCTTTGATTCGCTTAGCTTTGGATAGATATGCCCAATAACAAGCACCCTGACATCACCGGCCGTAACTTTGTACATAGTTGCGTTACGCTCGGAGTCACCATCCATGTGCGCCCGAGCCTGTATACCCAGTATGTTGACACCGCTCACCTCGTATTCACCGGCCATATCTATGGTCATTTTTGTTCCTTTGACTGGCTCAGGGTGGGCTGCAGTAAATAAACAAACATCGCCTTCGCGCGACACGGGCTTTGCACCAAGCTGAACCAAGTTATCATCAAAAACCAAACGAACGTTTTTAGTAGTTATCGTAACGCAATTTGCACCGTAAAATTGTATATCCATTGTCTCTTGGCTCCAGTACTTAGAAGTTGGTAGTGAGGAGTTAGGAAATTCCAAAACCCATTACCATTACTATACCGTACCAAGGAGTATCCGCCAACCTATCCGAGTAGGTTTTGTTTGTCGAGCAACACCTGCTTTTTCGAAAGCAGGACGTTTGATATAAATCGATCCTTTATCTGAACTCGGTAACGAAAATCTTCGAGCGAAAAAACAGTATAACGCAGCTCTTTACCTTCTTTTTCTTCAAGTTCGGTTACGTACTTCTGTAAAGCATTGCGATTCACATTTCCCACAATCAATACATCTACACCACTCGTTTCGTCCCGCGTAAACTGTCCCATCAGCGCAGCAATTTCAACGTTGCCTAGTTGTTTCAACTCGGCTGGCTCATCAACTTCGACTTGTACGGGAGCCTCTGTAACTGCTTGTACCTCACCAGCTGCCTCGTCCGAAGACGGGGCTACTGCGGGGATGGCTGTCGCTTTGCGAAGCTTCCGCGGTTTTTGCCCACCAAAAATTTCTTGTAAAGGCACGTAGTACGAGTACTTTTGATTAACCTCGTAGTAAACTTTGTTATTGCTAGAGTCGCTCGTGATAATACCGATGTTCAGTAGATTAGCCAACTCGCGCCGCACCGAGTTGATTTGCTCGTCTATCTTGCGCGTGATTTCACGAACATAGAATGACCGGTTCGGGTTTTCATAAAAAAGATGTAGAAGCTTTACGCGCGTTTTTGATCCAAATAGCTGTTCAATCATGTTGCACCTCCCTTATTCAGTGCTGTTCATAGTGTAGCAGATTTTGCGCTGAACAAAAAACCTATTTGTTCAGAAATGTTGTTATAATTTCTACAGCAGAACTGGGGTCAGAAACCCACTGAATACTATTATTGCGCTTAAACCATGTCCTTTGTTTCTTTGCGAGTTGCATAGTAGAAACACATATCTGGGCAGCCGTCTCGGAAAGACTGGCCTCCCCCGCGAAATAGTACCGCCATTCGCGGTAGCCGACAGATTTCATCGACTCGCAGTCCCATTTGTACAGTGCGCTCAGTTTTTCTACTTCATTTTCAAGCCCCACTTCAAGCATGGCTGCAACTCGTTTTTCCACCTGTGATTTTAAAGTAGCGGGGTCAACTTTTAGACCAACTACACAAGTATTTATCCGCATTTTTGAACGCGTTGACTGCTCACCATTTGTTTCAATCAGGCGTATTAACCGCCTCGGGTTGGCAGTATCTACCCGCGTAATATCCAACCTCCGTTTCACGGCAAGAGAACGTAGCTCGGAAAGTGACATTGTATTTAATACATCTCTTTCACTAGTGTTAGGTGCCGAATTAAACTGATAATCATACAAGACACTATCGACGTAAAGGCCGCTTCCGCCAACCAATATCGGCAACTTTCCCTTGGACGTTATGCTAGCAATCGCCTGCTCGGCCAGTTTTTTGAACTCAGCCACAGTGAATGGCTCTGCGGCATTTGCGACGTCGAGCAAATGATGCGTTATCATAGCCTGATCTGCCTTGCTTGGTTTTGCGGAGCCTATGTCGAACCCCCTATAGACAGTGACCGAATCGGCGCAGATTATTTCACCATTAAAACGTTTTGCTATCTCCATACCAAGCGCCGACTTACCGCCGGCAGTTTCGCCAACAACCACTACCAGCGCTGGCTGAGTGATTGTTAGTTGGTCGTAGGTGGCTGGGATATACATATTGCCTACATACTAACGACTGGCCACAAAATACGCTAGCCCTCCGGCCACCACAGCAGATTTTCGACATCCACTTTCATGTCTTCAGAAACAATGACTTTTTCTCTACGCAAGTGTTCTGCGTGTGCGCGGCGACCACCCGGGTAGCCACTCGCCAAACCACCGCTTTTGTTAACCACTCTTTGCCAGGGTAAATCCGGGTCGCCAAAATGGGCGGTACCACCCACAACCCGCGCCGCCCGCGCATTACCACACAACGCCGCAATCTGCCCATATGTCATAACCCGCCCCCAAGGAATCTGCCGTACTACCGACTCCACTCGCTCCCGAAACCCAACTTCAAAATTTACGGTAAACATTTTTTCGGTACCCGACTTTTTTATAGCGAGGTTTTACTGACACGGGACTTGGCTTCGTTGGCAACGGTTCTAAAGAATTCTTCGGCCGTGTATGATTTCAAATCTTCCGACACGACAAGGTCTTTACGGATACGCGGTGTCAGCTCCCCGCCCCCAATCTCTTTCTCACCTATCACTATTGTATATGGAACCTTCCACACTTCGGCGGCACGAATCTTTTTACCAACAGATTCGTTGTTGTTGTCTGCTTCAATGCGCAGGCCAAGCGCCTTGCCTGCCTGCTGCAAACTCTCAACAAACGCAAGTGTTGCTGGCTCTTGGTTAACGCTCAGTATCCGCACCTGTTCCGGCGCGCACCACACAGGAAACTTTCCGGCGGTATGTTCTATGTAAATGCTTAAGAAACGCTCATGCGAACCCATTACGGCACAGTGCAACATGACAATACGCTCGTCTCCACCATCCTCATTGGTGCAAGTCAGATCAAACCCCTCCGGCTGATTGAAATCCAGCTGAATTGTTGCTACCTGGTGCTCTCGACCGATGGCATCATGCCCCATAAAATCAATTTTCGGACCATAAAAAGCTGCCTCTCCTACCCCAACATAGTATTTGTCGCCAACTTTAGTTTTTAGGATATTTTCTAGCTGAGTGACAGATGAATCCCATTTGTCTATTCCGCCAGCGTACTGGCTCATATCTTCTGGGTCGTGCGTTGACAGCCGATACTCCAAATCTTCAAAGCCAACCGTTTTATAGAATGTCTCAATAATATCCCATAGCTTTTGCACTTCGCCCTCAATCTGACCCGTTCGGCAAAAAACATGCGCGTCGTCCTGGGTAATCCCCCGAACCCGACTAAGCCCGCCCAGTTCCCCGCTCTGTTCGTCGCGGTAAACCATGGTGGATTCGCGGTAACGGATGGGTAAATCTCGGTAGCTCCGCGGTTGTGACGCGTAAATTTGTGTGTGATGAGGACAGTTCATGGGCTTCATGGCGAACTCGTGCCCCTCACGGGTGGTTATCCGAAATAATTCGTCTTTGAACTTTGTCCAGTGGCCACTTTTTTCATACAGTTCTTTCTTGGTAATATGCGGCACTGATATCTGCTGAAAACCTCGCTCGTCACGCAAATCTTGTACGAAACGGTCGAGTTCATTCTTGAGTACCGTGCCCCTGGGGGTCCACAGCGGCAAACCTTGACCGACGAGCTCGGAAAAGACAAAAAGATCTAGTTCCGCACCCAGCTTGCGGTGATCGCGTTTTTTGGCTTCTTCCAACATACCTAGGTAGCTGCGTAGCTCCTTTTCGGTCTCAAATGCCACACCATAAACGCGCTGCATCTGAGGATTATCCTCTTTGCCACGCCAGTACGCCCCAGCTACGCGCATGAGCTTGAACGCCCCGACTTTGTCGGTCGACTCTACGTGTGGACCCCTACAAAGGTCAGAAAAGTCGCCGTTACGGTAAAATGATACTTCAGTAACCGTTTGCGTCGCAGTCACTCCGCCTATGCCAGCCGGAAGCCCCATCATGGCACTATCTAGTTCTTTGGCCAGGGTTGTTCCCTCTCGCCGCAGATCATTGAGCAATTCTTCCTTATAAGGCTGGCCGTTGTCGCGCGCCCATAACAGAGCTTGTTCCACGGGCATCATATATTTATCAAATGGCTGCGCGTCTGCAATGATTTTGCGCATTTCATCCTCCACTCGCCCAAAATCTTCCTCGCTGAGTTTTGCCTCTGTCCCGAGGTCTATGTCGTAATAAAACCCGTTCTCGACCACCGGCCCCACGCCAAGTTTGACCTCTGGCCACAGGTGTTGAATTGCCCCTGCCATTATATGTGCCAAGCTATGCCTCATGGCATGTAGGCTATCGTTTTCTGCCGTCATATCAATACTCCTCGTTTTACAAAAATAAAAACACGCCTTCAAACGTTGGTACGTTCTGTAGCGTGCTCGGGTCCGATACTTTGACCGGAGGTTCCACCTAAGCATTTAACTCTTGCAACTGTAGTTAACGTACTCTGTTGCCACACAGACGAAGCTCAGTGGTTGGTTAATCCACGTCAGCGCTTACAGTCAGTATACACCGCTGAAACTATCAGTCACAAACATCCACGCATTTGGTGCGATATGCGTTCATAACAAAAAAACGCTTGGGTGCTCTCGCAAAGACATCCAAGCGCTTTTTAGTTCGGTAAAACCTCTCGGCAAAACCTCACCTCACAAGCTAGTATACACTGCCTAGCTGCATGATGCTAGTACTTTTTTGGGTATTTTTCTGCTGCCTGTGGAAAAGTCTATATATCAGTTTCATCCCTTTTATACTATATATGCGATAGCACTTCTAGGCCCCTGGCGTAGCTGTCACGAACCCGTGTGACGTTTGAAAAGGCTCCGGGCTTTTGTTATAGTCTTTATGTCCGGGTTCGGGCGATTAGCTCATTTGGCTAGAGCGCCACATTGACGTTGTGGAGGTGATAGGTTCGAATCCTATATCGCCCACCACGATAAGAGGTCAGCATATGCTGACCTTTTTTCGTGGTGAAACAGGCCGATTCCACGAAGTGATATCGTAAAGAGTATTGCTTTTGATACCCCTGTTATTATGCTTATGTATACAATGTATTGGCTTGACTTGCAATACTGATTTTGCTAGTATATCTGAGTTAAGCGAGGTGTGTTGGTGAGTACAAAACAACCAAGCTCATTACAGAGCTTCCAGTTGTTTTATGAAGAACTCCCGAATGTAAAACGCGTTTCACGCGTCCGTCGGGTAAGGACTGCATAGGTATAAACCTTTAGCCCTATTCATAAGGCAATGCCCCGGTCTTCGATAAGAAGGCCGGGTTTTCGTTTATCCACGGGTTTTTATAAGTTTTCCACTAGATATTTTCCCAGCGTTATGTCAACATGTTGTCATGGTATGCATATATTGCGGCAGTAAAACTGAAGTCACAAATTCTCGCTTGCAAAAACGGTTAAACCAAACGTGGCGGCGGCGAGCCTGTAGCAACTGCAATACGGTATTTACTACTCTTGAACACCCCGATCTTGCAGCAAGCATCGTAGTACGGAAACCTGACAAAACAGAGCCCTTTTGCCGTGATAAGCTGTTCATTAGTCTCGTTGCCTCTCTTGGACACCGTAGCGGCGCTGTGGTGGAGGCAGGAGCCCTCGCTGGGACAATCATCAACCAATTGCTTAGAACGCGTCCCGGCGCCCTCATCGAAGTCCGCGACATCGCACTCGAAACTTACGCTGTGCTAGAGCGCTATGATGCAGCTGCCGCCACACACTACTCCGCCTACCACAGCGGGGTTTTGGATAAGTCGAGGCTATAACTGCTTAACCGTGCTACCGTCGGCGGCTTGAGATATTACCGCTTTATCCGTTACATCGAACTTGGAGATGTACTTACCCAAAAGCAATCTGGTTTGTGAATACAGAGCAGCAAACGAGTTAAAAATCAGTGTCGTAAAAGGTAAATAAGCCCACTGAAGCACCATAAAATGTTTTTACTCCGTTTATAGCGTGCCGGTTTGGGCGGGAGCGTTCTGAGAGAAAGAAATACGGTTACAACGGCTACGACAATCGCGACCGTTTGGATCCGGCTCACTATCAGCGGTAGCTCAAGGGCTGCATAGCTCTTTGGGTGGAACAGTACCGGTATAAACCCGCCAAAAAGCACCAGTATAGGACCAACCGCCCACGTCACGTGACCCTCAAGCAAACGCCACGTTTTTTGCTATCAGGTCTCGCTTTGAAATCGTATTTTTTCGGAAAAAACCCATATGCACAACATACGCAACATCAGATACACCGTAAGTCCAGCGACGGTACTGTAAAAACTGAGCCTTCAGCGTCTTCCAGTAGGTGTCAGATAACACGGCATCTTGGTAAATAGGCAGATGCAGAGGTAGCGCTCGGTAGTTGCCCTCAAAGCGAAAATAGGAGCGCCAAAATTGATGACCGTCCTCGGCTATAGTGCGCACGCTCCAAAAATCAGTTTTTTGCAACGCAACCATAGGCTGAGCATGTGCCGAAAAGTTCCTGAGTGCATGTGACCTCAGTGAAAAAACGAGATGTGATATGGAATTGCCTGTTGCAAGTACACGCATGGGAGCAGGTGGGTCCCATATGTTATTTGAGAAAAGCGCCACGGGCTGAAATGATGAATGAACCGGATCTGGGCAAACTATATACGCGTAGCTCAGCGCAGTCAGGTAGTGTTTGTCGGGGCGGTTATCTGCGTCAAGCGTGGTGACAAGCACTCGAAGTGGATCAATCCCCTTTTTACGAAGGTACTTTTCCAGCTCACGACCCGCGTAAGTTACATTACCTCCCTTACCGATGATTTCGCCAGGTATGTTGGCTGGGTGACGAACAGCCATAGTGTCCATGAACTTGTGTTTATACGTTTGCATAAGCTCTTTGGCCTGATGCTCGGTTGTTTCACCTGCACGGCCTTCGTATGCCAAGATGCAAATGACTTGCTTCATGTTGTACTGGGAAGCCAAAACAGCTTCAATGGTCGGAGCAAGTACTTCGCGAGATTCTTTGTATGTAGCGATTATGACTGCGTGGATAACTTGGTCTGGCGGCATAAGCAACGGGCGCTCTTTTGTTTGTTCAATGGCATAATGGTGCCACCTGGGACGAGTTGAGCGAGCGGGCACGTTGCCGCTGGCAAGCTCACTGAGCATAGTTGGCCACGGCAGTTTTTGATGCTGTTTCACTGTTCGAAATCCTTGCACAGAACGCACTGCTCCCGAAATACCTCGCGAAAAATTGATAAGCACATAGACAAACATAAAGAGCGCTGCCATGCGCACATCTATAAAACTCAGGATAAACGGCAGCGCCAACATACCCCAACTGAGCGCTCCAGGCAATATCTCAAAAAATCGGTAATGCCCTTTTCTGTTTTTTTCCAGTGGTATATCTAGGCTGACCATGGATTATCGTAAGAGAAGCAAGGCATTACTTACAATTATTACCAGTAACAAAAGCGGCACGGTGAGCGAAAGAACAGCCAAGGACAGTTCTCGCTTGATCGGATATGTCCGGTAGCTGAGTATGAGGCCTATAAAAAAGAGCACGACAGCCGCCGCCATAAAGCTTGCAACATCTAATCCGGTCCCTTGAGTATAGCCGTCAAAACCCAGCGACGAACGAAACGAAACTATGTAATTTGTAGTTCCCTTGCTTGCCTCGAGCTTGAGCGCAACAAGGACAATAGCCGCGAGCGTCAAAAATGCGTTCACGCTTACCAAAAGCAGTGCGGTACGATCTTGAATAAAATGTTTTGTTGAACTCATAAATGCTCTCGATATTGTACCAGACTATAGAGAAGCCAGCGATAGCAACATGGCTGCTGTGAATCTTTATGGGATTTGGTATAATCAGTGCGTCTTAACCCTATTGCCACCTTAGCTCAGTTGGTAGAGCATCTCATTCGTAACGAGAAGGTCGCCGGTTCGATTCCGGCAGGTGGCTCCAGGATTTGCTTGAGACAAAGCATTTTTACGTGTAGTCGTTGCAAAATGATACATAAAAATTGAAAATTGTTTTTGTCTGGGCGAAACGAATAAGCGGGTGTCGTATAACGGCCATTATGTAGCCTTCCCAAGGCTGAGACGGGGGTTCGACTCCCCCCACCCGCACCACGAGTTAATTCTTGAACCCAAATACATTTCTAAATCAAGAAAAGCTGCGTTCTGATCTAGCGTTCTGATCTAATTTATATGTGAACCAGATTATTTTCAGCAATCGACATTCCATATCTGCTAAATGTGCAGAGCCGATAGTTATAACCGACCGCGCTGTTATTGATTATTCCCTAAAACATAGTTAAATTTAAGTTATGTTTCTCAACTTTGAAAATTCAGAGCTTCAGCTCGTACCGTACGACCCTAAATATCAGCCAAGTTTTGCAAGCCTGGTAAACGATAGCCATAGTGAGTTTGGGTTTGCGCTCAATCCTAGCCTCGATCAAGATTTGTCCCAACCTGAAGCATTTTATCGTAATATTTGGGTCTTGGTTTATGACGACAAAGTAGTAGGCTCAGTGGCACTCAAAAGTGACACAATTGACGAGGTTGTTCTAAAGCGGATGTACTTAAGGCCACCATTTCGTGGCAAGGGTTTCGGGAACCTACTGCTACGTACTGCTCTAGCAGAGGCCAAAGAAGCTGGCTTCCATAAAATAACATTGGATACCAATCGCAAGCAACTAAGTGCACAAAGAACATATGAAGCGGCCGGTTTTAAACTTACAAAAGAAGACGGCGAAGTAATGTTTTACGAGCTAGATTTAAGCTCAAGAGATGTGTAGATTAGAGCGTGTCTAGCTGCTAGTTACAGAGGTAATGGACTAAAATCAGATAGCAGTATCGTCCTAACCTGTTTAATGATGCTGCATCAACAAAAAACGGAGCAGTTGCGCCGTTTTTTTATAAGTCGACTAGCTAACCATTGTAGTTAGTCCTTTTTCTTATCTATACGGTCAAGTTTAGCAAGGTGAACAAGCTGGTATACCACAAAAGCTGTTGCGAGTAGTGTTATGATGGCACCCAATATAGCACCCCAGCCAAAAACAAGGTCTTCACCGCCTCGACTAAGACCGGTATTCCATTTCAGCTTAGCCAAATCGGCGCCGCCGAGAATGTATCCAACAAGTGGATTAATAAATTGGTCAACAATTTCCTTAACTGCGGTACCTGCTGCAACACCAATAGCTAGACCAACTGCCAAACCTACTACACCCTGCTCCCGTACAAAATCTGCGAATCCCTTTACGTTACTGGTTTTTCCCATTGCATGTCTCCTTCTTATTATCCCCGTTGTAATTCGAAGTATACGTTAGCACTTTTTTAAGCGCAATAAAAAGCGGCCGTTCTCGCTTTGGCTTAAGTAAACACACCGGCATTGCTGGTTATCACCGGTTCAAAACCAACAGACATACCAGAAAAATACCCCAGCTTTCGCTGAGGTATTTTTCTGGCGCGCCCGACCGGATTCGAACCGGCGATCTCCTCCGTGACAGGGAGGCGTGATAGGCCTCTTCACTACGGGCGCTTAACTCTGATTGTATCAGATTATTTGTAAAATGGTCGGAACCGACCGGATATCGCGCACCTTTGGCGCGCTCCTTCCTGCGGGACTCGCTTAAAACATGCAAGCCTATTTTCGGCTACGGGCGCTCGTCAGAGTATGCCAACACGAAGTCCGTTGTGACGAAACAAATTTGATACTTCTCTCGTCGAGCTCCAGTCCCAAATAGTTACACCTCAGCATGCGAGGCACAAGCTAACAGAGGTCAGTGTACCAAGTAGGCACAAAAAAAGCAACTATTTAAGCGGCTGAACGTTAATAAACTTCTTGGGAGGATTTTTTTTCTCGAGTGGTTGAATGTACTTATCTATGCTCGAAAAGTTTATTTGTATATGCGCAGCCTTATATTTCCCATTCTCACTGCCCACGAGTTTTACAATTTCAAAAGCGTTTGGGGTAACAATGATGTCAGAGAGCTGCCCGGGTTGCAGCTTTGCGAGCTCACGTACAACCTGCGGGGGAACCTCCTGGCTCTTCATAGTTATTGCAATGTCAGCGTAAATACCGCCGGTGGCCTTGGTAGCTGTGTCGTCCGAAACCTGTGCAGCGAGCGCGGCAAAATCTGCTCCATTTTGTAGTTGCAAAAGTACATTTTGTGCCCTTGAGTATGCAGCCGTATCAAGCTTGGCGGCAACCTTTTGTGCTAAAAGTTCTTCCTTCAGCCGACGGCTTAAGTCAGAAACAGACCAACCGAAAAATTTTTGCATGATAGCTTCAAGCTCGTCATCATCATCAGACGTAAGCTGGTTTTGTGCCTGTAACATTGTAATAGCATCGCTAACTTCTTGCTCGGTGACGGATAGTTTGTTTTTGGCTGCCAGTTCTTTTACGTAAGCCACGTCAATAACTTGCTGCAGGGCGACTGAGCGGTAAGCATCAAGCTGTGCCTTACCCTTTGTTTTGCCAGGTTCAGTGTCAGTAAAGTCAACATTTTGTTGGGTTTCGTAGTAGTGTATGGAATGCCTAAGTTCAAAAAGATAGCTTTCGTATGAAACCCACTTGCTCCCAGCCTTTGCAACCGGAAACGGTATAATCTGCGTGACTCGGTACATAAAAAGTGAAGTTGTCTTATACCTATATAGACTGAGCCCGGTGTAAATAAAAAATCCAACAACAGCGAGAATGAGTATGGTCGATGACACTGCGACAATTTTGCGTTTCGAATGCTCAAGTGGATACTTGTACTTCCGTGCGCCCTTCAGGACTTCTTCACGGTGTTCCGCTACAGTCTCGTTTGTTATGCGTGGCACCTCACTAAGCGCTGTCTCTGTTTGTTGTTGCAGCGTTGGCTTGCGAAAACGTCGTGCCACTTGCGGAACAATAGCACGAACTTTTTTTGCGTGTTTTGCTTGAGAGTAATTCCGCATTTGTAGTTTTTTCATATATCTATCCTTGACCCTGCGGCATCCCAGCCGCTGCCACCCCCTGTGTGCGCAATATTTCGAGCAGACGTTTTTGGGTTTTTGACGGGTGATGTATGTAGTGTATAAGCAGGTCGCCCACAAACGTTTGCATCATAATAGTACCATAGCCGAGCAATGTTTCTTGCAGTCCTTTCACCTGGTAATTAACCATTTGTATCTGGCTCAGGCCCATATCAACCACGCTTCGATGAAAAAAACCTTTTTGTGTAATCTGTATAAAGCGCTCGTTCGTAACAATAAACACACTAAAATGCCAGCTCATCCATGATGGGAAGAACAATAAAGCGCTAAGCGCAAGACTACCCAAGAAACTCAAGTAAAAAAACGTCATACTCGGCGGATCATTGGGCTGTGTATAGGTCAAAATAAGAGTGTACAGAGGCCCGACTAGCAAACCCAGTGAGCCCACAATGAGCCCTTTACGCATAACAATTGGGTGCTTACGAAATACATAAAGTACTTCTTCGTCATCCATCTGGTCTTCAAAATATTTTGTTTGCCCTTTTGGGGTCACGGCTGTCTGCGTATCTTTGGCCATAAGCGTATTGTAACAGATTATGTCACGCGTTGCGGCCATTTCCTACGTGCTCAGCGGCGACGGCAACGGCATGTTCAACAGAGGTTACTAGTGCTTTTTTCGCAGATACGGCCCATAAAAAGCCTGCATTAAAGGCATCGCCGGCTCCAGTAATATTTTGCGCGTATGTAACGCTACGAGCCGCAACGTGCCACACCTTGCCGTCTGCCCAATAGTGAGCACCGTTACCGCCATCTTTTACTACGGTGGTCAAGTCTTTCGCTTGACTATGAAGTCGCCGCAGTCCTTCTTCAATGGTATTTACTTGCCACATTTCAAGAAACTCTGCCTTGCTTGGAAGGTAGTAATCCGCCGCCAATACCACTGTTTGCACTTGAGAATAACGATCGGCTGGCGCTCCAGGGGAGATGCGGCCGTGATCAACCACAATTTTCGAACCTTTCAGTCTCGCAAGGCGAAGAACTTTATAAAAATCGGGCGCAAGCCCATCAAGTTTAAAAAGTGTCCCCATATAGAGAAAGGATTTTTCCGTTAGTATTTCACTTAGTGCAGGGAGAAGCATGTCAGATGTAAGCATTTGATTGGCGCTACCGAGACTAAACAGCACGTGGCTGCTCTCCTGGCCAACCATATTGAGCCCAAAGTTAGTCTGGCGACCGTCGGCTTGAAACAGTTTTACAGTAAGATTTTCGTTTGTACATTGCTGTTCCAATAATCTACCGGTGACGTCATCACCCTTTACTCCAATAAATATACCCTTGCCACCCAGTTTTTGGAGAGTTCTAAGCATGTTGATAGCCGACCCTCCAGGCTGGGCCAGATAGCTATTGCCTCGCATTTCTCGCTCCACGGGGACACCTGCTGCCTCGAAGGGCAAACCCGTAGAAATAATGTCTAGGTAGCATCCGCCAAATGCAATAACGTCATAGTGAGTTGAGTTCATAGTCGTTTTTTGGTATCCCGAGCTGGAATCGAACCAACATCTGCTCCTTAGGACGGAGTTATTCTATCCGTTGAACTATCGGGACTCGTGAGCACAAAATGTGCTCAGTTTTCAAGGTGTTATTTAGCCTTTTTGCGCGGTTGAGTAAAGAAATCGTGCACCGTTTGGTAGTCAAACAATTCGCTCTCGCTAAACCAATGTGCAATCTCTTTTTCTGCCTCCTCCGTTGTTGCCGAAGCATGCACAAGATTAGCCACACCCATTCCAGCAGATGCTGCTTGCCCATAAGTGACGTGTGCATAGTCACCGCGAATAGTGCCTGGGAGAGCTGTTTTTGGTTGCGTATCACCTACCATTTTGCGCACAAACTCGACCGATTCGACCCCCTCGAGTACCATGGCAATAACAGGCCCAACCTGCATGGCTGCTAGTTGGCTCTCAAATATTTCGTCGCCTTTGCGCGTTTTCAGCGTGCCGATTCCCTCATAATGACCGTGGAAATGTTCGTAATCCGGCTGCACCATTTTCATACCTACAACTTTAAATCCGGCTCGTTCAAAGCGCGTCAAAATTTCCCCTACTATGCCACGCATCACGGCATCTGGCTTAAAAACTACAAGCGTTTGTTCCATCAAAATCCTTTCTTTTCCTCGCATTGTAACAGATAGACACGCATATGGAAACCTCTGGATGCAGTACGCAAGGCCCAATTATTTCTAAGCACGCTGCAAACCCAAACTCAGTGTAAGCGCCAAGTTATTGACGCGTGATTGGCGTAGCCTACAGACCAACCATAACAGGAACATCCAAAAGTCAGACCTCACCCTCTGTTAACTGAGTTTACTAAATATGAAAATCGTAACAATTAGTAAACTTGTAGCCGGTTGGGGTGTGGTGCGCACTTGATACTTCCCCTCCAATACCCGATACTGTATAAGTATATGCAGTTTACAAAAGCGAAGACAGATTTTTTGGAATATCTAGAAATTGAGCAAAATCGCTCACAAAAAACTATTCGCAACTATGACCATTACCTGACTCGTCTTGCTGACTACGCGGGAGATATTACTGTGCAAGATGTAAACCAGGAACTTGTGCGCAAATGGCGACTGTGGCTCAACCGGCTCGGCACAAACGTAAACGACGAATTGCAAAAAACCACATTAAATTACCATCTTATAGCGCTCAGAAGTTTCCTCAAATTTTGCCATAAGCGCGGCATAGAGTGTATGCCACCAGACACAATCGAACTTTCCCGTACAACACGGCCGCAAGTAACTTTTTTAAATGAAGACGAGCTAGCCCGTGTTTTTGAACAGCCTGACACCAGCACAGAAGCAGGTTTACGCGACAGAGCCATACTTGAGCTACTATTTAGCTCGGGGCTACGCGTGTCGGAGCTTGTCGGGCTTGATAAAGACCACATAAATCTCAAACGACGCGAATTTATGGTGCGCGGAAAAGGTCAAAAGGACAGACCCATTTTCATCAGCACCGAAGCTGCAGAATGGCTGCAACGTTACGTCGAAAAACGAAACGATACGGTGAAGCCGCTTTTTATTCGTTACGGTGGGCGCAAAACGGTCGACCGCAGCGGCAACTTTCATCGCCTAACTGCTCGCAGTATTCAACGCCTTGTCGCCCACTACGCCTTGCTCGCAGGTATTACCAAACACGTTAGCCCTCACACCTTACGGCACTCTTTCGCTACCAACCTACTCATGAATGGTGCTGACTTGCGCTCCGTGCAGGCCATGCTTGGGCATAGCAACATAGCAACCACGCAAATCTATACTCATGTCACTGACCCACACCTAAAAGCAGTGCACGAAAAATTCCACCATAAATAACCCCGACTCGTTGGTAAAAACGATTATCAGCGCTTCGAGCTATCAAGCGAGAGCGAAGCCTTCCGGGGCCACCGAACCCGCACCACTTTAGTACTTAGTCTTTGCGTCGAGCTAGGTTCACTGACTGCTTAGGGAACCGGCGTAAATACCATACCGTAAATGTGAACGCTATTGCCATCTATCCAGTCGACACCGGTAGGAGATGCTATGGGTGCGTGCACTAACCGTAAGAATGACGTGCTATCAGTAGCCCCCGGAATTGTCACTGTACCGCTTAAACTTAACCGGCTACTACCGTCTGATCTACCGACATTATCTGGAACATCTCCTGAGGTTGCCAATGTCGCAAGTACTTGGCCGGTGCTAGTAACAGCCTGTGAATAAAAACGCTCCTCTGGCTGATGCCACACGTCACATGCACCCCTATCACCTGCGTTACACGCATTTCGAGAGCTCTCATGATTATCGTCTCCGTAAGTAATTACATAGTTATAGGTACAGCCTGCTTTCAGTGGTCCGTTTAGCGGTGCGTTAGCCGTAGCTACCCCATGCCCAGGTCCAAATACGGTTACGTCACCAGAAAATGTCCCCCTTACTGTTTCACAGGTCACAGTCGGTCCAGGTCCAGGGCCAGGACCTGGCCCCGGTCCAGGGCCAGGGCCAGGACCAGGGCCAGGGCCAGGGCCAGGTGGAACAGGTGCCGGTGCACACTCATCCCGAACAAACGAATTGTTTACCGTAAACCGCTTGCAGACTGTTGACTGTGATTGCACCCCACCTAGTGGCAAGTTCTCGGTCGCAAAGTCTCTGAGCGGTACACGTACTTTTATACGGCGCAGCGTGTCTTGTGCCTTTCCGGTTACATCAATACTTGCTTGTGCGCCGCTGAAATAAGCATTTCCGGCAGTCCCACCGTCAATCATAACTAACGGGCTATCTCTGTACATAGCACTTACTCGGGCTGTGTAGCGCGAGGGATTTTTTGCAGAGCCAGTCATATCAAGGGTGGCCGTACAGGTTTGTGCTGCCGCGTTGCAAGCAGCGGGCACAATAGTGGCTTTTGGAGCTCCAAAATTGCTAAAACTGGACGAACTCGCGCCTGATGAAACTGGCTGCATATAGAATGTTTTTGTGTTGTTAGCAGCGGATGTTGCGTCAGAAAAAGCTTCCATTTGCATCAGGTCGACGCGTAGCAGCGCATAGCCACACTGGTTGGCAGCGTTATTTGGGACAAAGTTACCGCTTGTCTGACACAGCGCAGGATCTGGGTTTGCACTGGCCGCCACCTTCCATGTAAACGTGAGGGGGACGGTTGCGGTTGGCGGTAAGTTACCGCCGGTGGAATCGGTAAGATTCAGTGGCACAACCATTGAAGCCTGGGTCGTAGCTACTGTTTCAATATTTGGTACCGTCGGGTTGACGAGCACACAGGTGTACTTTACTAGCGGGTCGTTGTTTAACGTTGCATTGGTGGAGTATGTCGTGTCATCACAGTTATCTTGGGCGAGAATCGGTGATCCGGATGCCTGGGCTGCACGTATCACCCGTATAGCGTCGTTTACACCAGATTCGGCGGCGTAAAACGCCTGCGTACTAAGCTGCCTGTCAAGCGCTTGGCGGCGATTGCGGTTTGCAACTTGTGTAAAACCAATCACAATGAGAGAAATAACCACCATCATGACAATGGTAATCATAAACGATACCAGTCCTCGTTCATCTTGTCGTTTTACTCTGCTCATGCTTATTTTCATTATACCTTCTATTTTAGCTCGGCACTACTCTTTTTTGAACACTTGCCTTCAGCCGACTGACTGCACAATACTGATTACCATTGCCCGGTTTACACGTAATATCTGGCAGATTAATAAAACTAGGGGCGGTGTAACTAGCGGTTTCCTGACATTGCTGCGGTAACGAAGGTGCGCATAGAACCGTATCGTCCCCGTACGCAACAACAACACTTACCTGGTACATATTTGGGACTCCACCCAGTGGAGCAACGCTTATAGAAGCCACCCGCATACGGTTGCCTAGTAGCTGCCTGCCTCCAGTTACAGCCTGGTCAACACAGGCATCCCCCGTCTTTGGGGTGACATAGACACCCCTTTGGCCGGGCGTATTATTGAACATAACGCCGTTAGTATCGAACAGAAAAACAGATCCTCCGGCGCAAAAAAAGTTATTGCTACCGCTTGGTGTAACTGTGGCCGAACCAAACTGAATTGATTGCGTAATCGTGTCCATAATTGACCGCGCAGCAGATTGGGTAGCCGAAGTATGCACTCCCTTGTAGTAGCGATTACTAAACGAAATAACCCCCATAGTCACCACAGTAAGAATAACCGAGAAAACCATTGTTGCAATCATCAGTTCAACAATGGTAAAGCCTCCAGAATGGCGTCGCACAGAATGTCTAGTCATTACGGTGCCACCTTATAATACACAGTTACCTTCGCAGTACGACCGCTTAACGTATCCCAGGTCACCCTCACGCTGTACTTTTCAGGTACAACCGAATCTCTGGCTACTTCAATGCTGTAGTTTACGTTGCCCACTGTAGGTCTGCAGGCTACACTAATCAGTGCCAATGTTGCCCCTGTATTCGGGTCAAAACAGCTGCTCGCTGTTGGCTTTGGGTTAGAAGCGCGCAGTAATTCAACCTGTTGTTCGGCAAGTTTCTGAGCGTAGCTTTGTTCTTGAACTTCTTGAGTGGCACGGACATTTTTATTCGTAAGAGCATAAGCAGATGTTAAAACCAAACTAACTAAAGCAATTGCAATAAGCACCTCTACAATGGTGTCGCCACGCTGATTTGTTGTATGAAATCTTGTGGCCATGAGTCGGTTTATTACGTGCATGTGATTCCTGCTTTTATCTTATAGCTAACTGCAAGCCCACTGGAAATAGTCACAATGGCGGATTGATTAGTGCCATTACTACGGAAACAATATTCAACACCATTTGGGAAAAGTGGGTACCGTCCTGGACCGGGGATTGCTTCCCTGTCGATGGCATCGGCGTCGCTGACACCAGTTGACCAGTTTGCAAACCCCCGCAGCTCAAGCCGCTGGGAGCCCCCAGTTTCCTCCCCACTACCTTCGAAATTTGCGAACCCACTTAAGAAACTAGCCGCAACTTCCCCGGAAGCCCACCCCAACCCTACCGGACGCGCAGAGACAAAGGTGAGCGCATTCGGTATAGGCTTAGTGATTTGCGTATCGGGAGAACTACCATTAGCCGAGCTAGGAGCTATTGCCGTCACCATGGCTTCTGCTGGATTACGCACCTCTGTCACACCGTCGTCCAGCACACGCCGTGCTGCCAAGGAGAAAACACTGTAGTTATCTAAATGATCAGGGCCTCCGACTACCAAAGCTTTGCCAACAAACGTGCATGCCTCGTTGCTACCCTGCTCATTCGACCCGCCGCCCTGTAGCCTAACGTTATCACCACCCCCGATAAGGCTACACCGGAAGGAAGAGCTTACCGGATAATAGCCCGTTGCGGCCTCAGTAATAATTTGCTGAAACTGCTGCTGTAGATTTCGTATACCTACTTGAAACTCTGTTTTTTGCTGGCGGCCATTTATAGCCACGGCGGTAATAACAAATAAACCACTTGTGACAGCCAAAACAATCAACGTCTCTACGACGGTAAAGCCATGGGTAGATATATTTTTGCCACCCCTTTTCATATATTTCAGTATACCACAAGCGTTATCTGCGCAAACAAAATACCTCTTGCAAAATAACCCGTAGAACCAGAACGTGATGATTATTGTCCCACAGTGATCAAAGAAGAATAAGCCCGTTGTACCATGACAGTATTCGCTCGCCGTAGAGCATTACGATAAAACAGCCCGCCAAAAGGTAAGGGCCAAACGGAATATGCTGGCGCAGGCCACCTTTTTGCTGCATGAGCAGTGGTATACTCACCAGAGTCCCTAAAAATGACGCTACAAAAAGCACCATCATTGCTTCTAGCGGACCTCCTGCTATAAACCCGAGCGCCGCTGCTAGTTTTACGTCGCCGCCGCCAATCCATTTGCCTGCCGAAACTTGGTACAACACCCAAAAAAGACCAAAAAACAGCCCAGCCCCCACTACTGGCAGCCACAGGTTGCGCCAACTCTCAGTCCAAACAGCCGTGACCACCACTTCACTGGCTGCCAGAGAAATCAGTGGGAAAACCAGTTTGTCTGGCAGTAGAAACCACTTAAAGTCATACAGCGCCAGTGCCACAAAATATACTAGATACACTAAGCCATACACAAACCAAACCAACTCAAGCCCAATGAGTGAAAATGGCCATCCCAGGTAAAACACAGCAAAAATCACTCCGGTAAGAAGCTCGACCAGCGGGTACTGCGCCGAGATTGGCTTTTGACAGTACCGGCACCTGCCGCGTAAGCTCAGCCAGCTCAGCACCGGAACAAGGTCGCGAGCCGCTAAAGTATGGTGGCACTGCGGGCACATACTTCTTCCTGTGAGGATTGAGTAATCCTCTGGCACTTGTTTGCGTGGTTTCTTGACTCCTTGCTGTTGACTCTTGATTCTCTTATTCCCTTGCTCGTGCAGACGCCAGACAAGCGCGTTTATAAAACTCCCAAAAATAAGTCCATAGCCAAACAGTATAACTAGAAGCATCATTACAGCTATAGTAGCATAAAAAAGACCCGCTCAGTTGCGGGTCTTTTCTGGCTAAACGATAATCCTAGCTATCAACACACTTGTACTGTGGTGTCGCGCTTGAGTTCTCTGTAGAGTACCAAACAGCAATTGCTCGTCCGCTTGCGGCGCCATCACATCGAAAACCAATTCGTGCGCTTATAGTACCCAGTGGTGGGGTTGTGTTGCCCGCAGAGTTTACCACCGTACCACCCTGTACTTTCGCAGATGTGTTTGTTCCGGTTCCAGAGATAGTGACAACACCAGCAGCTGCAGTAATTGAGTTAGGCACGATACCGTCGTTATTTGACTCGTATTCAGAAATGCCACCAGCTACTGCTGACGCGTCATTCTTAATGGCCGTGTTACGGGCGTTGCGCTGCAGAGCCGGTACGGCTAGCAGTACGACCAATATGATTAAACCGGCAATAGCCAGGACGATGAGGACTTCAACTATGGTGAAGCCGCTCTCTTTACGGTGTTGAAGTTTTTTTTGCATTGTGCAAGTGCCCCTTTGCTCTTATATTACTCTTATGCTTACAAATATACGATGCCTGCGCCCCAAATGCAAGCCCTAAAACGGCAGCTTATTTAATAACTGTAATATATCTCACAGTATCCTTAACCTGCCAGGTTGTCACTGCCTGCAAGCCCGTATATTGGCAGCAGGACTGCGGCAACAATCATAAACGCCACAATACCAAGCGCTACCATCATAACCGGCTCAATAAGTGCGGATATGTTATCAACCTCGGTATCGACCTCTTTTTCGTAGTAGTCTGCCACTTTTGCCATCATTTCCTCAATTGCACCCGACTGCTCACCGATGCGCAGCATGTTCGGGACAAGCGGCAAGAAATTTGGGTCACCTTCCATACTATCTGCTAGGCTTTTCCCACCTTTTACTTTGTCGGCCGCACGCATGATTGCTGCATGTATGTGCACGTTATTTACCGCTTGAGCAGTAATGTTAAGCATTTGCAGCAGTGGTACACCGCTTGCAACCAATGTCGTACCCGTACGTGCAAATCGTGCCATGTAGACCTTCATAAAAAGTGGTCCTATCGGCCATGCTTTCATTTTAATCTTATCGATTACTTGTTTACCGGGCCCAGTCCGAGCCCAACGAGTTGTAAAGAACACCATAAAACTAATCACCAGAGCAATAACCCACCAGTAGGCAATAACAGAATCAGAAACGGCCAACATTATACGTGTCAACAAAGGTAATTCAGTGCCTTGCATACCTTCGTAAATGCTCTTCACTTGCGGGAGAACTTTTACAACCATAAAGCCGATAACAAGAATCATCACTCCCAGCACCACAATGGGGTAAATCATAGCCCCACGAATCTTGCTGTTTAGGTCGGCTTCTTTTTCCTGCTGTACGGCCAGCCGGTCGAGTGCCTGGTCAAGGGTACCAGAAGATTCACCAGCTGCGATGAGGCTAAGATATACTTGGTTGAACACGCGCGGATGTTTACCCATGGCATTTGCCAGCGTGCCGCCACCTTCGACATCGCCAATCACTTGACTCAGTACTACTGTTAGAGGTTTACTGGTTGTTTGGTTATTGACGCTTCTGAGCGCTTGTAGCAGCGGTAGACCAGCATTAATAAGCGTGCTCAGCTGACGACTAAATAGCACACGGTCCTTGGCTCTCACCTTTGACTTAAACCCAAAGCCACGGCCCTCACTCTGAAGCGTCACATCTGTCGCAACCAGTCCCTGTGCGCTAATGAGCTTTGCCGCAGCGTATTCGCTATCGGCCTGCACTGTTGCCTTGACTTGCTTGCCAGTCTGCGGGTTCCGAGCTATGTAGCTGTAACTTAACATCGTGAAATCTCCGGCTTCAATGCTGTTGTCATAACTCTCATGTTAGTCCCTCATAAGCCTATCTAGTTCATCAATGTCTATGGCGTAGTTACGAGCTTCATCGTAGCTGATGGTGCCGGTATGTATAAGCTGCACCAGCTGCTTGTCCATGCTCTGCATGCCAAACTCTGCTCCGGTCTGAATAACTGCATCGAGCTGGTGTGTTTTACCTTCGCGGATAATGTTGCGCACCGCCGGGGTTGCAATGAGTATCTCGGCTGCCGCCATACGGCCGCCGCCAATGGCTGGTATAAGCCGCTGCGAACAAATTGCCATCAGAATGTTACTCAGCTGAGCACGAATTTGCGGTTGCTGGTGTGGCGGGAAAACGTCAACCATGCGGTCAATAGACTGTGCCGCGCTGTTTGTATGGAGTGTAGCAAAAACAAGGTGCCCCGTTTCGGCGATGGTAATGGCGCTGGCAATAGTTTCAAGGTCGCGCATCTCACCTATTAGCACCACGTCAGGGTCTTCACGAAGGCTTGAGCGCAGTGCGGCGCTAAAAGAATACGTGTCATAGTGCACTTCTCGCTGGACAATAATTGATTTCTTACTTTTGTGCGTGTACTCGATAGGGTCTTCGATGGTAATAATATGCTTGCCCTGTTCCATGTTTATCTTATGGATAAGTGCCGCCAAGCTTGTTGACTTACCGGAACCGGTTGGTCCCGTCACAAGCACAAGACCCCTCGGGTACTCCGAAAACTTTGAGACTATTGGTGGCAGACCCAACTGCTCAATTGTTAGCATTTCGTTCGGTATAAGACGCAGCGCGGCCGCTAGGTTTCCTCTTTCGTGGAAGGCGTTGACGCGGAACCGACCCAGATCCCCAAACGCAAAGCTAAAGTCAAATTCTTTGTCTTTGAGTAAAATCTGCTTTTGGTCTTCGTCCAAAATGGCAAAAATGAGCGTTTCAACACTTTCTTCAGTCAGAATATCTGCGGCAGCGACCGGTACGAGTGCACCGTCAACTCGGAGCATAGGAGGCAGCCCAACTTGCAGGTGAAGGTCAGAGGCTTTTTTCTTGACAACTTCCTCTAGGAGTATTTCAATTCGTGGTTGACCGCTCATTACTTCACCCCTTTCAGTCGTGGCAATATGAGATAGGAGAAAATAGACAAGAACTGGGTATTCTTATCGTCTGCGTTGTATTGATTTTGTCTCATGTCATCCACCCTTTTTTTAAAGCTTAACTCATGTCTCTTGGCTATATCCTTACGCGCTGTCCGCTGATGCAACTCGGTTTACTTCCTGGACGGTCGTTTGGCCTGCGAGTGCCTTTAGGTACCCGTCTTGGCGCATCGTTACCATGCCTTCTCTTTCTGCCTGAGCCTGAATCTCAGAGCTGGTTGACCGTTTCAAGATAAGCTGTTGAATTTCTTCACTTACCTCAAAAACTTCATACAACCCCATGCGACCTTTGTAGCCTCCAGGGGAACCAGGGCTGTCCTTGCCCTTGGTTAAAGTATAAGCGTTATCCCCCGCTAATGGCAAGGTTTCGTAACCAAAGTCCTCTGCAACTTCCGCAACGTGCTCTTTATCTTGAGGCAACAAGCCGGCGAGGGCTTCTTTGATTGCGGCCGCTTCTACAGCAGTCGACTGATATTGCTCACTGTTCTTGCCTATCCGACGTACCAGACGCTGGCCAATGACAACATGTACTGTACTTGCTATCAGAAACGGCTCGACACCCATATCAAGTAGCCGCGGCAGAATTCCAGCGGCACTATTTGTGTGCAAGGTACTAAATACAAGGTGGCCCGTTAGGCTTGCCTGCACTGCCAGTTCGGCCGTTTCTTTGTCGCGAATTTCTCCCACCATGACAATGTCGGGATCTTGGCGAAGAATCGAGCGCAGCCCACTACTAAATGTCAGTCCAACATCAGCGTTTACCTGAATCTGGTTTATACCGTCCATTTTGTACTCAACAGGGTCTTCTAGGGTAACGATGTTTACGCCGTCGTTCTTTACTTCTTGGAGGAGCGCATACAAACTGGTTGATTTACCAGAACCGGTGGGCCCAGACGTAAGAATCATGCCATTGGTACGTTCAAGGCCAGTTCGGATTGCTCTGAGGCTTCGGCCATGGTAGCCCATGTCCTCTAGCTTGAAGCTAGTGCCGCTTTTGTCGAGCAGTCGTATAACCACTTGCTCACCCCATATAACAGGGCTAATTGAAATACGCAGGTCGATGTCTTTCCCTGCTACCTGGATTGTGAACTCACCGTCTTGAGGTATGCGATGTTCATCAATTTTTAGGTTTGCCAAAATTTTTATACGTGAAACAAGTGGTGGCTCAGTCGACTTTGGTAAACTCATAATTTCCCGCAATATACCATCAATTCGGCACCGGATTTTGAGACTTTCTTTAAGTGGTTCTATATGCACATCGCTCGCTCGATTTTTTGCTGCATATTCCAAAATGGTCGAAAGCGCTTTACTAATTGGCGAGTCCTGCACAATAGTTGTGATGTTTTCGGCGGCTTTCTGCGCTCTTTTTTCATCTGACAGAGAAGTGTCAATCCGTAAGCCTTCACCCATTTTGCCTATTTCGTCGACAAGATTATTTGAAAGCTGCGCCGAATACTGATGCAAAACCTGTCGAATCCCCTCTTCGCTGGCAGCATACACCTTAAGCGGTCTACCAATACGGTTACTTAAGAAGTCGACTGCTTGTACGTTGTCGGCGTCAAGCATGGCGACAACGAGTCGGTGCTGCATTTCACCAAGTGGCACCGCCATGTAACGCTCGGCAATATCATGGGGCAACATTTCTAGTACTTTTGCCTCAATTTTTGCTTCAAGCAGATTGACGTACGGGATTTTTGCAACATGAGCAATAGTTTTTGTCAGCTCTTCATTGGATACTTTGCCACTCGCAACCAGTAGGCCAAACAAAGGCGTACCCGTGTCTTTTGACTGTGTTTTCAGTTCGGCCAAATCAGCTCGGGTTAAGGTCCCGTCTTCAACAAGTTTATCCTCGACTTGCGTCTGCGCGGAAGCAGATAGAACACTCATAACGCCCTCTACTGTTTCGTGGCATTAAACGGCGTTTGGTTCGTACTGTTCAGCTGGCTGTTCTGAGTCGGGTTAATGCTTTCCAAGTTAAAATAACGCGGATCTGGTTGCTTGAAGTCGGTCTTTATAACATCGACCACTTCGACCTGCTGCTGTCTATTCTCAGGTGTATAAAAAAGCTTGTTGGATAGCAAAAAGGAAACAATCGCACTCAAAAAAGCAACCGCTACAATGATGCCAATGTCTTTTTGTTTCATCTCACAACCTTTGTAGTTACGTTGAGCGACTTAGCTGGCTGGAAGTACGTTCGCGCTCCTACAACCATTGTCAGGCCTTCTCTGTCACCTGATATATCTAAAGTCACGAGTTCGATAGGACGAATAGATTTTTCAAAGGCCGTAATTACGCCCTGAATTTTCCCGTAGTCAGAAGAAACCGAGAGTTCAAACGGCATGCCAATCGGCACAGGGTTGGTACTTGTAATATTTGCGGCCTGAGCAATTTCATCGTCAGTACCATTGAAGCTATTTATCTTGACTCCTTCGGTCGCCACAAGCGATTCCATGCTGGTTGCAAGCGCTGGAAAATCATAGTTGCTAGGCAACGCATCGAGAACAATTTTGGTATTGTCACCGTCTTTTTTATCCAGTCCACCGCGACTTCCCCCGATAGAGTTCGGATCCGTACTAACAAAAGAATTGTATGACTTACGGAGTTTTTTGACCGCTTCTTTGTCATCCTTTAGTTGTTCGCGGGCTTCACGTTTGGCGGCAATGACACGGTTTTGATACCCAGCCTTACTTATAAATGTCTTTGTGGAAACTGCCGAAAAAACAAATAAGAACACGGCCAAGCTTACGGCTATCACAACAGTAGTGTTAGCCTTGTCTATGAGAAGTCGTTTTGTAGAAAGCACATCTGCCATAGTTATACTCCAACCTCAAATAAGTTTGCCTGGTTAGTCTGTATACCCGAAGGTACGAGGAGCTGCACCGCTTTTGTGTCGTCAAAAATGTCTGGGTTATATTTGAATGTAATGTTAAATGTTGCGCCCTTATCGTCACGACCAAATTTCTCCAAAACAACAGTACTAAACGCTTTCGGCGCGCTAACACAGTTGAAGTCTTTATCAATCATCATCCGTGCGGGAACACTTGTTTGGTCGCCTTCAATATTTGGACAAACGTCGCTTAAGGACTTTGGAGCAACGTCAGGACCTATTTTGTACGTGGTTGCTTTTAGCGTGTCCGTATATACACTAACCGCGTCGAGTGTCGGTGCCTTGCCGCCGATTGACATGGTTGTCTGCGAAAAATCTACAGTCAGCTTTGTCAAGCTGGCTTGATCTGGGGTAATTTGTGTTAGGTAACTAAAGAGCCGACTTGCAACCGGTTTCTTCTGGTGTAAGTTAGTTAGCGCACCCAGCTGATTTTGAACGGTTAAGATTTTGTCTAGGTTTTTCTCATTTTTCAAATCATTGCTGTACTGCTTAATGTCTTTCTGTAAATCGCTGAGGGTGTTTTTTTGTACGACATTCACGAACAAAAACGCAAAGATAAAGACAGAAATAGCTATTCCGCCAACCAGAAGCGACGTAACAATCATAAGGTATTTTGTGCGGCGAGCCTTAACAAACTCAAGCTTAATATCGGGTAGTAGATTAAACTGAACCATTACTCGTTCCTCTCCGCCAAGCCTACGGCTACGCCAAACAGATTTGAAACAGCCAGAAGCTCATTTTGCCGATCTGCGGCAAATGCTACGTTTCTCCAAGCATTACCAATTTCTACATTGACACCAAACTTATTTGCAAGATAAAGCGGGAATTCTGGTATGGTTGACGCGCCACCGGTTACAATCATGCGTTCAATCGGAACCTCTGGGTACCGGGCTTGAAAAAACTTAACTGACTTGTCAATTTCACTCACCAGAAGGTCTATGGTACCGATGATTGCTTGGTACACCTGCCCCTCAAGCTTGTCCTTACTGACGCCAAACTTATAAACAAATTGTTGTGCTTGTTTCTCGTCTATGTTGAGATTTTGCGTGGCGGAACGAACAACCGCCTCGACGCCTGTTGGGATAGACCGTGTCAGACGAGGCGCCTCACCCATGGTAATAACTAGGTCGGTGCTGAGCTGACCCATGTCAAGTACTAGTTGTGGCGCTACGGTTCCGGCCGGAACCAGTGCCCGAGATATAGCAAGGTTGTCAGGCTCAAAGGCAATGACGTTGAGACCAATTGACTCAATCATATCCAGTCGTTGTTCTACGTATCCGTTACTGACACTGCTTAGCAGTATTTCAACTTTCGTTTTGTCCTTTAGCGAGTCACCTGTGACTGCCCAATCGATTTTACTTTCTGCCGGAGGAGTTGGTATGAGCGACTCAGCCTGGTAGCGTATGGCCTTGCCCATTTCAGCTTGCGGTAAACGATCAAAATCTGTAACGGTGGTAAAGACTTTACTGCTTGGTAGGCCAACGGCGACGTTACGAGTCGATAGCCGAGCTTCAGATATGAGGTTCGAGAGAACCTGTGCAAGTTTCTGCTGGTCAGCCTTACTATCACTCTGAGCCAGCTTTACGTCTATCGGGACGTATGCATACTTAACCAGGCTTCTCGTTGGACCAGAACCGCGAAGCTCAACAATGCGGATGCCTGTTGTCCCAATGTCGAGCCCGAAGAAAGATGATACCCCACTCAATATACTCATGTTGCTTCGATTATAGCATGAGCGTTATGAGATAGAGCAAGCATTTTTATTTTTTCCACACATTACTCCTTAATATGTCTAAAGCACTGGCGGCAAGCTAACGTATGAATCGTACCTAACATTGCTACCGGCGGCCGTATTCCCACCTTCTGCAAGCCACAGCTCGGGGCTGTAGAAAAATTCTTCGGCGGAGCTGGCGGGTATACCGGCAGCTGGCACGGCCACCAAGGAACCGTACGTACGACTCAGAATAAGCCTGTTGGCGGCCACTGCTCCGTGTACAGTAAGTTTATTGCGACAGGTGGCATAGGCTCCTACGGCTGCCAAATCGTACGGTGTCGTCCCAGATGCACAGCTATAGAAGTTACCGCTTGCGCTGTAAACACCGTGCATCTCCGTTACACCACTGCCGACAAATATGTCGCCGCTTTGGACAACGAGTGTCAGCCGTGGTATTTCTGCGGGGCTAGCATATGCACCGTAGGTAGTGTTGCCGGCAATAATTGCGCTTCCGCTTGTCAATACAACCGTTATATTTTTGCCTGTCGGTAACTGGCCCGTAATCGTTAGGTCACCGGCGTGTGAGTAGGTTGCGTTGTCTGCTAGTAACGGATCTCCAAGATTCAGCGTGCTGCTTGCCCAGTTCGAAGTTGTGCCGGATACCACGGGCGTAAACGCAGAAACTGTAAAACCACCGCCATAAGTCGTACCGCTCGCTGTCGAATTGGCAAACGCCAAGCCACTGCCCCCTCGCGTCGCTGCACCGCCAGGAAGTCCTTTGCCAGTTACAAAGTTTTGGATATTGCCCGTAGCTATCGCCGCTAGGCTCGTTCCGCCACCGCCGTATCCCACTCCTCCAGAATTATCACGATTCCAAGTACGTATGTCGCCACCAGACAGAATATCTCCGCCGACAACCTCAAAGTATGGTCGATAGCCTGCGTCAGCGTGTTCTTCGTCTCCGTCACCGCCGCCACCGCCGCCACCAGCACCGCTACCGTCACAGTTAACGCTCACGGCTCCTCGTAGCGACCACGCCAGACCATATCGGCCCGCGGTTAATGGCGTAAATCCAATTCCAGGGTCGCCGACCGTTCCGGTTGGGTTTGCTGTCAAAAGACGCCCAGCCACAGGAGAACCAGCATCGTATTTAACGTCTTGATCATACACCACTACGCCCGTTGAATCGTTGCGTATTCGTACATGCATGGTTGGGTTATAATCGCTTCCCGTTGCCCCTGTTGTGTACGGCGGCATTGCCCATGCATAAGTGAGTAGGATTTGAGGCTTCAAGTAGTACGTTTCGCCCACGCCCATTGTAGCTGGGAAATTCGACGGCAACACACACTGCGCCGAATTACACGGTCCCATGCTTACCGGAGCACCCCCGTTGTATGCCGTGGACGTTCCGTTATTAGTACCCGACGCATTGACACCTATGGCGTATATATAGTAAGTATGTCCAGCCGTAGCCATCCCGGCGGCATCAGAGTCATTGAAAGTAAACCGGTGCCCCACTGTCGTAACTATCCAACCGGGTGCTCCGCTGCCGTACGGACCGCCAACATACACATGAACCTGAATCTCTCCCCCCCAATCTGGGTCACTGGCTGTACCAGATATAGTGTTGGTAGCACAGTCTACCCTGTCGACGTTAATGCTTGGGGGTGCGTCAGGAACATAGCAATTACCGGCCGCGTCACGCACCATACCAGGAGGCACCGATATTTGGTCACCGGCTATATTGACGCACAAATCAACCGCTGCAGCAGGCAGCCCCGGTAAATCACCTATAGGGTTACCGCAGTTTACCTTGAGCATATACACTACCGGCGCACCGGCTATAGCGTTATTACGAAATACATATGCCGAAGCATTTCCTGAGTCTGGCCAAAAAGCGTCATCAGGCTCTGCCACGAACTTCTGGTACCCGCTGTTAAGGTTAAACGGCGTACTCGGGGAGTACGACATAGATATGTTTGGGTTACGAATGCGGTTTTTCCAGTCTTGAATGTCAGCAGCCGAGGGAAATGCTATCGGGTTTCCAGCCACTGCGCTTACACCACGCATTGTTTGAATGACAAACGCTGCCCCCACGCCGTCTCTCCCCCCCGCATAATAAGTGTTCTCGATAAATGTTATGTAGGCCTCTTTATCGCTGGCACCAACCGCTAAAGCAGTAGCAGGTATACCCGACTCTGTTGTGCAGTAACTTGTATTTGCAAGTAGCCCGCAGCTGATAACCTGGCCGTAGTTACACGTCCCCCCAGAGCAAGTTGCAGCTAAGTATCTGTTGTGAAAGTAGCCATACATATTGGTACGGCCATAGGCAGCAAACGCTTTTGCACCAAAGAAGAAGCTAGCCAGCAGCACGGCTCCTAGGAATAAGCCCGCCAGGCGAGCAGTGTTTGTTGCTGATATACCTTTAGTCATTGCGGTGTACCTCGTAGTGTCGCTATTTTTTGTCGTATGCCAGGTCCGGCAAGCTCGCGCTGTTCCGGAGACAGTCTGTTGAGCAGTTTTTCGTAGTAGCTGGAGGCGAGAACCTTATTTCCCAGCGTTTCCGCATGCTGTGCCGCGAGCCGAGCGGAACCGGCGGTAGGCTGTATGCTCTCGGCTTTTTCGGCGTACTCAAGTGCGGTTTTTGAATCGACTGCAAGCTTGGCTTTCATCTCGTAAAGGCTGCCTTTTGCCACCTTGTCGGTCGATTTGGCAATGGCATCATCTAGCAGTTTTTGCGCTTCGGCATTTTTACCAGCTAGCCACAAATCTTCTGCTCTATCCTGCACCTCATGCGTGCCGCCGGTTGTTTCGCGAACAGTATTTGCGCTAATGAGAGGCTTATTTTTTTTATCGTCGCCTGTCTTTTGACGCCCAAGCAGGAAATAACCACCTACTGCTATGGCTGCAACCACAATGAAACATGCTATGACAAACAGCGGTCGCTTTTTTCCCCGAAGTTTTCTCTTTGCCGTATGTGTGTCAATCACTACTGCGCTCTCATCGGACTGCGTAGAGCCCCGTTCTGCATTGTTATTTTTTATCATATGCTAACTATACCAAACCACAAGCATCATGTGAATAATATATATACCCTGGCGGAAACCTACCCCTGTTATAAACTCGACATACGTGTAGGTACCACCGATTTTCCTTACTTTTTGACGCAATGAGCGAAGTCAGCGAGCCTGTGGGCGAGTTTTAGGGAAGGTGGAGGAAGTGAACACTGAATAATCTGTGCTGATAATGCTGGTTAGGGCGAAAACCTCGGCACATATGCCTTTGGTAACAGTTCCGGAAAAAACCGCTCAACGACGAAGTAGTAGGCGTCTCCGAGCATGTCAGACCCTTCTTCGCATAGCCGTATGAGCTCGCGAACAGAAAATGTATGTATAGCAACCGCCTCTGAGCCAAGCATAATCTTGTCGGCGGTTCGGATTTCGTAGACATAAAACAAGTGGTTTTCATCCCGCCCAATCACTTGGCGGTGGAACCGAGCCACGCCAAGCAACGTATGCGTTACGTTACGCGTGCCGATTTCCTCCTCGCACTCCCGCAGCAGCGCGGCATCGTTGGATTCCCCAGCCTGCACGTGCCCTCCGACGGGGTTCACCCATTGCCCAGCATCTTGGCGGTCAGCTGCTTGCTGGACAAGCGCAAAATCATCACCATACCGCAAGCAGCCGATGACCGTTTTATGCAACCACCCATGCTCATGCGCCTGCGTCTTCAAAACCTGGCGCTGAACAATTCCCTGCTCATTTACGACATCCACTATTTCGTCGTCACTCATAACACCATTCTACCACCCCCCTTACAATGCCGATGTATGAGTTTAGGGCTTAAGAACAAATCTGGACTGCTCCTCTAATCTGTTCTCCCAGAGAAGAAACTACAAAGCATCGTAATAGTACGTTGTTTCGAGCAGCCTCGATGTGGTATTAGCTTGTCCTTCCAAACACCAAATCTACCGTCTAATGGGCTAGTAGTATTGGCTACTTTCTTGCCAGTTTCTGTCGTGTATTCCTGTAGGTAATCTGCTTGGTACGTGAACAAGTAAGGCAGGTTTCTGACTAGGCTGAAGTAGGCTCGTCTGGTTCGCTGGTGTGAGTATTGCTTTGTCACACTGTCTTGTTCTTTGAGCCATTTACCATGCTTTTAGGATATACGACGGGCCATGGCTGTCCGTTATTTATATTTTATGGGCTAATAGCAGTCCGGATTTGTTCTTAAGCCGAGTTTAGCAATAGGCTTGATAACTGTATAACCCAACTACCTTTTGAACTAAAACTGACGATGCCACCGACTGATAGCGGTGAACGCGGCTACTCTGACTAATTAGTTGCCGAGGTAACGGTTGATTAGCAAAGTTAACACATTAACACTGGCGATAAACTACTTATAGAGCTGGTTATGGGTGCCACAAGCCACGAACCACGCTATCGTATCATCGTCAGTCAGCTCAAAGTGCGCTCGCCAATCTCCACCAAAAGCAATCGATCGGTAGCCGTTCCATTCGCCGGTTAATGGGTGATTATACAGATTAGGATGTCCCGGATGCTCTTGAAAAAGCTCCATAGCTGCCTGAAGCCGTTTTTTTTGGGCTGGCTTCAAGTTCGCCACCTGTTTGACGAAGTCCTTATGCAGCTTGATAGTTATCATATGGACTTGAAGAAGACTTCTAATTCCGCTTTATTGGTTACTGTCGTGTAGTTACGACCCGCCTTGCGATCTACCTTGGCCTTACGCATAGTTTCCTCTAAGTAAGGGGTCGGTTCAAGGGCTGGGGTTAACAGTACTCGCTGCTCACGTACCGCCTGTAACAATATGGCAGTCGCAAAAGCGCTGGTAGACAAACCAACCGAGGCAGCAAAATCTGCTATGGTCTTCTTGGTCTTAGGATCGGTTCTGATGGTTAAAGCTGCGCTATTCATAATGTCTACATTGTAGTACAGAACGATGCATTATGCAAAACTAGAAATTGCGACAACCATTGAAAGTCTAGGTTTTCAGTAACAAACACCTCTGTTACAATAAGTCGTATGACAAAATTGAAATTTAAACCGGACAAAGAGTGGCGGCAACTTCACACAAATATCACCGCGATTGCCTTGCATATTCCTTCGTGTCAGGATCTAGATTTGAACAAAGTTGGCAATGATTTATTTTTGGATAAGGTAATTATGCCATCCGAGCAGCTTGAGAACTGGCTCAGTGAAGCGACCAAAAAACAAGCCAAGGAGTTTGTCGACCTATATATGCGGTTCTGGAACCAGACGCCCCGAAAAGCCCTAAGTGGAGACACGCCTGAGCAACAAGCAGCAAAACAGCGGTCAACCAACAAAGGCAAAGTAGCAACCGGCAATCAATGGACGAAAATTTCCGACTTGCTCATGACTATTCAGGGCAAGTTTCAAGCCGAACTGTACGAGATACTAGATAACTATCCCTTGAAATCCTGGAAACCGGTCATCAACAACGTGCACCGGCTTTTCGAGCGCTATTACTACACAGTGATCGAAGATTTTCTGCCTGACGAAACTGTAGCCCCCGCCGACTTAGTAGACGGCGAACTAATCGGCAGAAAAGTACGGCTAACCAAGGGTGAACAAATCCTTATACGCTTATTCAAAAGTCCCTCGCGGCACCAGGATCCATACAAACAAATTCGAATGATGGTGGGTCAAGAAAGTTTGGAACGTTCGCCCCTGATGCTCGATTTAGCAGAAGGTCATGATAAAAGTCAGTATTTTCCTCATGATTATTCGTACAACCAATGTCTCAAGTATGTCAAGAAGCAAGCTCCGGATGGTACATTGCCTTCAGTTACCAGAGAATTATGGCTTTACAGCCTACTTGCATGGCGCGAGCGCAATGTGGTACTCAAAAAGGCTTTTGAAGTGCCCGAATGGATAACATTGTGGCAAGAAATCTTTGAAAAAGCCGCTACTGAATGGCAAACATCCGACGAAATATTTGAGATACTCATTAAACGAATACACAATCAAGCAATGCCGATGGACGCTGCCATGCAAATAATGAATGCCCCCGGAGAGCGCTACATTGAGCCGCTAGACAGAGACGAATTTTTGCAGCACATGGCTCTCTACGACCTGCAAAATACTTTCCATAACCTGTTTTTAAGCCCGCTGGTAAGCTACTTACCGATACTGGAGGTCCGATTCGTCGAGCCGCTTGATATCGCACAAGAAGTCAGCGATTTTATGGAATTTGGCGTGGATTTCACCAATGAAATTAGTAAGCCACCTAGTTACTTTCGTCTCCGCCAACCAGTTGCCGCGAAACTCTGGAAAGGGACCTTTTTATGAGCTTACAAATTGGCATGATGACTTTATAACCCAACTACCTTTTGAACTAAAACTGACCATGCCACCGTCTGATAGGGGTGGGCGTAATACTTGACAAACTAGTTGCCGAAGGCCAAAAAGAGTTACAGTTGGGCTAAGTTGTAAACCGTATCTAGAGTTATAGCCAGTCGTCAGTGGCTGGTTTTTTAGCTTGTTCGTGTCGTTGCAGCTTCCATTCGTGGCCTTGAGCACCAATCAGGGTAGAATAGTTCACTACTGATTCTTGCGCACTCTGTAACTTTTTATCTATTTGTTTTAGAGCTGTTTGTTGAGTTTCGCCTGTAAGTTTCTGTTCAACAATAGAACGGTAACGCATCATTACATCTAAGTTGGCTTTTATAAACTCTAAATCGTGAGCATCTTCCTCGGTAGTTTTATCGTAATTAGGCTGCTTACCGTAAAAGCCAGCGCTACCAATGAATGTTGCCATCCAGCCAACTATGGTGCCCAGGTCTTGGTCAGCGGACTCCTTTCCTGCAACTTTTGAAGAGTGGTAGTCCACTATGCCGTAGCCTTCTTTGGGGTCATAAAAAATGTTAGAGGGCTTAGGGTCAATTTCAATTCCTTGATCACTTACAGCCACCAGAGTATCTACAAGCTCCACAAGTTGTTCATCAGTTACGCCTTTAATTTCATCCACAGTAAGATGACCAACTTCTCTGCCTGGCATTACTTCGGCTACAGTAACTCCGTCTTTATATGACGCAGCGACTATTTGCTCTAGGTGCGGAATACCCTTGCCAAGAACAGCACCCGCAAGATGACTATCTATAGCTCCTGGACTAATCTCCTTGCCGTTCGGCACACGAACAGCGTATGACTTATCGCCTTCGATAATTGAAAAAACTGTTGCGTTTGAACCGTTACCTAAGAAATTAGGGTGTTCTTTACGAGTTGCAAGCTCTGATAATTCGGCTCTAAGTGTTGCGATAGTACGCTCAAAACGGCTATATCCTTTCAGCATTTCAGCACGACCTTGAATCGCTTTGTATCGTGAGCCACCTACTGAACGCAAGAAATCCGTATACTCGACTGCTGTTGCGACAGTCCATTCAGTACCGACTGGAACTCGTAGCTTATTGTTGCCGTCCAGACCCTGATGATCTTCAGCAGAGGTAGTAACTCGTGTAACATCTCCCGCTTCACCTAGCGCAAGGTTGCCGAGGTTAATAAATATATGTCCACTGTCTTTATGATGCTCAACCCGCTCCGCAGCAAAAGTAGCCATTTGAGCTTGAATTACTTCTAATGGTTTAGGGGTAATTTCGAACATAATTTTTATTAGTACTTAACAGATTACATAATAGCATAAGTTTTATTATTTTGCAAGTATGTTATTAACTGAATATGTTATGATTAACAGATGGAAAAGACTGATTGGGTTAGATGTTAAGTATAGGTATTGTTGGGTTGCCGAATGTTGGGAAATCAACACTGTTTAATGCGCTCACCGACAGCAACATTCTTGCAGCAAATTACCCGTTTGCGACCATCGAGCCAAACACCGGCATTGTGCCAGTGCCAGATGAACGCTTAACGACACTGAGTAAGCTGTACCACGACGCCCCTGTCAAACCTGCTACCGTCACATTCGTAGATATCGCCGGACTGGTTGCAGGTGCAAGCAAGGGCGAAGGTCTCGGCAACCAGTTTCTCGCTCACATTCGCACTTGCAGCGCAATTGTCCAGGTGGTTCGTGCTTTCGACGACAGCAACGTAATCCACGTAGACGATGCTCATGACACCGCCAAAGATATTGACGTCATTAACACCGAGCTGGTACTGGCAGATCTGCAAACCGTTACAAACCGCTTGCCACGCCTCGAAAAAGAAGCAAAAGCAAATGCGAAGCTAAAGTCGCTGGTTGAGTTTGTAGAACAAGTGAAGGCTGTTTTGGATGAAGGACGACCTTTGTGGGGCGAACCTGAAATCATAAACAATGAATCACGCGGCTGGCTGCAGCAGGAGCTGCAACTGCTAACTTTGAAACCAATACTTTACTTGTTCAATCTTGATGAAGTAAAGCTCACAGATACAGAAATGCAATCCCGGGTAAAATCACTCGTTTCCCCTGCCCCGGCACTGTTCGTCTGCGCTAAGCTGGAAGATGAGCTCCGCAGCCTCGACGCAGCCGATCGAACCGAATTACTCGAAAGTTACGGCGTACACGAAAGCGGCCTAGTACAGCTCATCCACACCGCTTACAAAACACTCGGGTTGCAAAGCTACCTAACTGCCGGCGACAAGGAAGTCCGCGCCTGGACTATTCCGCGAGGCGCCACCGCCCCACAAGCAGCTGGCGTAATTCACGGAGACTTTGAGCGCGGCTTCATTGCCGCTGATGTCGTAAGCTATCCTGATCTCGTCGACGCCGGTTCCCTTGCCACCGCCCGTGCTGCTGGCAAACTCCGTACCGAAGGCAAAACTTACATAATGCAACCTGACGACGTTGTCGAGTTCAAATTCAACGTCAGTAAGTAATTCATCCCGTCAACGGCGGGGCAGCTATGCCTGCGACCACAGGAACCACGTTGGTAGAAGCGGGGCGAGCTCTGTTGCCTCATAGAAAACAACCCCTACATCCTATTCAATTGCTCATTGATTTGCCGCGCTGCATCGGCAATCTGCGCCCACGTGCTTCCCTGCGACATAATCGTCAGCATGTATGTTTTACTGCCATACACAATTGCCGCATCATGCAGCTTACCATCGATAAACCCGACTTTATCTGCCACCGTTACCATGGTGCCCGCCGGAATCCCTTGCCGGTATACCTGCCGCTTCATAACGTCAAGCAGGCGCGCGCGTTCAGCATCACCGAGAATATTTCCATATTGTAGTTTATGAAGAAACAGCGTTTCGTCATCTGTAGTCGAATACATGGCACCTCTTATGGTACTTGTGTTGCTCAAGCCGAGCGCGCGCACTTCGTGCTGAATGTTTGCCCAGCCAATCTTATCACCCAGCCACTCGGCACAGGTATTGTCGGAATTTATGATCATCATGTCGAAGCATTGGCTCATGTTTTTCCCTGCTGTCGCCGCGTCATCCCACTTAATACTGCCGTTCTCTATTCGCTTCAAAAAACTGTAGGCCACATACATTTTGTACGTACTTGCCGGATGATACCGCTTCGTACCGTTTGCACTCACGGCCGATCCGTCACTTAGCCGAACCGTAATTGCGTAGTCGCCTTTGTCTTTTGCGATGTCGTTGACAAGTGCCTGCAAACCAGCCCGCGTTGCCGAATACGTACGCTGGTACGCGACGCGGGGCTGGAGGGTAATTATCTCTGCACTCACCACACCATCTCCGCCTAGTAATTGCTTCTTTAGCGCATCTGCCGTAGTTGTAAAGTTTAATCCCCGCCCAGAAGTTCCTTCACTGCGACCAGTTTCGACACCATCAGCCGTCCTAACCGTGGTGATGCCAGGCGTAATATATATCTTTTTCTGCATTTCCGTCAGATAGTCCCGAATAGGCTTGGTGTCGAAATCGACCGTCAACTTCTTTTTGTCTTTAGTATCTTCAGATATTACCAGCCAGGCTGCAATGGTTGCCTTTTCTACTCGGTACTCCGTGTCAATAAGCTGGAGCGACAGTTTGCGTTCGGTAAGCACTTGCGCTTCTTTCAACTTGGTCGCAACATCTTTATCCGACCGCACAGGCTTAATTGTATCGGCTTCTACATACGCATCCACTCCTTTTGACTCAAGTGAAAGACGTTTCAATTCTTTTCGCAGTGCCTCTTGTGTGCAGGCTTGACCGTCTTTGGCTGCGTCGAGTACAACACTGCCACTTCGCACAGTTACGCCGGCATTTTTCGGCTCAACTCGGCATGCTGCCAGCTCACTGTTCGCATATTCTTTAAAACGCTGTTCGTCAAAAGTTACTGGAACGGACTGGTTCTTTGTCATGCCCTTTACGAGCCCGCTAAACGGAATCACTCGCTGCCACCACGGGTATGCCTTCAGCTCACGAAGCGTTCGATCAATATCTGGCTCCAGCCCAGCGGGTGCAATGGTAGTCTTTCGTGACTGGTCTTTTGCGGGTCCGTCGACATGGAGAGTCAGGGGCACATTGCTATATGTATCTATGAGCATTTGAGTTATTTGTTTCTCCGACTGCGCCCCTACCCTTGTGCCGTTGAGCCGAACGAAAGGTAACACACGGCTCGAAGGATACGCAAACTGCGCTACTATCACTGCCAGCAAAACACCACCCACCACATACACCGGCTTTGGGTGCCGAACGGCATACCGTTTCATAAACATTGGCAACTTCTTTAGTCTCTGTTTCATACTGCTTATGACAGTATAGCAAACTTACGCTTTATGTTCAGGTTAGAGTGGCCCACGCCGAGTTCGCGTTGACTAGTAAAAACTGGGGTATTTGCGGCGACGAGTCAAAAGCGGAACTTTTGTGTAAGGGTTCACAAGCGGTTTTACAGCCGGGCGGTAGGTATCGAAGTCTGCTGCTGGCTGCGTGCTGGCAGCAGAAGTGGGCACCATTTGCGGCACAGTCTGGCGCTGCCAACGCTTGCCGGAAAGAAACTTCGGTGTTGGTTGCTGCTTTTGCTGCATGAACTGATTCATGAGATAGTCGTTGTTGCGCAGCTCCATGACACGTTGCTGAACATAGTTCATACTAGCGCGAAGTTTGCTCATACTCCAGCTCGTAAAAATGAGTGTCCGCATGGGTGTAAATATGTGCATCACTGACGTAAATATGCGAGAACTGAAATCGACTTCTGCAATCATGTCGTAGCGTAAATCTTCTACGGTCAGCGCCAAAGGTTTTTTGTCAACAATAAGCACACGGTAGTTCGTGACACACAGCATGGCAAACCCGCCATCATAATAGCCGTTGACAGCCTGTAAAATCTTTTCATCGTCCATGAGGATATTGGTCAGCTCACGGATTTCGCTCCTGCCCCACACTGCGTAGTCACATCCAATTTGTCGTAATTGATTGGTGATATGTTTCATACTAACCATATCTGCCTCCCTAGAGAGTCTCAGTCTGTTGACCGGTAATTCCCTGTGTGGACTCTATTATGCCGGAGTGACGGCTGGCATGCAGTATGCTTCATCACAATATGACTGAGATATTTATCACACTGGCAGAACAAGTATACATTTCGCACTTTGAGCTCATTTGTGGACAGGTGTAGCACACTATGGGATAATGTACGCATGTTAGCCGATGATGCACAGCTGACGGCATTGGTTGATTTATTTCATACCGGTACCAGGCAGGAATATTCCAAAGGTGAGTTCCTTGTACGACCAGGCGGTTCTCCTCGTGGGGTATTTTACATTGAGAGCGGCCTAGTAAAAGCTTATGACATTACTAAGTACGGTGAAGAAAACCTGCTTATCATCCGCCAGTCCGGAGAGCTACTTGGGCTTACCTGGGCACTTTCCCACCGGGAACGAGAAATTATATATACTGCACTTGCCCCGACAACCGTTTGGCTAATAAGCCGAGATACCTTTATTGAACACCTGCACTCGCACCCTGAAACTGCCGTTCCGGTTGTGAGCATTCTTGCAGACATGTTCCGTTTGCACGGCGAACGTATTATGACTCTTGAGTACCGTACAGTGCGCGAGCGCCTCGCGTCATTCTTGCTGGGTATGGCGGATCGTTTTGGCGTGAAAACCGAAAAAGGCACCCGCATAGATGCGCCGCTCCGGCATCAGGACATTGCAAGTTCCATCAGCGCAACCCGGGAAACAACAAGTCGCACACTTTCAGAGCTTGAGCGAAAAGGTTTTATTACAAGTGAACAATCAAAAATTATCCTTTTAGACATTCCTGCACTCGAAGATTTTATACAATAAACCGGCTATACCCAGTGTAGGACTATGTCTTCAAGTATGCGAATAACTGCTTCGTGCGCGGGCAGCGAATTGTCATCATAATAGTGGTCTATAGATATAATGTCTTCGATAACGTTCAGGCAAACAATTTCGTCTGCAAGCATATGCATCTGGTCGACTGCCGCCACACTTGCAAACGGAGACACCATGATTACTTTCTTCGTTTTTACTGGTTTTAAAAATTCGTAGGCTGCTCGCATTGAAAAACCATTACTCAAGCCGTCTGACACAACAATAACCACCCTGTTGTGAAGGAACCTTGTGTCTAAAACACCACCTTGGCCAAGGAGCTCGTTCATTTCAAAAAGCTTTTGTAGTTTTTGCTGCTCAATATAGTTAAAGTACTCGCTCTTAATCTCTTCTAGTTCCCCAGGGCTAAACATGTCGTTATACGTCACCCCACCAAAGTTGTCTATGGACGCCAAAGCCTCAACTTCACGCGGTAGCTGTATTGCAGATGAGAGGAGCATGTTTATAACGCAGTGCAGCCGTTTAGCTATTTCCGCGCCTACTACAACTGCCCCGTCGCTTAGGGCAATCACCGCGCAATCTTGGTAGCGGTATTTTTTCTCGAGCTGATCGACAATTAAGCCACCGGCAACCGTGCGATTTGGAAAATAATACATAAGCACTATTGTACAAGCAAGTGAGGCAAGAGCGAAGGAACAATCCATCCATCGCCGCCATTTTTCAGCTGGGCTAGCGTGATAACAAAAGGTTCCTAGCTAAAAGACTTCGCTCTTGCTCGCCTAACATCTGAAGCCTCTAACAGTGGTGCTTGCACCGAACAAGATTACACAAACTCGCACTTCCTCCAGAGCCATTCGCGAGTGATTCAGTAGGCAGTTTACGAAAGTTTTTTAAGTAAATAAAATCGCTCAACATTTCCTTTGCCGCCAGCCACTTCCGAATCTTTTTTATCCAAAATTTTGAACTTGTCTTGTACCCATATTTCAAATTCTTTTAGTATGTCCCGGCGCATTCGGTCATTTTTTATAACCCCTTTATGCTTAAGATTGCTTTGCCCCGCCTCAAACTGCGGTTTAACCATAATGATTAGTTGCGAGTCTGAAGTCACGAGCTTGGAAACTGTCGGAAGAATTTCTCTTAAACTTATGAAGCTAACGTCTGCGAGCACAATATCAACTGGTGAGTTAAGGATGACGGATGTCGTTGGCTGCGAGTTTTTTTGCTTCCGGAGCGGTATATCATTCATTTTTTGCACATCTCTGATGTCAGTTTTTTCATATAATTCAATCCGGCTATCATTACGCAGGCTTGGGTGCAGTTGGTCAGTACCGACATCAACCGCAATGACCTTTTGCGCGCCGTGCAGCAGCGCATACTGCGTGAAGCCACCCGTGCTACTGCCTACGTCCAAAACTGTTTTACCCTGCCATTCAATACCAAACACATCATCAGCACTTTTTAGCTTCAGCGCCGCTCGGCTAACGTACTGCTCTTCCTGAGAGATCTGTAACGAGTCTTCTGCGGCAGCTAAAAATCCTGCCTTTGTTATCACGCGTCCATTTACCTTAATTTTACCAAGGCGTATGTATGACTCTGCCTGCGACCGAGAAGCAACGAGCCCTCGAGCGGCAAGCTCTACATCAAGACGTCGTTTCACGAAGCTACTCCTTTACGCGCTCACGGTAGGCGCCGTTGCTTGTGTCTACCGAGATAACGTCGCCTTGTTTAATAAAGGCCGGTACTTTTATGGTGATGCCTGTTTCGAGCGTTGCATCTTTTGTGATGGAGCTGCTTGTGTCGCCTTTCACTGCATGTTCAGTGTAAGTGACCAGCAGCGGTACGTTTTTGGGCAGTTCAACGTTTATCGGCACACCGTTAAAAAACTGCAGATTGACCATGTCACCCTCTTTTATGTAGCCTGCGCCGTCGCCCATCAGCTCATTGCTGACTTCAAACTGCTCAAAGCTTTCTTGATTCATAAAATGGAAAATCGTGCCATCACTGTACAGGTACTGCACGGTTTGGTTGGAAACATCGGCTGTTTCAAGCTGCTCATTGCCTTTAAATGTCTTCTCTAGAACCTTTCCGTCCAACAAACTGCGAACACGTACATTTACAATACTACCGCCACGTCCCATTACTTTCTGATTATACTCAACAACCCGATACGGTTCACCGTCCAGCTGAAACACCACACCTTTTTTGAGGTTAGTAATCGACAATGCCATTTGTTCTCCTTTGTGAGCTCAGTATATGCTTAAAAAACAGTATACCACCTCTGTTAACACAATACCACCACCGATTTACCTTAATCTAAGCGCTAGAGGTTTCGTTCTCGCTCGCTTGGGTAAAATTACACAAGCGCTGTTTGGAGAAAGTCTATGCGTGCGCCAATTTCGGCAACATCTGCTGGGCCGAAAACACTGTCGAGCCGAAGTATCAAGGTGTTCAGAACTCGCAGATTATGCTGGCCAATTTTTGCCCACCGTAGCTGTTCGTCACGGGTTTCGGCATATTCATAGTCGCGAACATCAAGTCTGATTTCGTTTAGAGCGTGCTTAAGCTTTGCCATATACTCTCTTTGATCCCTTGGCACGCTCTCTATATCGACATCACGAAGAGTTACTTTTACTCCCCGCTCAAGCTGCAGCATGACACTGGTGAGTGATTCACGCATGGACGGCTAAAACGGTATGTCATCGAGGTTGATTGGCTCGTCACCAACATCCTCAATTACTACATCGTCTTTTTTCTTTGCCGCTGGTCGACTAGTTGAACTGCCGCTGTTTGAGTTGGTATTTTGGTTATTACCGTTGCCGGCATCTCCGCCGCGTCCACCCAAAAATGTAACATCCTGAGCATTGACCTCAACTTTACTGCGTTTTTGACCCTCCTGCTCCCAACTGCGAGATTGCAAGCGACCATTGACCAAACACTGGCTGCCCTTGTTCAAATACTGTGCTACGCGCTCGCCCAGTGGCCCCCAGGCGACAACATCAACATAGTCAGTCGCTTCCTGCCATTCGCCATCAGCGCTCTTGTAAGCCCTGTTAAGAGCAAGTGAAAAACTACAGACATTCTGGCCGTTTGGCGTTTGCCTGAGCTCTGGATCCCGAGTGAGATTCCCCATTAAGATTACTTGGTTGAAACTACGTGCCACAACAGCAACTCCCCTCCGAGGAAACTACGTCCTCATTAATTTGTACTACTCACCGTACGCCCGTAGCTGGCGTACGTCAAGGCAGATTGATTATTTTACATTAATCGTTGATCGTTTCTTGGCCGGTCTCGTGAATACGTTTAATCAATGCAAACTGCCGTAGATCAAAGATCAACCTGCTCTAGGCAGTTGCCACAAATGGCAGAAGTGCAATATGTCGTGCTCGCTTAATCGCAACTGCTAGATGGCGTTGCTCAGATTCAGTGAGGCCTGTTTTTTTGCGGGACTCTATGCGACCGTACTGGTCTACATAGCGCTGCAACGTTTTGAAATCTTTGTAGTCAAAATAAGCAACGTCTGTTCGGTGTTTAAAAATCTTCGCCATAGTTTATTCCTCTTCCTCTTCCTTGTCTTCACGGTCGCCACGTTTATTTGCTTGCTCTGCCTTGCGCGCTTTTTCAGCCTCAGCTTTGGCAATCTTTTTCTCGTCAGGTCGCACAATCAAAAACCGTATTACTTCGTCCGTAATGTTCAGTGTATATTCTACTTTGCGCACGCCTTCACCCGGCAAGTCAACTGTATAAAAAACGTAGACGGCACTATCGTGTTTTTTAATTACGTAGGCAAGTTTTTTCTTGCCCCAGTTGTCAACTTTGGCAACCTTACCGCCATTGTCTGTAAATATTTTTTCGACCTTTTTGGTCGCTTGATCCAAGTCTACTTCTAGACCTGGGTCAAAAAGAATTGCTATTTCGTAATTATTCACGAAACACTCCTTTGGTTAAAACCTGCACTCCTGAAGATGCAAGTTGAGTTGATAGTACTGAAAATTATAGCGTAATATCTTTATCCGGTCAACAAAAAAACCTGCTCTAGCAGGTGTTAATTTATTTGAGCCTGGAGGGAGATGATGTAGTCGCGTTGTAGTCTCTCAATACAGTACGACTATTTCACCACCTCGCTCCATTTGGCTTGTTTGTTTTAACTCCATGGTAGACCCGCAAAATTCAAAACGCAAGCAAAATGTGTAGTAAAATTCTCTATCCCAATCTGTTATTCAAAATCGAACCGTTGCACTGCCCACAACAAAATATATAAGTGGCCCGACCAAAATTGAATACATTTGTTGCAGTCACCATAATTATAGCTCTACACCATTGAGCAATAAAAGTGCTACCGAGCGAGGTATTCGTCGCGATCGTTGGGTTCAACGGGAACACCATATTCGTCGAGGTCTGAGCCAGATTCATCACCATTTGCAGTAGCTCCGCCGCCAAATACTTGATCTAAGCTACTCACCAATACATCTCGTGGTCGGCTGCCGTCTGCTGCGCCTATTATGCCCTGCTCTTCCATTTCTTCCATGAGCCGCGCCGCACGCCCATAGCCAATACGTAGGCGACGTTGTAGCAACGAAGTGGATGCTTTGCGGCTATCTATGACCACACGCACTGCATCGCGGAACATGTCTTCGTCTGCATTACTGCCGTGGTCATCCGTGACCACAACACCACCCTTACCAATCTGCACCGGCTGACTGACAACCTCATCGTTGTAGTCCGGTGCACGCTGCTCGCGGATAAAGTCGTTTACCTTCATTGATTCGCCGTCACTGACAAAAGCTGCTTGAACGCGCTTTGGGGCCGGCATATCAGACGTCTGATAAAGCATATCCCCTCGCCCCAAGAGTTTTTCGGCTCCCATTTGATCAATTATGGTGCGGCTGTCTACCTGGCTCACCGTGGTGAAGGCAATTCGAGCCGGAACGTTAGCTTTTATCAGCCCCGTTATTACATTCACACTGGGGCGCTGGGTTGCGAGTATCAGGTGTATGCCTGCCGCACGAGCTTTTTGGGCAATGCGGACAACAAGTGCTTCCACATCTCGAGCCGCCATCATCATAAGGTCAGAGAGCTCATCAATGACAATGACAACATATGGCATTTTTTCATCTGGTTTGATTTTGTTGTACTCTTCTATATTTCGCTTGCTAACTTCTGCCATGGTACGCAGGCGGCGTTCCATTTCTGCCACCGCCCATTTGAGTGCCGATATGCACTTTTCAGGCTCATGTATTACTGGCGTTAAGAGGTGCGGGAGGTCATTGTACGGTGTCAGCTCAACTTGCTTCGGATCGACGAGTATAAGTTTGAGGTCACTTGGGCTGTTGCGGTACAGCAAGCTGGTCAATATGTCGTTTATCATGACAGACTTACCCGAACCAGTCTGCCCTGCCACGAGCAAGTGCGGCATACGAGCCAAATCTGCCACTACCGATTTCCCAACAATGTCTTTACCAATAGCAAAGGTGAGAGGACCTGTGCTCTCTGCCCACCCGCGCGACTGAAAAATTGAGCTTAGGCGCACAGTAGCGCCTTTGACATTTGGTACCTCTATACCGACCGCCCGCTTACCTGGAATAGGCGCCTCCATGCGAATGGTTGTAGCGGCCAAGTCAAGCGCAAGGTTGTTTTCAAGCGCAGTAATTTTGGTCAGTTTAACTCCGGTGGGTGGTCGCAGCGTATACTGTGTCACCCGGGGGCCAATGTTTGCCCCTTCCATTTCGACATCTATAGCAAAGTTGGCGAAGGTTTCTTTGATAATCCGTGCATTTCCTTCGACATTGCCAGCGTCTGCTTTGTCTTGCTTTTGGTCTAGCAGCTCTATGCTCGGCAGCACCCAGCCGGGATCGCTTGTCGTTGTCAGGGCTTCGTGGCTTTCATTTGCAGAAAGTTTTGCGGCCGTGTTTTTGAAAGACGCATGATGAATTTGCTCTTTCGTAAACATACCCTCACTGTGCTTCACTACTGGCACGCCCTCGTTAAGCTGGAAGCCCGTTTCGGCGGCCTTTGCTTTTAAGGCAGCTAGCTCACCCTCCTCCTCGACCGCACGGCGATGAAACAGTCTGCCAAGATTCAGTAGTACTTTGGGTGATATGCCAAATGCAAAGAAAAACGTCAGTAGGCCAAATGCAAAAAACAACAGACTGGCCGGCACCTTATCGAGCGCAGCAAGCACGGCATCGCCGACTGCGACGCCGATGTGACCACCGTTACCGCCAACCGTCTGAGTCGCCAAACCTGGTTCTTCGTGTGTGCTGGCAAAGGCGGTAAAAAACCATGCGGACATGAGCACAAGATACATATACATGCTAAAAACGCGCCCACGAGGTACTCGGTGATCATCATTAGTAAATTTGTAGAACCCCCAATAAAGAAGGCTGATAGGCACCAGCCAGGCACCCCAACCAAACAGCCAGCTCATGGCACCAAATAGACCTTTTGGTAGACTACCGCCGGCGTTAAACCCACCTAGGAAAATAAACAGTGCGGACAGCACAAACACAACAGCTAGCACATAGCCCATCACAGGTGACGGCTCGCGTACTACTGGTTTTGCAACTTTTTTTCTACTTTGTTTTTTCTTTTTTGCCATAACGCTTTTGATTATACTGTTTATTCGTGTTCTGGTCTACTCTCCTGAGCATAGCTGGTCGGTCCTCCAGCGCTTGGGTCAATGTCCAGTGAACGCTGGCGCCTGTGTATATTGCTATGTGTGTAATCAACTGCAGCTTCAACAACTTCCACCGTTCCAAGTAATTCACCCCCTCTAATCCCGCCTAGCCACCACATCAACTCTTCCTTTAAACCCAATAGCTTCTCCAGTCGCTCATCACCCCCTGCTTCGGCAGCAAGCCAGACATCTGGCGGCCTGGGAGAAGTTTGAGGATTTACATTTGTCATGATAACCAAGCCTTAAACTGTTTTGCGAATTGCGTAAGATAATCTGTGTACATTACTCGCGGGCGCAATCTTGTGGTATGGAATCTTGTGGACCTGCGGTGGATCTTGTGTTGCCAGGCACTCCCTCGATGGCCATATCGCCGATACCTGTAACCACCGCTTTGTATGCGCCAAATGCTTCAGCTTGTCTCGCTGCCTGCTCATCTCCTGGAGTACGTGGGTAACAATGCCCCGTACGACCCTTTAACATCTCATCGACGCCTAATACAGCAGCGATCTGTGGGGCCGTATTCCACCCAGACAGCCATGCAACTTTGAGCGCTGCTTTAAGATCCTCGCCGGTCCTTGGGTAAGTTGTATATTCGTCATCCCATACGTTATTACCCCTTGTATGTCCGGCTGGAGTGTTTGTTTTTTTTCTACGAAAAGACATGATACATATGTTAGCGAATTATTGACGTTTTGTCAATAGTAGTTATGGTTTTAGGTACTCCTGCGGGGCTAGTCAACGCGGGGGTCTTGGTTCAGGAGACGTTCACGCATGGCCTGGAAACGAGCTTGCTGTTCGGCGGCAATTTCCTCAGATGTTTTTACTTTCTCGACAGGCTTTTCGCTGTCTGCTGCACGCCCTGCCGCTGCGGGTTTTTCACTTTTGCCTCCAAGTATATTTACAACTGGTATGACAATGGGGCTACGACCAGTCTGCTCAAAGAGGTAGTGCGTAATGTGGTCTTTTATTTCTGCCTTAAACCGATCAATGTCTATGCGCTTGAACCGTTGCTGTACAGCGCGGCGCACCTCATTTCGTAAGCCATTCATAATTTCCTCTTGCTCACGCATATATATAAACCCGCGGCTAATAATATCTGGGCTGGTCATAAGACCACCAGTTCTTTTATCTACCGTTATAACCACTGCCACCAGGCCTTCTTCTGCTAAAAGTACCCTGTCTTTTACCACGACATTACTTACAAGTGCACCGGTTTGGTCAACCAAAATGGTTCCGGAAGGCACTTCGCCAATAACTTCCATTTTATCGGGTGTCAGAGCAATGACTTCCCCGTTTAGGGCATTGAGGCAGTTTGCGCGCGGAATCCCCTGCTCCACAGCGAGTTCTATGTGACGCTGCTTGACACGGTATGCGCCGTAGATAGGAATGAAAAACTTTGGTTTTGTCATTTGAATCATCTCGGCGTATTCGTCACGGCTAGCGTGCCCAGAAACATGGAGTGGCCCAACATTGTCTAGGTCGTGATTACGGTGTTCAAAAACATGGACATTTTTCTTGGTCAAGTCGTCGACCATCTGTCCAATTAACGCGTCGTTACCGCTTTCGGGAATAGGCGTGCTAGAAAGGATTACTGTGTCTTGTTCTTTGAGTTTAATATGCCTGTGCTCGCCATTTGCCATGCGCTGCAGCGCCGAAGAAGGTTCGCCTTGGCTACCTGTACAGATCACGACGAGCTTATCATCGCTCAAGCCGGGCACTGAAGCAATCGGAACAAACGTGCCCTTGGGAATTTTCATATACCCATGCCTGACCGCCATTTCGAGCGTACTCACCATGCTGCGGCCGTCTATGGCCACCTTGCGACCATGGTGCACGGCAGCGTTGACAATCATCTGTATGCGGTTCATGTTTGTACTAAACACACCAACAAATATCCGCCCTGGGGCTTGGTTCATAATGTCAACATAGCTCTGCTCGATGGTGCTTTCTGAAGGCGTGCGACCTATGCGCTCAACCGTGGTACTTTCACTAAGTAGCGCCAGTACACCTTCGTTGCCCAGTTCTATCAGGCGTTCCATATCGGTACGTTCATGATCAAGTGGGCTCGGGTCAAACCGGAAATCTCCAGTGTTTATGATACGTCCAACGGGAGTATCGAGCACCACAATGGTACTACCCGGGATGGAGTGTGTCACTCGCACGAGCTCAACGAAAAATTCGCCGATTTTGAGCCGTTCGTGCGTGTTTTCGTTCATTTCCACTGTCTGTAGCTCAAACCCGTCAGGCATAGGAAGCCCAAAGTTTTCAAATATTTCGTGCACGCGGCCAATCGTAAACTTGCTGCCGTAAATAGGCGCTGGAAACCTTGGTACAATGTGCGGCAAACCACCTATGTGGTCAAGATGCCCGTGGGTAATTATGTAGGCGCGCAGTTTGTGGCGTACCGTCTCCATGTAGGCCGTGTCGGCAATGCCGTAGTTAATGCCCGGCAAGTCAACACTAAGGTCATTGCCGGCATCTATCACGACTGCGTCGTTGACATACTCTACGAGAATCATGTTCTTTGAACCACCACCGTCCATACCACCAAGACCGATAACCTTCAGGCGCGGTGAATCGTCTATAAAGTTGGCCCGTTTTGATTCATCTACCTGCGCCGGCATCCAGTGGTTTGCGACACGCTGTGCATCCATTTGTGTCCGCTTTTGCGCCCGCACCGCCGCCCCGCGGCTTACTGTCGGCCGTTTTTCGGTCGCCTGGCCATTTTGACCAGCGCTGTTCTGCGGCATTCGTGCTTTTTGGTTTGATCGCCGCTGATTGCCATTATTCTGGCCGCCCCGCGGTCTGTTGTCTCTTGACTCTTGTCTGTTGTCTCTATTTCCATTATTTTCCATTGTTTCTCCCTTTCTTAGTTTGTTTGAGAGTTAATTTTTCTAAAATAGTTGGGATGAGGCTAAAATCCTCCACGAGGACTTTACGCATGCTCCCATTGTATAGTGCCGCAGCCGGGTGATAGAGCGGCAGTACCACGACGGCAAAACTCTTTGTCTTGTCATCATGGAACTGTAGCTTAAGCCGTTTGGGCTGACCGTGGTCGTTACTTATGTGCAAATCTGGGAGAAAGCACCCGCCACTGTGTCGCCCCAGTGTCACCACAATTTTTGGTTGAATAATCTCTAGCTGCTCCTGCAAATACGGCAGGAAAGCCTTTTTTTCTTCTGGCAACGGATCTCTGTTGTTGGGCGGGCGATATTTCACTATGTTGGTAATGAATACATCTTCCCTTTTCATGCCAATGCTACCAAGCATTTCGTTTAAGAATTTGCCGGCAGCGCCGACGAATGGTTCGCCAGTGAGGTCTTCTTTTTTACCCGGAGCCTCACCGATAAACACAACATCGGCGCTAGGGTTACCCGCCCCAAAAACCAGCTGGGTAGCTTGGTTTTTGAGCTCAGGGGTAACGTCAGATGCCTGTATTCGATTTTTTAGTTCATCAAGTCTAAGTTGTGTTTTACTGTCGGTCATAAGAGTGTTCTTTCTGGAGTTGTTTTGCGAAACTCTCTAGCTCTTCCCGGTGTGTGGCGCTTTTTTCGCGGTTACTACGTCGCTCATGCACAAACAATTGCCAGTAGGTTTGTTTGTGCATGAGCGCGGACGCACTTAAAGCTAGGATCGATAGAACTGCGAATCCAGTGATTAGCTTAGTTTGGAATCCAAACAAAAGCCCAAGAACAATGACCACCATAACGACGCCGAAGGCAATTACCTGCAGTTTATATTGCCGCAGGTACGCTACCTTCTGATTTTCAGATAGCGATGCATAGAAAGGGCTGTTAAGCTTCATCGCTTTATTCAACCGACTTTCAAAAAAACTACTTTGGTCTGACTCTGATTTTAATGGAATGGTCATGGGCTCTCTGCTTCTTATTTGCTGAGTTCGCGGGCGGCTGCTTTCATGCTCAGTTGCAAGCGGCCACGGTCATCTATGGCCACTAGTTTTACCGTGACGAGGTCGCCTTCTTTGACGACATCGCTTGGCTTGTTTACGCGTTCTTCGCTCATTTCACTGACGTGTACTAAGCCATCTTTGCCTGGCATAATTTGTACGAATGCACCAAAGTCTAGGACAGATACGACTGGCTTGTCGACATATATTTTGCCGACTTCTGGGTCTTCAACAATGCTAGCAATCCAGTCTTTTGCCTTCTGAATGGCCGCGCCGTCTGGACTCGCAATCATTATGGTACCGTCGTCTTTAATGTCAATTTCGGTACCTGTTTCGGCGGTTATTTTCTGGATGGTTTCGCCACCCTTGCCAATGATTTCACGAATTTTATCTGGGTTAATGGTAATACTCTCTACGCGCGGTGCATACGGGCTAAGTTCGGCGCGAGGCTCCGGCATAGTTGTTATCATGTGTTCAAGTATGTGGGCTCGGCCCTCTTTGCCCTGTGCAAGTGCCTTTGCAAGCACCGCAATAGGCAGTCCGTGTACTTTCATGTCCATTTGAAGCGCAGTAATACCCACTGCGGTGCCGGCCACCTTAAAGTCCATGTCGCCCGCAAAGTCCTCGGCGTCGGCAATGTCGCTTAGTATGTACGTCTTGTCACCGTCTACCATGAGTCCCATGGCAATACCCGATACGGGTGCTTTCAGAGGTACGCCTGCGTCCATGAGCGCAAGACAGCTTGAGCAGGTTGCGGCCATACTAGTTGAACCGTTTTGGCTCATAATCTCGGTTACCGAACGAATAGCATACGGAAAATCTGCTTCAGAAGGCAGTACCGCAGTCAAGGCGCGCTCTGCGAGATACCCATGGCCAATTTCGCGGCGACCCGGTGAACCCAAACGGCGCACTTCGCCAACCGTATAGCCCGGCGCGTTGTAGTGGTGCATGTAGCGGCGCTCTTCGTTCTTTTCCATGGTGTCGACAAACTGCGCATATGAAAGCGGCGCGAGCGTGACAATGTTCATCCCCTGAGTCATACCGCGGGTAAATATGCTCGAGCCATGCGCCCGAGGTAATAAACCAACCTCTGAGCTAAGCGGACGAATATCGGTCAGTTTGCGGCCATCAGGACGAGTCCCGTCTTTGACAATGCCAGCCCTCACATCCTTATGCAGTGCCATTTGAAATGCTTCGTCATACTCAGTACGTACTACGGTGTACTCTTGTTCGCCCAGTTCCTTAGCAAAAGCAATGTGAAACTGCTCTTTCAAAACTCCAATCATTTCATTGCGTTCTGGGTATGGCAGGCGCAAACCCTCACCGAGCTTGTCGGATACCCATGCGTCAACGGCTGCTTGGACTTTTTCATCTGGGAGGATCAATTCATATTCGGCGGGTTTCACTCCGACCTTCTTAGCAAGCTCTGCCTGAACGGCGAGTGCAGGCTGTATAGCTTCCTCGGCAAACTTGAGCGCTGCTACTACTTCTTCTTCGGTTGCTTCATTGGCACCAGCTTCTACCATCATGACTCCGCCTTCACGGGCAGCCACAACGAGGTCAAGTTTACTTGCATTTAGTTCTTCAGCGCTCATAAAGGCTTTGAACTCACCACTATCTGTCATGCCAACGCGCACACCGGCCACTGGACCATCAAACGGTGCTCCCGTAAGCATAAGTGCCGCACTCATGGCGATCATAGCAACCATGTCTGGGCGAAATGCCGGATCCATACTAAGTACGCTGGCCACACCCTGAACTTCGTTACGATAGCCTTTCGGGAACAGCGGACGGATTGGTCTGTCTATGAGACGACCAATCAGGATAGCATCGTCACTTGGGCGACCTTCGCGCTTTACGAACCGCGAACCACTGATTTTGCCGGCTGCGTAGAATTTTTCTTCATAATCAATACTTAACGGAAAATAGTCCATGCCCTGTATGGGCTTGCCAAGCATAGTCGTCCCAAGCACAACCGTGTCTCCGTAGCGTACAAGCACACTCGCCGTCGTACGAAAACCAACGCGGTTAACTTCTAGTGTCAGTGTTCGGCCACAAAACTCAGTCTCGACGACAACAAGATCTTTGCCGTAAGGGTTTATGGTTTTTGTCGTGATTTGGCTCATTTATGAACCTCCTTCTGGTGAGCAACAAGGTTCAAGCATCCACTCTTTGAGATACAAAGTGGAAACCTGCTCTTTATCACCCACCGATAGTTAATGTAGCTAGAATTTTGGTTCTAGATGTTGGAATTTACCACTGTACATTCCAATGTCCGGAGCAAAATTTGGTGATGCCCTAGTTTCCGTACACTTACCGAGCAGCAGTGAAGCTCAGAGCGAGCCGTATTGTAGTACGGTGAGCGAGAGCTGGAACTACTAACAACGAAATGTGCGAAAAATAGGGCATGAGCCCTAGCGGCGAATGCCGAGTTTCTTTATAAGGTTAAGGTACGCTTGACCGTCTTGTGCTGCAATATACTGCAACAACCGCTTGCGTTTGCCGACGAGCTGCAACAGCCCGCGACGAGCTGCAAAATCTTTCTTGTTGACCTTCAGGTGCTCGGTAAGCTCCTTGATACGCTCAGTAAATATACCGACTTGTACAGCCGAGCTACCGGTGTCTGCCTTACTGGCTTGTAAATCATTTACAATTTTGTCTTTTTTCTCCGCTGCTATCATACTCGCTAGTACGTCCTTCCTTATTGTTCCAAAACTATTACTCAAGAGATTACTGATGGCGTTACATGCAATTGTATCAGAAGACCACCTCTTATGCAACACTCTGTGGAGGTTCAATACTTCGAGGACGCTTCTGTCTCCAGTTTGGCCTGGTATTCATCGGGTGTCAAATAGCCGAGTGCTTGGTGCGGACGGTAGTTGTGGCATTTGGTGAGCCACTGGTCAATAATCTCTCGCTGGTCAACTATTAACCTCCCATACATCTTGCACACTTTCATCACCTCACTAAAGTAGAAAGGAGTGAAAGTGAGATACCGCAAGATGACAGAGAAACAATTGCTCGTGTATGGAGCACGGATTCGTTTAGGGTGGTTTCGTAAAGCCGAAGAACTCGGGAATGTTGCGGCAGCCTGCCGGTTCTACGGCATTCCTCGACGAACATATTACTACTGGCATAGTCGCTGGGTGAGTCAGGGCAAAGCCCTGACGAGCCTGTACGATATGCCTCGTACGCCAAAGAGCCACACTAATGACGCCGATGACGAGGTAGTGAGTCTCGTCGTGCAGCTTCGCCTTGGTCTTGGTTACGGCGAAAATGCTCTTGCGCATGTCCTCAGGCGGGATTACGGCGTCGCCACATCTGTGCACGGTGTCCACAACATCCTGAGCCGAGCAAAGTTACTAGAAGAGCGCAAAAGAAGGTACGCAAAACCCGCCAGCTCAGTGACCGTGAGTATTACCCGGGCGAAGTCGGACAGATGGATGTCAAACATTGGAAGCGCAAAGGCTACCAGTATGACATCGTCGACTGTGCTACGAGGATAAAATACAAACGGATCTATCCTGGATGCGACCCTGCGACAACGGTAGATTTTCTTGAGCATGCGGTCAGGTTCTTTGACCCAGCTTTCAGGTTCAAAGGGATTCAGACCGACAATGGCACAGAGTTCACCTACGACCATTTGCCGCAAGTGAGACCGGAAACAGAGTGCCCGACTGTCCGGTGGCTCAGAGAACATGGGATTGAGCACCTCCGCATCCCGCCGTCATCGCCACATCTCAACGGTCGAGTCGAGCGACCGCACGGAGTAGACAAGGATAGATACAAACGGCTAACAACGAATTCGCACACACTTGTCGAATTAAGAGAGTTTTGTAACGAAGATTGTCTCGACTACAACTTTTACCGACCGCATAGTATGCTAGACATGATGACACCGATTGAATACCTGCAAAGCTTGAAGGGTTACGAGCAGGCGACGGTGGATACTAGTGTGCTAGATGTTCGGTAGGTGGACCCTCTCGCTGGTCAACCAGGTCGCTGGCAACGCCGCTTCAACGGATACACTCCCGTTCTGGGCTGCCAATAAAACGCTCGACAACGGACGTGTATAATAATAGGTCAATGAGTGGTTTTACAAGACGCATGTTTCTTGGGTCTGCGGGACGATACAACATCCCGACTGAGTTTGCGATTTGGGGTTCCTCGTCTGCACAGGGTTATGGTGGGGGCGGTGTTAGTGTTGGCAGCGAGCTACAGGCTCGATTTGGTATACCGATGTACAATGGAGGTGTTGGCGGTCAGTGGTCGACACACGTTGCCGCTCGTCAAGGTGGGCGACCAGCTCTCCTTAGTTTGAGTGGTGGCTCTATTCCAGCCTCCGGAACAATTGCCGCTACGACGCCGACTATGCACATACTATCTTTCTCAGCAGCGGGCAGTTTACAGGGAGTAAGTGGTACACTGGCGTCTTCGGGCGACCTCACGACTTACCAGTTTACCCGTTCAGCAAGCGGTAGCGTCACGAGTGTACCAAATGATACACCATTTATACCCACTCAGGGTAGCCAGCGCCGTGCAGACGGGACAATCATATGGTCGGGAAAAAACGACATCACCAGTGGCACTGGCAACATGGCAATTTGCGCCGAATCGGTTGATGCTACGGTGGCATATCTATTACCTCGAACACAGTATTTGGTAATGGGACATTTTGCAAATAGCACAATGCCCGTCGGCACCTCTGCCCGGACGCGGATGGACGCTGAAAACGCACGGTTAGCAAGCATATACGGCGATCGTTATGTCGACGTCTATGCTTACCTGAAGTCCGCTCAGGTTTGGGTTGACTCAGGCGTAACGCCAAATGCTACCGATTTATCCGATCAAGCAGATGGTGTTATCCCTATAAGTTTACGGTCCGATACAGGTCACCTGAATGGAGCGGGCTATGCTGCGGTTGCGGTTCTGGTAGGCGACACAATTGTTGCCCAGGGCTGGCTAGGGTAGAGACCGTCTTGTTGGATTAGCACGCACTTGGTGTGCTGTATAATAAAATTATGAGCATTTCGGCACGAAGACTACAAAAAGTAGGTCCTAGAACTACGGCAACCGGCACAAATCCAACGGCTAACGCTGGCTCGGTGGCGGTCGGTGCGGCCAGTTACGCTGTACCTGGTGATGCTATTTATGTTGCGACGGGTGGCAACGATACGACCGGCGTAGGTACGATCGGCGCGCCGTACCGCACACTCGTGCGAGCCATTACTGCGGCAACCAGCGGAAAAACCATCGTATTACGAGCCGGTACGTACCATGAAGGCGGCTCAAATCACACTTCGGCTATCGGCATCGAGGTGAACAGAAACAACTTGACGATTCAAAACTACCCCGGTGAAGCGGTTTGGTTTGATGGTTCGAGCGTCCAAACTGGTTGGTCGCAGAGCGGTGCAACTTGGTCTATCCCATGGACAAAAGTATTTGACCATAGCCCCACCAGCACGAGTGGTGCTGCGGACGGCTCAACCCCAGGTTGGCAATGGATCAACGCCAATTATCCGCAGGCGCCATTCCCTGAGCAGGTGTTCGTAGATGGTGTCGCGCTGACGCAAGTCGGATCATTGGGAGCGTGCGTAGCCGGTACTTTCTATGTGCAGGGTACAACTAGCAACATGATTTTCACGCCGTCCACACTTTACATCGGGACAAATCCGGCCGGCAAAACAGTCAATGTGACCGATATGCACATCTTTTTAAACCTTGGTACTGGCTATACCGGCCTGACAATCCGTGGTTTTGGCATTCGTCGATATGGCAATTCCCTGCCGCAGTATTCAGTGCTGCGCTTTGACGGCAATAACAACACAACTAACTGTCTGGCTGAAAACATTGTCATGGAAGATATCGCGACCGCAGCACTAACCTCAAACCAGTGCCATGGCAACACCATCCGAAACGTGACAATCCGACGCGCAGGCTACCGAGCTTCGGGCGGCTACCGATCAGACAATTTGTTGTTCGACAATATTTTGATCGAGTACACCAACACCGAAAACTTCAACTCATCGCCTGACTCAGGGGTGATTAAGGTCACACAGTCCCAACACGTCACCGTCCGAAACAGTATCTTCCGCGACAACAAATGCAAAGTTGTTTGGTTCGACATGTCGGTCTACGACATGGAAGTCTACGGCAACGATTTCTTACGCAACAAAGACACTGATGCGTTCTTTGAAATCAGTGGCACCGGAATCTGCACCAACAACCTGTTTGTCGACAACCCGGCCGAGGCGATCAAGGTCAACAACACAGACAACATGGAAGTATGGAACAACACAATCGTGCGCTGCGGTAGCCTCTCTCAGCGGCTCAACCCCGACACGTCCAACCATGGTAACGGCGATCGTCGCCCTCTGGCGGTCTACCAGGAAAGCCGACGACCCGCCAACACGAGTTACGGTCTAGACGGTCGTTACCCGCTCGGGCACGCTATGTATAGCAGCTATATGACATGGCAGATCAACAACGTTACTATCCATAACAACGTCGTGGTTGGCACACCGTCAAACGCGTACGCTATGTTTTGTATCGATGACCAACAGATTCAGTCCGGTGGCACAAATCAGCTGCTAGCCGCCTACGGCACTGTCATGGACGGCAACGTATTTCACTGGGCGACTGCGCCGAGCACTACCTATCCCTACCCGTATATATTCCCGCCGACATCTGTCGGCAGCTCAACACCTATCGTCTATTCGACGCATGCCGCTATGGTCAGCGCTACCTCACTCAACCCAAATGGCACCGAAATCAACCCGAAAAGTTCAGGCACTTCAAACCCATCGCCGATTGACGCCAACTATGTCGTCACCGGTGGCTACGCCGTTCTACACACCAAAGCTGTTGCGCTTTCCGCGTCAATTGCTGGACTGGCTGGACAACCAACCGGCACGAAACACGCTGGCTGCTGGCGCAGTTAGTTCAAAAAGTGGCGGGCTCGCCCGCCCCGCTTGAGACAAATGGAGTTAACCCAATTGTCTTAAGCACCCCACTCCTGAAGGCTCCGCTCTCGCTCACTTAACCCCGGAAAGCGCCAACAGTACTGCTTACAGCAACTCGACGTAACTAACCCGCAGGGTAGCATGAACGACTCGCAAAGTATGAAGTCCGACTGATCAGCTGAGAAGGTATGAACTAGTTTTCTACTATATAGCCGACAATGTCTACTACCGCGTCAGCACTACCAGAACCTGAGAATCCGACTGTGATCGTACCTGTTGACTGGTCTATAGGTACAACAAGTGAATTTGACACTGGGCGGCTCGGAGATAAGATCAATGAGGCTCCGGCGCGCATAGCTGTGCGAAAATCTTTAGGATATGCGAACATATACCCGCCTGGCGCATTCAGACCGGTCACAATTACCATAGCTTTGGAAGCATTACGCGGAATACCGAAGCGGCCAGTTACTTGAACATTTTTGTCTTGATCAGACGCTAATTTGCCAAAAATCGAATCCGCACTATTACGCGTATCGGCGATACGGCTAGGGGTGATGGTGACTATTTTACTTCTCAATTGAGTCGTCGGTTGTGGCTGCGTAATTGTTGGGTCGACATATGCTGTTATCTCGTCAACCACAATATGTGCGCTGGAACCATGATTATAGAATACTGTTGACGGACAGGCTCCTCCCCCCATGGTTGCGACCAGACTATGCGCCGTCATCTCTCCGTTGTTATAGCTGAACTGTGAGATTGGGTATTTTTGCACTCCAACTGGCGTAGTCGTGATGTAACCTGAACCACTTACTGGTATGACAGTGACATTGTATTTCATAGCTCTGAGTCTACTGTCACATACTCCACTCGCGGCTAACGTACGAGCGCCACCAGGTGCAATTGGTGCATAATTATTGGCTGGGTCATAACGGGAATCGTATATACGTGTCCGACCAGTTGAGCTCATGACGTACGAGCCGTTACTGGAATAGTACCCTACGATATCTACTACTACATTTGTATTGCCAAACGCATTATACAACTGCATGGCGCCAGTCGATGACAAGCGAACGCTGGCTCCATTATCGACGATAACACCTGGAACCGCGCTCAAAAGTGCCGTCGATGGAGGGGTTCTGCTCGGGTCAGATGGCCCAACTGATACATACGTTGACTGAGTTGCAGACGCAACGGCGATATTTAACTCGACCATTTCTACGCCACTCGTCGGCACGCCAGCCCTTCCGGCTACCTGTATGTCTAGAAAAGAATTGGCAGCCATCGGGCTAGACTGACGAGTATCTAACAGCCGCGCACCTGTAACAGGGGTGTACTTTGTCGATACTGTCGTATTGGGGCCAAAACGTACTAAACCGACATGCGAAGCTCCTCTTACATGCGTAAATTCGCCACCGATCGCAAGATATGAACCGTTGCCTGTTACGCTCCAGCCATTTTGACAAGCACCAGAATAACTCGTACCGCATATCGCATTGCTAAAGTTTGGATACCAACTGAGTACAGAGGAACGAGGTTGATTTGCGAAACTCCAGTATCGGTTGCCCGGGTGAGTAGTGTTGACCGCTAGGTTGCCATTTACATCAAAGCCGCGAGTAACTCTCTCGGCAACTGCATGTCGTAGTGGACCATCTGCAAACGAACCGGCGTCGATACATTCATGCGCATGACCAACACTGTAGAGAACACCATTCATAGGATATGTATCATAGCTATCGCCATGACAATCGTTGAGCCATACTAGCTTCCCGTCGACAGGGCTAATAGCAGCGCGGCCTTCGATCGCTCCAGGACGGCCAAATAGTCTGAAATTATAACCTGTTAGATATATGTTTGTCCCGTCCGTTGTCAGACTACCGATGGCGGCCTCTGAAGCAACTGGGTCTTCATTATTGATCGGGAAACGGCTTAGGTCGGTAGTCGGCCAGCCTGTGCTTGACCACTGAGTACTTGCCCAGTTTGGTTGTGGTACTCCAGTTACGGCGTCGACTGCTGCAATCGAGTGATACGGTAGATTATTTACTGTCGAAAAGCTGCCGCCAAATATCACTTTAGTATTGCCTGGTGCCATCACCATGGAGAGGACCTGAGCGTTGGCAGTAGGCGACCAGTTGTTCACAACACCATTGGTGGTCGAGAACGCCGCTAATTTGTCTCGCCATACTCCGCCAGCCTTACCAAAACTACCCCCTATGTACACTGTGCTGTTTGATGCTGCTATGGCACGAACTACGTTTGTTACGCCGCCGTAGCCAGCCAGCAACGCGCCGTTAGGACTTGTCGGAGATATATCGAAGCCCGCGAATCGTTCTTTTGTCACCCCATCGACAGTCGTAAACGTACCGCCTACGAAGAGCTTATTGCCATCGGGCGATAGCGCTAATACGCGTCCTTCGTTCGGGTTGGCGCTCCTCACACAACTAGTTGTAGCGCTCGCGCCACTGAGACTATGGACAAAATTGCGGTCGAGATAGCCCGTTGTTATGTCAAAAGCTAAGATATTTTTACGGCTATGAACACTGCCGTCTAAGTCTGTCACACTATTAAAGCAGCCGGTTGCGTAGACTTTGTTCCCTTTTGTGACTACATCCCAGACAATACCATCGTTAATTTTTACAGTTGGAAGCGGCATGGACGAGACGGTACCTGGGGCACTTAGGGTAGGATTTACTTCTGCCGAGGCACTTGCAGCGATAGACGTGGCACACAAAAGTGACACAAGCACAGTTAGCAACGATAGCCTATAACCACCTCTGTTGAATATTTTCATTGTCTACTCCCTTCCCACGCACTTATTACCCTGCACTAATATACATACTTATACACTCATTTCTTTGAATAGTAAATGTTGCCGTACTAACTCACCACCTTTGCAACCTAAAAGGTAGGCATCCTAAACTGTAAGAGCATTACATCTAACAGGAAGGAGCCTACCATGGCCTATTCTATCAACCCTAACCTACCTAAAGCGAGAGCTTTGGCAATGCGGTTGCTTGTGTGTGAGGGAATACCCTTGCAGATTGTTGCCAACCGTTGCGGTGTACACCGTACCACCATCTGGAGATGGAAGCAGAAGTGGGACAAGCTCAATGAGCATGTTCAGTTCGACAATCCCAACCGCCCAGCCCGTGTGTACAGCAAAGCAAACCACCTACTGCGATGTACATGGCTCATCCCTACGTACACATCTCGGCCCCATACAAGCCCTCAGGCAATAGGCGAGCAACTCATGACTCGGATACTTGAATTACGACATAGACTCAAACGTTGTGCTGAGGTGGTGTGGTACCACCTGACACGAGTTGGCGATGCCTACGGCACAGCCATTGTTAGCCTTAGCAGTGTGCGCCGTATATTACGGCGACACTACTGCTTTGATGGAGCCAGGAAGAAGCGAGTACGACCAGATAACCCGAGACGTCCACAAGCCACAGGGCCTGGTGAGCTCGTACAGACAGATACTATCCACCATGTCGATCCACACAGCGGTAAGCGTCTGTATTACTACACGGTCATTGACCTATTCACTAGAATGACGTACGTCATTCTAGCAACCCGGCTCAGCCCAGGGCTTGCTGCACGGGCGGTCCTGGAAGCACAAGACCAATGGGGCTTTACTATTTCCATGGTGCAGGCAGACAATGGTCCAGAGTACGGACGCTACTTTGAGCAAGTGCTTCGCTCACGAGGTATTACCACTAGACACTCCCGATTGCACCGACCCAATGACAATGCTCACATAGAGCGATACAACCGAACTATCCAGACAGAATGTATTGGATACTACTGGCGCAGGAGCGTACCGCTCCAAAGCCAGCGAGATAAGCTTACTGCGTATCTCGACTACTACAACACGAAGCGAGTACACTTAGGCATACAGATGCAGGTGCCTGCTGCAATGTTGCAAAGGTCTTGAGTTCTATACGTGTTGCGAACGTTTCGATAAAGTGAAAACGGTCAGTTTGTCAGGTAGTAGCAAGCTCGAAAAGACAACTACGTAACCCAGGTTATACCAGTAAAATTAAGGATGGTACTGGCTCGCCAGCTGTCTGTTTTGGGATCGTACACCTGGGTCGATACTGTGCCAGCGGGAATATCAAACGTACAGACACGCGTCGGATTACTAGAATAGTCATGCCAACAATCCATGAGGTTGTATGTTTTGTGGCCAGTCGTAGCGCTCGTAGAAACAGAGCTTGACCATACAGGCAAATGACCAGAAAACGTGAATTTAACATTTGGGTTATTCTTGATGATTGTATCGTACATGGTTTGTGGGCTCGTATCGCCGTAACCGGCGTTACTACCACTGACTGCACCGTTACCTTCGAGATACATGTGTGTCAGGATGATGACATTGTGATTAGGATGAGCCTGTATGACACCATTTGCCCAAGGGTACACCCCCGCGCGTGGACAAAACTCAACATTCATGACCAGCCAGTTGAGCCCAGCTGCTTGAAACGTGCGGTAGGCATTGTCAACTTTTCCAGTTTCATACACACCGGCAATATTCGGAAAGCGTGAGACGGGAAAATAGCTGTTAAACGTACTCGTATTGCGAAGGTTCGCGTTAACGTCACCAGGTGCGGCACTACCGCCATATTGCACGGCGGCTGTATCGTGGTTGCCGATACAAAGTGCGTAGGGAAAATTTACAGCGTCCAGAATATCGAGACCGGTATCGGCTCGCACATAATGGCTATGAGTTTCGTCGTCCCAGTCGACAAGGTCGCCGACTTGTACCATGAACTTAATATTGAGTGCCTCACGGTTATCTCGTATCCAGGTCATACGCTCGGCAAACACGGCGGTACGTACAGCGCTGCTGTTGTCTTGCTGAGTGTCAGGAATCGAAATAAACGTAAACTGAGTTTCAGTCGTAAGTAACGCTCCAGCTGCGGCTTGTTGTGCTCGTCGTTTTAACACACTTTTCCCCTTTAGATACATTATAGCGCATATGTTTGTATTAGGTGTTATAGTGAAAACATGGATGAAAGCACATGGTATCGTTACTTAGTTTTACTCGATGGTATTAAGAATGATTCTGGGTTGGTGGTTCCTGTTGAGCGAATCGCCTATACTTTTCATACTTTTTCACTCCACGATGAACATGTCTATGAACCGACCGGAGATGTCACATTTATCTCACCAAATCCCGATACGCAGAGCCTTGAGCAAGGTGTTGAGCGTATGATCGATGCCGTGCTTCATATCAAAGTCACTGCACGCGTGCTGAACGTCCAACAAGCCGAGCAACTGCTTGCATCGACCGACGATACAACAGTGGTTTATGCCGGTTTTACTAGACAAAGAAATGACATACAATCACTGATTGAGTCAACTCGTTAGATTTTTTGGTTGGCTATAAACTAGAATTATGGAACCATCGACATATCTGGGCAGTAGAAAACATTTTCACCACTGTTCGGACCAGTCGCCACTCCCCCTCCGAGAAGATACTTCGGACGTGTTGTCCAAGCTTCTTGGTCGTCGTTGCGTGTAGCACCTTCTACCAATACACGGCCTCCAGAAACATAGATCATCGGCACAGTATCGGCAGCTGGTGTGCGATAAAAAGTCGGTGAGTAAAACGCCCACTCCCCACCAGTTATGTGTACGAGGCCTAGCTCGGCAGCATCTGGACTTTGCATGCCCTGGCCGAGGCTTGGGCTGAAGAATGCTCCTTTGCCTCCCTCTAGTCGAATAACCGTACCTGGTGCGGCGAGGTTGTCGTTGCTACTTTTATAGCCTTCGTAGGTTCCGCCGAAAAAACGAAGTCCGTGACCGGCACTGCCGGAAACCTTGAGGCCACGCCAGCCGTTGAGAGCTGACATAAAGATATAACCTACGTTGGTCTTGCTCAGGCTGTCAAAAATGAGTTCGTAGTCATTGTCTGCATAGGTACCGGTTTGTGCAGGGCTCGAACTCGGGCCAATGTTTAAGAAACCATCCATCCAGAGATTACAGTCAGCACCACCGAGCATGAACTGTGTGTCCCACAGGTTATTTGCCGTCCAGTGGCCAGAAAATATAACTTGCGTCACCAAGCATTTGCGATCCTTGCGTCCAAAAACGCTCCGCATAAAGTTGAAACTCAGTGCATGGAACTGGCAGGCATATAGGGAACCCGTAGTGACATCGATAAATTGGTGTACGGATGATCCCGCATTACCGGAAACCGCAAAATCAGCCATATATATATCGAACAAGTTTCCTCCAGGTGTGACCCACCATGAACTCGCACCAGACGATATGGCTGCTCCGAGGTTGATCCTGGTCGGTACAAACACACCGCCACTTTGCTCGAGGTTGCGAGGACCTGCCGGTGTACCAATAATCTTGAGGCCACTATACAGCTGCCTCGTTTGGTTAAACGTATGAATACGCGAACCTAAGCGAATCGCAGGCATGCGAGAATGTCCCTGCTGCCAGGCAATAGCAGCAGTCAGTTTGTCGTCGTCGGTCGCACCAGCAAATGAATCAAGCAACCTTGTTCCGTCATCTACCCCCGTGCTTTGTGTCACCCAGGTAATATTAGAGCCATCCCAGCTCAGTACTTGGTTGGTACTCGGCGCGTTGCTGGCGCCTAGTTTTGGTTCGGTTACTGCTCCGTCAGCGATTTGAGTAGTGCCGACGGCATTGGCAGCTATCTGAGCATTGCTGGCAGTGCCAGTCAGATCACCACCAAGTACTGGGTCGCTGGTATTTGCGGCATTAACCCATTTCGCAGTCGTACTGTTGTACTCAAGGATCTGGCCATCAGCAAGGACATTGAAGAATACGTCGTTTGCGTTTTGGATGCCGGTGCCGGTTCCTGTGAATGGCATAGTTGTCTCACTTCCCTTTAGATAATAGTTTAACTGGTTATGATTATAACAGAGATATTAGAAGTGAAAAGATTATGGATTAACCCCAGCTAGCTGTAAGCGCCGAGCTGGGGTTAATTATCATTTAAATTTACTAGATTGCTAGGAAATGTTTAGGTGACGTTCATAGAAAGATCGGGAACGTATGTCGTGTAGGTTCCTGTACCAGCTGTATTTCCACCTGCAGCTCCAGTATCTAGTACAGGGCGTGCAGTCCAAGTCTCACTCTGGCGGCGTGTTGCCCCTGTGACGTGAACACGGCCCCCAGATTGGTAGATACAAGGGGTTGTGTCTGTCATGTTACCTCGGTAAAATATCGGTCCGTAGAAGTTCCATTCACCACCGGTGATGTGAACAAGACCACCTTCAGCCGCATCCGGGCTGCCCATTCCCTGACCGATGTTAGGACCATAGAATGAACCAACTCCACCTTCAAGACGTATAACTGTACCCGGTGCAGGTGTCCCCGCGTTGTAACCCTCATATACACCACCATAGAACGTCAGGAAAGAAGAAGTTCCTTGAACACGAATACCTCGCCATCCGTTAAGTGCAGTCATGTATATGTACCCTACATTTGTCTTTGACATATTGTTAAACATAAATTCGTAATCATTATCGGCATAGGTTCCTGTCTGTGCTGGGGATGCTGATGGTCCCATGTTAATCATGCCACCCATCCACAGTGAGTTATCTGACCCACCGAGGTGAAACTGCGTATCCCACAGATTATTTGCTGTCCAGTGGCCAGAAAGTACAACTTGTGTCATTAAGAAGGTGCGATCTTTGCGTCCCAATACTGATCGCATGAAGTCAAATGCCAAGCTATGGAACTCACACGCGTATAGTGTTCCACTGTTTACATCCATGAACTGGTGGACAGAGGCGCCTTCGTTACCGTTTACAGCAAAATCTGCCATGTATATGTCAAATAAGTTTCCTCCTGGGGTCACCCACCAACTGCTTGCGCCTGATGAGACTGCCGCACCTAGTACAATACGAGAGGTTACAAAGTTAGGGTTTTGTTCAAGGTTTTTTGGACCAGTAGATTGGCCTATAAGCTTAAGCCCAGAGTATAGAGTACGAGTCTGGTTAAAGGAATGACTCCTGGCACCTAGTACAATAGGTGGCATACCGTTGGTAGATTGCTGTGCGGCAATGGCAGCGGTCAGTTTATCATCGTCAGTAGCACCGGCTTGATCGTCAAGGAAGATGTAGCCAAACTGCCCTGATGAGCCACCACCTGCAAGTGCATACCAACCCTTCGTACCGCCAACATTTGTACCATAGTACCTATCAGCACCTGGACTTGCGTTGTCATTGACAAGCGTTAGTGTTCGGTTAGCAGATAAGTCGCCGCCTCCTGTTAGTGAAGTAGTCCCAGTTATGGTTGTTGTTGTGCTAGCCTTGGCGTTTAAGGCAGTCTGCGTCGCAGTCGAAACCGGTTTACTAGCATCTGAAGTATTATCGACGTTAGCAAGGCCAACAGCTGACTTATCTAGGGTTTGCCATGATTTATCACCACGATAATATTGAGAAGTAGTCCCAGCTGTGATTGTCGCCTCTTTGGCGGCAAGTGAAGCGACTAGTCCTGTGACGTCAGCTTGAGCATGCGTATGCACCGTCGCTGCTTTACCAGCCAGTCCTGGTACAGTTGGTGCAGCAGCAGTACCAGCGAGATCACCGGCTAGTTGGACAATACCTTTTGTGGTAGTGGTTGCATCTGCTCCAGTGGCTTGAGCAACCCAGGTCATGGCTGAACCATTCCAGCTAAGGACGTAGTTGGTAGTAGGTGCGTTGCTAATAGATAGCTTTGGTTCGGTAACTGAGTTATCGGTTAGGGCTGTTGTCGCTACTGAGAGAGGAATATTAATCCATTTGGCAGTAGCGTTGTCATAACGAAGGATATGGTCTTGAGCAAGGACGCTGAAGAATACGTCGTTTGCGTTTTGGATGCCGGTGCCGGTTCCTGTGAATGGCATAGTTGTCTCACTTCCCTTTAGATAATAGTTTAACTGGTTATGATTATAACAGAGATATTGGAAGCGCACAGACCAAAACACCATCAACATTAGCGTCTTCAGGGCTACCAAGATTAATCAATGGATTATTTCAGCTCTTTAAGTAGGCCAAGCTCGGTTATATTATCCCTGGTTAAAAAGTTCTACCGATTTAGCAGCGATGAAATTATTGCGTATTGAGTAGCCGTATCTTGTCATGTGAGTTCCGTCTGTCCACCAGTTGGTTTGATCGGCAGTATTTTCGACAACACTGTACCAGTCAGCTAACATTGAATATGGTCGTGACGATATCATCGAGGCGATAGTATTGTTAATGTCTGAATCGGGTGGAACCCACCAATCACCTTTATTGACCCAGAGTAGGCGTGCCGACGAGCCAAGTGCATTAAATACCAGTTGCATATCGCTAGTTATTTTTTGCACCGAGTCACTACCATTATTTGTACAAAGCGCAATAACCCAAACATCTGGCTCGCCAATATCCAAACGACATTGCGCAATATTTTGCATGGTAGTAAGATTGCCCCAATCTGACTCGGCTATTTTCTTGCCGTCCCAAGAGTAAAACCAGGTAGCATCAGTTGGCCAGCCAGCCGAGGTAAAGGCCGCCGGTATATCATATTGACCATTATCTGCCTGATAGGTCAAAGAGTCACCGATGATCGCGACCTTTGTACCAGCAAACGTGCCAGCGGAGCCGCTGACTGTCAGGTTTTGAGTTGCTGCAACTTTAGAAACATATCCAGCTGCATTGCGAGCTGAAGCTGTCAACGTATAGGCATTGCCTTGTGTCAGCGTATCTACGACTACGATTGACCATACTCCACTACCGTTGGTCGAACTAGAATATACATGGTTATTTATGCTGATCTCTACAGTTGTCCCAAGCTCAGCCGTCCCATTGATGGTCGGTGTAGTAGTTGTTGCAGTAGCGCTGCTGGTAATTATCGGCGCAGCTGGTCGCAAACTGTCGCTAAAGCCACTCACTCCCTGTTGAAGCCGTCTCGTAAACCTGCTCATGGTAACTATTATATAGCTCAGATTAGCGGTAATCTAGCTTATCCTGCCCAGTCAGAACCATGCCCGCCAGTCGAAGCGCCATCTGTTGGCCACCAGTAACCCCCCGTGTCCCAAGTGTTCCCCTGCCATACATTTGTGCCAGTAAACCCTGACCAATCATTTTTAAATGGACCCCAGTCACATACTATAGATGTGTCAAACACATTGTTCGTAAGGGTAATGTTATTACCACCAAAACTATCGCCAATATTGACTGTATATCCAAACCCGCCGAGCAAACAGTTGTTCACTACAATTTTCGACCATTGGCCTCCAGTTGACTGGAAAGCGATGGCGTTAGTGTTGCCGCCGGAGACTATCCGACAGTGATCAACACTCACCCATGACGATGCATAAGACGACAATATACCGTCGTGATGATAAGTATCACCACTCTGGTCGGCCGCGTCGTGCATCCAACAGTCCTCTACAAGAATCGGGTTAGCCTGGGTTGCGCTCGATGGTTCAAATTCGATAGCATTTCCAAAGCCCCAAAACTCACATCGCCGGACCGTAAGGCCGACACCATTGATCATTTTGATTCCCTGCTGATATGAGGCCGCCAAACTCACCGGGGGCATCACACCAACTGCGGGCGTAAACCGGCAATCTTCGAATGTCGTGTTCGTGCCGTCCAGTCGCAACAAAAAACCATTGGGATACGTTTCTCGAATGATACAACCACGAAATGTTACGTTGTTTCCGGTCACCTGAGGCCCAATGCCGTCGAAAATCTTGCCACTGATCACCGTGTTTGAATAGGTCGGTCCGATCAGGTAGCCGTCTGTCCAGGCGGTTAAGTTGGTGTAGCCAGCAGCTTCCGGTCCAGTGTTCGTCGCATCTGGCCAGCCACCCAGTGCCGGCGGAGAAACCGCAGGAACTCGTTGTATTCGTCTGGTAAAACTACTCATAATCCTAGTGTATTAAATTCACCTCAGATGACCAATCGCCTTGACTCGACTTACGAAAACCCCAACGTCTTCGGGGTCGGCCAAGAGTAAACCAGAAAGCGGTTTGTCTGGGGAAGGTAGAGCCCGTAAACCCCAAACCGAAAAAAGCGGCATATGTATGCTCCTACATAAGTCTGAGGGGGAGTTTTTTGCAAGTATATATTTACTGGCCATAGGTGTTGGCCATCAGACTAAGGTCTAAAAAGCTAACCGTGCCATCGAGGTTAATATCGGTCCGCCCCAAGCCACCCCCACTTTGGTTGTATTTGCTCGCGAGACGGCTAAAGTCTAGGAAGTTGACGCTACCGTTTTGATCGATATCAGCCGCAAAGTAGATGCTGGCGCAGTTACTGCCAGTACCTGTCGGGGTACATGTAGTGTCTTTGGTAAGCAGCACTCGGTCAATTACAACACCCGGACCATTGCCGATTAGCTTTACTGTGTGATTGCCCGTAGTAAAAGATACGTCTATATTTGTCCCGCCAGTAGTCTTACTGATCCAGTTTGTCTTGTTGTTAACGAAGTAATTTGTAGCGCCACTGGCATAGGTCGGGACGCTGCTACCACCTACGACATAGCAAGTGTTGCCATCGATTTCGAGCAGAACAGTATTGTCCGTGCTATTAGCTGCCGCCATTCGCGTCCAGATGCGGTAGGTGCCGGCCGAGCTGATGTTGGATGTTTGAGTTACCGTACCGTAATTGGTTCCTGGCGGCGTACAAGCAGCGGCGTACACCGATGGCGTTGGTACGGCTGCAACCACCATAACCACGCTAACGAGTGCCAGAGCAAATTTACTCCAGTACAGCTGTAGTTTATTCGACATGATTGTCTCCCTGTTTGTGAATAATGGGTTTATTTTTATCTAAGCCCAGTACACGTCGACGCCTAGCAAGAAAGCGGTAAAGCGCATAGCCGAAGCCACTAGCCACACAAACACCGAGACAAATTGCTAACACAGGCGCGACTGCTGCGGCTTTGTATTCGGAAAGACCTATCGAAGTTAGAAGAGACTTGGTTAATTGTACTGGTGCGCTAGCAGTAGTCCTGGATGCCGTTTCAGTTTGCCTAGCTACACCTGTAACTGGTTGCCCAGCCGAAGCTGGCGTGGAGTTACTTGTAGTTATGGGTACTACCTCGCCCATAATTGTCGGGTGAGTGGCCACACCAGCATAGGCAGCGTCACCACTTAGCGTCAGTTCCGCTACTCCAGTTTGTTTGGCAGTAAATGTGACCTGCGCAATCAACGAATCAGCCGTCACGGGGCCGTTACCAAATTTTGCACTCTCTACCGTGACGCGGTTGCTGGTGACGACTATCGGTATTTGGGTAGCAAATGGTGAATTTTGATACGAAACCGATGTATAGGTCAACTGGTCGGGGTTAAATTGTAGCCTTGCGACCACTGTATCTATCGGCGTACCAGGTTCAATCCGCACGTTGACAGCCAAAGGATCACCTTGCTTGGCTTGCGGCGCCTCCGGTGCTAGATACATATTGCCCATCGACGTTGCCGGTAGGACTTGTTGTGACTCAGATGTTGTCATATATACTACCAACGATGGCATGACTAGAATTGTTAGGAAAGCCATAACAACCATCACTTTTCGCGATATTTTTGCTTTCCATTTTGTTTTTAAGTAATCAACAGCTGGTAATCTCATACGATCTTCTTTCTTCAATTCTACGGCAGCAAGATAGTGCCGTCATCCCATCTATTATTAATCCATTGATTGCCTGGCCGGTTACTATCAAAACTCGTTATCGGTCCCCAATACCCACAGACAAAGCCACGGTTGTTTTCGCCTTGCACTGTACCCCGTTTAAATACATTATCCTTAAAGACAATATCGTGTACCGCAGCTAGGTCTCCAGATGTAGAACCACCATAAGCGCAGTACCCGCCTGTCGTCGGCATATAAAGGTTCTTCTCTATGGTGCTGTTGTAGGGAGGTGCGCCGTCATGACTATAGGCAGTTTGATTTGCCGAACATCCCGAGGCATCCAACCCATCTGGTTGAGGGTACTCAACTACATTACACCACAAAGTATTGTGTATGAGATTTGCATATTTTGAAACACGAACTGTAGAATTATGAGCGGCGTGATTGGCAGCTGCTCCTCGGGATCCTCAAGTGGGTTATGGAGATATGAGTCTTGAATTGTACAAGTGTCACACCAAGCCATACTTTGCCCGCCAGAAACATCCACTCTAGTGGCAATGTAGTCTGAGTACAATAAACCGCGATAATTAATATCAGCAACGTGAATTGTGCTATCTGTCACTGCGTAATTATAAGAAGTGCCACTATCATTAGAGGTTTCAATATAGCCATTGATCATAGATCTCGTGATAGTAACATTTTGTGCCCTAACATGCAGATCGCAGTTAACCGTTTTAGCGTCAATTACAGTGTTATTGGTGGTGATTGTGCAGGGGCCGGTATAGTTGGTTAGCGTAGTACCATCCGGTACGCCCGTATTGTTCGGCCCCGGCCAACAACCGCCAAAGCCATCAGTTCCATCGGGTACATGACCAGCATAGGTACAGCTACCAGCCGCCCCGAACTTAACCGCCTGACCACCTGAAGCCGACGCATCACCGACAACTATGGCGGTTGCAACAGTACCACTTTCTGTCTCTAGACTGGTATAGACATTGGCCGCCCAGACAACCACGCTAACTGTTAAGGCTAGGCAACCAGCCACTACTAGAACGGGGCTAAGGCTGTGAATACGGATGGCTTTTTGGATTTTATGATAGAGCATGATCTAGTCCTTAGGTTATTGTATACGCTGCTCCGCGCTTTTGAGTACAGATATCGACTGCATCGGCAGTTCTGGCAATACCAGAACCAGCGTTAAAAGTCACTGTCGCAGCACCAGCAGCAGTCGCAGTAAACGTAATAACCCCTACGAGCTGATCACCAAAAGTCGAACCAGCCAATATGCCGACGCCAAGCTGGACAGAACCACTTCCGCCGTTGCTCTGAATTGTGGTCGTAAACGGACTACCGACAGTACTGATACTGCCAAATTGCAGCTGAGCGGTAGGGTAAGTAAGATTTGCCTGTACAGTATTAACAAGCGTGCTGCCACTTGTCATACGGATAGCCACGTTTACCGTCGAACCGCCGCTATAACTGCCGGACATAGGCGATAAATATAGCACACCGCCTTTTCCAACTGCACTCCTAAGCCTCTGTGCAAACCTGCTCATGGTTTCCAGTTTAGCATAATCCTACCAGCGGTAAATGTGGTGAATATATTCAGCGGCAAAAGAATATTGCTATTTGAGGAGGTAGTCAGAGAAAATTTACTCGGCAGGTGGTATGATCGTGCCATCGTTTTCGTAGGTATTGTTAGACCAAACATTACCCGTTCCACTACTCAAAAAAGACGTGACTGTGCCGTAGACACCACATATGCCGGTCGGGCCGCGCTGGAAGACATTGTTTGTAACTACAATATAGCTCGGGTTGCTCCCGTATGGCTTAGCCGGATTATAGCCAAATGTACCACCGTAGCCGCCAGTTGTTGGCATAAAAAGATTGTTATCGAAAGTGACATCGGTCATCGTAGCAAAATCACCAAGATTGAAGCATCGGCGGTTGGTCCACCACCCGAACCATTCAGCGGTACCGAACAATCCAACCGATTATGCCTCACCATGATATTGCTGCCACCGTTCGAAATAAAAGCGTTATTGTGATAAGAGCTGCCGACTGGGCCACCGTACTGATCATGTAGCCAACTGTCTTCTACCGTGACATTATCTGAGGCCAAAACGCTATGCTGAGCACCAGTGATGTTACAGCGTGTAATGTGAATGTTGTACCCCGTCACCGCCGCCCCCTGCCACTCTCCAGCATCAATCTGGCAGTCAGTAAGGGTGATCGGTTGATCGGCATAATCACCATCAATAAAGCCACCATCCACCCAGCAGTTGTTTAGTGTGAGTGTCGCTCCCGAAAAGACCTGAAGCGCTGTTGAAATCCTCTTATTCACCAGAGTTGTGCTAACGAGAATTGACGAGCCGCCGCTGTAATTTGTCAGCGTTCCTCTGTAACCAGTATTGGTCGCATCTGGCCAGATTGCTGAGGTTGTCTGTTGGGTTCTTTGTAGCCGTCTTGTTGTTATGCTCATGGTATTAATAATACATACCCATATTCATCCCACCAACCTACCAACCATACAAGTCGAGGGTATTCCCTGACTAGCTGCGGCACTAGCCGACCGGTTGAGTCTGCATCCACAAAATCATCCAGCTAAACAGTACTCATACATGCAGCTACAGCGGCAACGAACAATAACTTAGTTTCTACCTATACCAGTTTGTTCCGTCGCTCCAGTATTCAGCGCTGTCATAAGCGTTATTCAGTACGTCCGAGCCTACTGCAGGTGCATCAAGAAAAGAACCAGCCGGAGCCACAACCTGTACGCTATTTGCATTAGTCGACATTCGTTTCACGCGTACATATGCGTTATTTTGTGGAGCAGGAAGCGTAATAGTAATCCCAGTTGCTGTAGCATCTGCTAACACATACTGAAACGAAGCTGTAACTGTATAGTTCGTCGAGACACTGACTTTTGTAAATGCAAATGCCAGTGCACCAGCCCAAGCCATGTTTGTACCATCCCAGCTCAGTACCTGGCCGGTTGAAGGACTATTAGCTACATCCAACTTCGGTTCAGTGACGTTACTATCAAGAATTTTTATTGTCGTGACCGCATTACTAGCTATTTCTGTCGCCGTGACGGCATTGGCAGCTATCTGCGCAGTGCTAGCAGTGCCAGTTAAGTCGCCGCCCATACTTGGGTCACCTGCCGGAATAGTATAAAACCCTTTTGTGCCTGTGCCGTCCGTACCGTAGTATCTGTTGTTGCCAGGTGTGGCCGCGTCATTGACAAGGGTAAGAGTTCGATTGGCTGTAAGGACGCCGCCACCGGTCAGAGAAGTAGCACCAGTCACGCTTATGGTCTCGTCGACTTTCAAATCAAGAGCAGTCTGTGTGGCGGTCGAAACCGGCTTGCTAGCATCTGACGTGTTATCGACGTTTGCAAGGCCGACGTCGCCTTTGACGAGCGTGACAACTCCTGTTTTACCCGCAACCGAACTTACGATTGGATCTGCCCACTTTATTCCGTTAGCGAGGGTACTATCGGCCGTGAGTATCTGTCCGTTTAGGCCTACCCCTTGACGCGTAAGTGTCGAGGCTGCTGTTGCCACCAACAAGTCGCCCTTGGATGTCGCTGTCGATTTATCCACCTTGCCTGAAAGCGCTGTAGTTGTCGCAGTCGAAACCGGTTTACTAGCATCTGAAGTATTATCGACGTTAGCAAGGCCAACAGCTGACTTATCTAGGGTTTGCCATGATTTATCACCACGATAATATTGAGAAGTAGTCCCAGCTGTGATTGTCGCCTCTTTGGCGGCAAGTGAAGCGACTAGTCCTGTGACGTCAGCTTGAGCATGCGTATGCACCGTCGCTGCTTTACCAGCCAGTCCTGGTACAGTTGGTGCAGCAGCAGTACCAGCGAGATCACCGGCTAGTTGGACAATACCTTTGTGGTAGTGGTTGCATCGGCTCCAGTGGCTTGAGCAACACAGGTCATGGCTGAACCATTCCAGCTAAGGACGTAGTTGGTAGTAGGTGCGTTGCTAATAGATAGCTTTGGTTCGGTAACTGAGTTATCGGTTAGGGCTGTTGTCGCTACTGAGAGAGGAATATTAATCCATTTGGCAGTAGCGTTGTCATAACGAAGGATATGGTCTTGAGCAAGGACGCTGAAGAATACGTCGTTTGCGTTTTGGATGCCGGTGCCGGTTCCTGTGAATGGCATAAATATGCTCCAGTTGTTAGGTTACTAATTGTGAATAAGTACGATCGCCCGGATAACATATGTCCCGTATACGCACTACTACACCGTCAAATGGTGTAGTAGTAATAGAGCTTGAACATCCCAAATCCCTACTCTTAGGCAAAGTTGGTACCTACAAGAGAGCCGAACCACGTCGTTCCCCCGTCGATACTTTCAAACACGACAATATCGATTGCGTTCGCACTCGTAGTTAACGTCGGTGCACCACCTGACCATTTTACCGAAGCTGGCCATGTGACTGCGCGGTTACCACTAGCATCCTGTTTCAGGTAGACCGCAAAAGAGCAAGCTCTACCAGCAGTCGCACCGCTAAATGTAAACGTCGTCGTCGCAACAGCTAGTGTGACATTAAAGACATTACCGTTACTAAGGTTAAGTGTCGTGGAAGCAGTACTCGTCTGGGTAGATACTGTTTCCAGACCGCCATTATAGGCGAGTGCTGAGAAACCGACCACAGGAGTGTTATTCCACTTGGCAGTTGTATTGTTGAATTTTAAAACGTTATCCTGTGCCACGCCACTGAAAAAGACATCATTTGCGTTTTGTATTCCGGTACCTGTTCCTGTAAATGGCATATTTTTATCCTTCCCTTATCCTCTGTACCAGTTAGTACCATCACTGACATATTCCATTGAATCCCATTGGTTACCCAGTACGTCTGAGCCGACACCCGAACCATCAATTAGAGCTGGTGCTTGAGGAACCATCTGAACACTATTAGAACCGGCTGTCATGCGTTTTACCCGCACAACTCCACCGCTTACAGCGACAGGCAAGGTAATAGTCACTCCGACGGTCGAGGTATCAACCAGTACATAATCACCGTTTGAGGCGGTCGAGTTCGCGCTGACCGATACAAAATTCCAAGAGCTACCTCCGCCACCCGTAGCGTCAGCTTGCCATGAGGCAGCAGAGGCACTAGTGGCTTTCAGGACTTGTCCGGCAGATGGCGTTCCACTCACTGCTACACCATTCACTTTCGCGACGCTAGGTGACGTGGCCGAACCAGCCAAATCTCCGGCAAGTTGGACGATACCCTTTGTCGATGGCGAAGCGTCAGCGACAGTGCCGCCCGCTGGTGCTACCCATGTACCATCACCCCGTAGGAAAGTAGTGTTATCGGCCGTACCTGACCCGAGCCTAGCGGTCGCTACTGTACCAGAAGCAATATCAGCTGCAGCGTGAGTATGAGCCGTGTCTGCTTTTCCGGCTAGACCTGGAACTGTTGGCAATGCGGCCGTTCCACCGAGATCTCCGGCGAGTTGTACTACACCTTTGTTAGTGGTGGTTGCATCGATGACAGATCCACCCGTCCCGACAGTGCCGGGACCCCAAGTGCCACCGTTATAGACGAGCGACTGTCCGTCATTAGCTCCAGATGCACTCACGTCGCTTAAAGCGTCAAGCGTGTGCGTGTGGCTTGTGTCAGATTTGCCATTAAGAGCAGTTTGAGTTGCACTTGAAACAGGTTTGCTCGCGTCACTTGTGTTGTCAACATTTGCAAGGCCAACATCGGTTTTCGTGAGAACAACATCGCCGGTACGTCCGGCAACAGTCGTTACCGCACCGCCACCCGAGACTGCAGCCCATGTGCCATCACCACGGAGATACGTCGTGTTATTTGCTGTACCCGAACCAAGTCGAGCCGCTGTAAAGGTTCCCGATGCAACATCACCAGCAGCCAACGTAACGACTCCGGTCTTACCAGCTACACTAGTCACGCCACCGCCAGCTGCAGGCGTCTGCCAACTTGCGGCAGTACCACCAGATGCCGTCAGAACTTGACCGTTTGTTGGTACACCCGAGACAGTTACTCCGTTCACCTTACCGACAACTGTTGCTGTACTTGCACCTGTTACATCACCGGCAAGCGTCAACGAACCGCCTCCGCCAAGACCGTTCACCTTAACCTGAAGTGCTGAGTCAAGTTTTGCTTCAGAAATAGTCGCATCGGCGATTCCCACTGCAGTTACTGCACCTGAAGCCAAAGCGGCAGCGGTGACGACGTTATCCTTCAGGGAACCATCGGTTTTATGTGCCTGTGCTAAATAATCGTTTAGGATGGCCCCCCAGGTACCGTCATCCCCTCCTGGTGTTGGTAATCGTGATGCCATATGCTTGCCCCTTTTTTGCTTTTACTATACTGACTGTAGCTACACGTATGAAACGTTAGTTGTATCATAAAACGCTACTGCCCTCCATGTCAACGCTTATGTTACTATTTCAAACACATGCGAAACGAAGTTATCATCATCTACACCTGTCGCCATATCGAGTTTATACTCTCCGACACGGGTACGCTGTAGATCAGACATATACGCTCCGGTTCCTAACTGAGCGCCAATATCCTCAACCAGCGACCGAACATATGTGCCGCTGCTAACATCGCACATAAAGTGAACAAATGGGTATGAATATTCTGTTAACTGAGTTTTGTAAATAGTAACACGCCTCGGCTCCAACTCAACTGGCTTGCCTGTACGAGCGAGCTTGTAGGCTCGTTGGCCGTGAATCTTTATTGCCGAATACGCTGGAGGTATTTGCATGCTCTCGCCCTCAAACGATTGCAAAGCTTTTTCCACCTCACTTTTACTTGGGATGCGGGTACTAACAGGGTTCTTCTCCCCCTCGTCGTCACCCGTCGTTGACGTTTCACCGAGCTTCATGGTAACAACATATGTTTTGTCATGTTTACTGAGTTCTGCCGACCGCCGTGTATATTCTTTGCCAATCATAAGCACTAGTAGACCTGTTGCCAGTGGGTCGAGCGTACCCGCATGGCCTACCTTACAGTTTTTCGGTTTTTTTCCTTCCAGCGCTGCTACTTGTTTACGCACATAGTTGACAACGTCAAACGATGTCCAGCCTTTCGGCTTATCAATTAGTAATACGCCCTGCATCAGCAGTAGCATAGCATGTTACGCAGTTGGGAAAATGGGTGGAGGCGGTACTGGAGGCGGGGGCGCAAGCGATGCGTCCGATCCGGCACTATTCTGAACCGAGCCCGGAAATACGCTCGATACCAGCGGCAACTGAGCAGAAGTAGCAGAAGGGACAGGCATATCCAGCGTTTGGTCTGCCGGAGAGCCACCAGGGAGAGGTTCAGACACAAGTGGTGTTGGCAATGCGCCAAACCCTGGCGCGGGCTGAAGCGTCGGCTGAACCACTTCTGGCGCATGCAGATCTGGCCCAAGCGGTTGTGCATTGAGAGCTGTTATTGGGTCTGTAGGTTGTGTTACAGGGTTAGCTGCAAAAGCTGCTTTGACAGCGCTACGTGCGTCATCCACTGTTGTTTCGCCAGAAACATCGGGCGCATCTTCCGCGCGTGAACTACCAACCGCGCTTTCTATCTCGGTCAATGTTTGAGTTTCGGTGTCGATAACTGTGTCGGGTGCACTATCACCAGTCGAGTCTGAAGTATTGGCCTGGTCTACCGTAGCATCGTCTAGCCCAGCAGACGGAGTATCGGTGACCGGCTGTGGATTATCGAGAAAATCTGGCTTGGGCGACTCTAGACCGGGGTCTGTGTGAGACAACATTGGCGTATCAAAAGGTGGCAATGTCAGTTCTTCAGCAGAGGCATCAAGGCCTTCTTCCTGTGTATTTGCGGTTAGGTCACCGCTCCTCGATGGAGGCTCAACCATCCGCCCTCGGGTAACAGGCTCGTCGTGAGTTAATGGCGGTTGTATATCGCCAACGGCTCGAGCTTGACCAAGCAAAGGTCGCTCTGCATCAAGGGATTCATCTTCCGAGATAATTTTACCGTTTTCATCCACCTGGATTTGTGGCGGCTGCTGTTCGGTGGCTTCCGGCAACATTGCCTCTTCCACTGCTTCGGAATCTGCTTGTTCATCTGACGGCGTACTCTCGGTAAGATCCTCAGCACCACTCGTGCCATCATGGCTTATTTCAAGAGTGCCGGGTTCTTTTTGCGAAGTGGCAACCGGTGCGTTAACCGAGCTCTCATCCGTCTGTTCTTGATCTTTCAGAGGAGATGAAAGTTCGTTGGCAATCAGCTGTTGGTTTGCACCTGCCGCCATAAGAGTAGCGCTTAAACGCATTGTCTCAGGCGTTGTACGGTCGTTACTAAACCGCTCGGTCATAGCCACAATGCCCGTCAGTAAGGCGGTGGCAATTTGACTATCCAGCATGTCTTTGCCCAGCTCAACGACCAACTTTGTTGTCACCTCACATAAACTGCTTGCGCTCGCATTTACAACATTCAGCGTGCCTAATTCAGACTTTTCTCCTATTGAGACAGTCGAGATAGTCGCGTCGTGCAATATGCGTCCATGTGCTTGAATTGCATCGTCAAAATCAACCTGCTGATGCACACCCAAAGCTACCACCACATCTACGTTAAAGTCGCCTTGACTAAAGTCAAGATCCTGCTCAGATATTGAGGTTCTGTAGGGAGTTATAAAAATACGGACAACCTGATCTTCAACTTTATAGCGCAGCTTATCTGCCTTTGATTTGTCGAGCGCAATGATAAAATCACGCAAACTGTCGGTGTTACCCTCGAGCGTGTCTTCAGGCTTTAGGAACTCAATAGTGCTCGGCGTCTGCCCGCTATACACTGCTGTTGCGTGTTTATCGAGCTTGTTGAGGGCAAGCGTCAGGCCGATAGCTGCTGATAACTGGTCAACAGAAGGGTTTTTGCTCACAGTAACTAAGACGTTCTGAGCGTCTTTGAGTTTGGCTACAAGTTGTTTTTGTTGGTCTTCCATTGATTGTTTGGTTGTTTGATTTTTGAACAGAGTTTTCCGCACCTATCATATCACCAAGCGCAAGCTTTTCGCAAATAAAAACAGGCGGCACACTTTACAATCTCTTCTCACCCCTGTATAGTCTCCAAAGAGAAATCATAACTTGAAAATAAGGAACTAGAGGAAATATATGCCTATCATCAAATCAGCTAAAAAACGTGTGAAAGTCGCAACAAAAGCTACCATTCGTAATAGCAAAACCAAGCGCAGCCTAAAAACCGCTATTAAAGCCTTCGGCAAAGCGCTGACAGCCACCGACAAGAAAAAAGCCGTCAAGGCACTCGACAAAGTACAGAGCGAACTCGACAAGGCTGCTAAAAAAGGCATTATGCACAAAAACAAGGCCGCCCGTAAAAAGTCCCAAGCCGCCCGTAACGCACGTGCCGCCGGAGTTCCCAGCGGCGTCAAGAACGACAAGGTTAAAGCTACTCCTGTGAAAAAAGCTCCAGCCAAGAAAACTCCCGTCAAGAAAGCTCCCGCAAAAAAAGCTGCTCCTGCCAAAAAACCAGCCGCCAAAAAGGCTCCAGCCAAGAAAAAATAGCTGCCGGCTACCACAGCAAAAGAAGTTACTTATAAGCCGCTCGTAGCGGGTCTGTAGGCGGCGGAAGTTTTGCGTGAGTCTATTATACTTCTGCTAATTGTATAAGGTAGTAGCGCATCAGATCATCTGGCATAACACCCTCAGTTTTCATACGGATGTCAAATTCACGCAACATCGTGACAAGCTGCTTAAGCCGTACGAGACTTAAATTCTGTGATAAATGCTGCGTTTTACGTACAACATACGGATTCAGCTTTGCCTCACGCGCAATGTCGTCGGCGCTGCGATTCTTGGCCGTTTTTACCAGCGCCAGCACATGCAATTGCCACGCCAGCATTCCAACAATTTGCTTCGGATCAACCTTGAGCGCACGCTGCTCGGCATACATGGCCATTGTTCGCTTTTTGTCACCCCGAAAAGCCGCGTCCACAAGGTCAAAAATGCTGCTTTGCGGTGTTTTTTCGGTCAGAAGCTCAATGCTTTCCTTCGTTACATTTGTGCTATAGGTAAGCAACTTGTCAATTTCGTTTTGCAGCGAAATTTGGCTGATACCAACACGCTCAACGAGCAAGTTTGCATCATTTGTTGTCAGCGTGCCCCCTTGCTCTTTCGTATACCGAACCGCAAAACGTACAAGGCCATTTGCATCGAGTACGGGAAATTCCCTAAATTCTGTCAGTTTTTTCAGTCGCTTATAATAGCCGAACCGCTTGTCTAGCTTCGGTTCGATGATAATAACGTCGTTTGTGTCGGCAGCGGCATTAAGAAAGTCCTCAAACTTATCAGTAAACTCGCTATTCGCACTCGGCGCCCGCAGCACTACTAACTTCCGGCTTACCAAAAACGGCAAGCTCTGTACCGCTTCGCACATCCGATCATAACTTGCCTCTTCCCCGTCCACCCGTTCCACAGCCATATCACCATATTCTTTCTCAAAGTCAGCAACACGCCGCCGTAGCTCCGCAGCCCGTTCAACCTCATTCTCCCCAGTCAGCGTCGTAATCATTAACACTATTCTACATCATAGCCATACGGCCGAGGGCTCCAAAAGATGTATTACTGATGTAATGCCACTCTCCGGCGGGCATCACATCTTCACCGCCCCCGGAGCGTACAACCCGCTGCCAAGGTATTACAACTGTATCAGCTTCCCCGTCTACAATCTTTTTGACGTTCGGCGCGGCTTTGCTTACACCTTGCTCGAGGTACTCTGTAAGCTTAGGGTTCGCCGGATCATACAGATATTTTGCCCCTGCGGTGCCTTCCACTATGAGGTAAGCATGCCCCTCAATCTTCAGTAGTTTTCCTTCGTTGTCATATTTTTTAAGTTTGCCGTTGAAGTACTCTGTTGGGACGCCAAGGAGCATTAGACTGTTATGCACAATACCCGCTCGCTCCATACACATAGCACTATCGCCAAGCTCTGACACCGAAACATTTCTTAACGTGTCTGCTTTTTGCTCCAGTTTATTAAGCCGCTCCATTGTGGAACCGTAGTATGAGCCAAAATATAGCGCCTGCGCCTCAAACGTACCCCACACGGCAGCATTAAGAAATGCCTTGGCCACATTGGGACTCTTGTCCTGGCGCAGGACACGATGCAAATATGACGAACGTACACGGGCAATAGCTGCTTGGTAGGCGTTAGGATCATCTAGCAAGAATGGTTGCTGGTCAATTACATCCTCGGCGGGGAACAATGGTCTATCAGGAGGGATGAATGTCGAAAAAGGCGGAGTTGAGCCAGTAACGGTATCCCGGCTTACCCCCTCTGACAGCTGCGCGATACGCTGCTCGACAAAACCAGGCAATGCATCTTCAAACTCTTTGTCGGGAAGTTCAAATAACTTTACTGCGGCAAGCTGAGCCTCTGAAAGCTCATATAAAGTTGGGTCAAGGTTGTTAATCGATACGTTTGTTTCAGACATATTATTTTGTTTTATTATCCAATACATACAATAGCAAAAAGGTTGTGGTTTGTCAATGTTTGTGGTTTTGTACATACTTTATGTGAACTTGGTTACGGCGGTTCGAAGGATGTGAGATAATGAGTGCATATGCCGAAAGTTGTGATTGTTTCCAACCGGCTGCCAGTGAGTGTCAAAAAGGTGGATGGCAAGCTAAAGTATTACCCTTCTGCAGGAGGGCTGGCCACCGGCTTATCTTCGTACGCAAATGCCGGTGCTAACCGCTGGATAGGCTGGCCAGGCATAGCCAGCGACGACCTCACTGAGGCTGAGGAAGCAAATATCTCCAAAGAGCTCAAAAAAAGTCACTGCTACCCTGTTTTCCTAACCCAAAAACAGTTAGATGGCTTTTACAACGGCTACAGTAACAGCGTTCTCTGGCCACTATTTCATCACATGCAAGTTAGCACCGGCGACACCGCAACAAACTGGCGTATATACACAGAGGTGAACCGAAAGTACGCCGAGGCGACACTTGCCCTGAGCAAAGAAGCAGATAGACTCTGGCTGCACGACTACCAGCTCATGCTGCTACCCGAAATGCTCCGAGTCGCCCGCCCAAAGGGTCGCATTGGCTTCTTTTTGCATATTCCTTTTCCGTCGCCAGATCTCTTTCTCGCCTCTAAACATGCTGCATCTATTACGAAAGGCCTCCTAGGAGCAGATCTAGTCGGCATGCACACCTCTGGCTACACTGAAAATTTCCTCTCAGCCTGCCATCATCTTGGCATCGGTGTGGTTGGACCACGCAAAGTAGTCTTGCCTGAAAGAGTTGTCCGCGTAACTGACCTACCTATTGGCATAGACTACAAAAAGTTCGCCGATGCGAGCCGCTCAATTGACGTGAGTATTGAACACAAAAAGTTACTCTGGAAATACCGCGGCAGAAAAGTCATTCTTACGATAGACCGACTTGACCCTTCAAAAGGTCTTGTCGGCCGGCTAAAAGCCTACCGTGTGCTAATTGCCGAAAACCCAGAACTCCGCGGCAAGGTAGTAATGGTCATGCAGGCAATGCCCTCCCGCACTGAAATTGCCGCCTACCAACAGCTTCGTGTCGATGTTGAAAAACTAGTCCAGCAAATTAATACCCAGTATGGCACACGCCGCTGGCAACCAGTTGAGGTTATCTTTGCGACACAGGCTTTTGCAGAGTACGCTGCTTTATATCAACGTGCGGATGTTGCATTTATCGCCCCCATCCGCGACGGTATGAATTTAGTTGCAAAAGAGTATCTGGCCAGCCACCCAAAGAGCGATGGCATACTTGTTCTCAGCGAAACAGCTGGAGCGGCGGAAGAGCTAAAAGACGCTGTACTCGTCAATCCCTACAAACTTCGCAGCCTCGTGTCTGGGCTCAGTGAAGCGCTCAACATGACGCCCGGTGGCTTCTTGCGCCGAACCCGCAAAATGCAAAAACAGCTTCGCAGAAACACCATCGATAAATGGGCGTCCGGGTTTATAGACCTGCTTGAACGACCCATACCAACTCCAAGCATCCGCCTTGCACGCAACTTAGGCCCGGTACAAACAAAAGAGCTTGTTGCCGATTACCATCAAGCTCGCAAACGACTTATCCTCTTTGATTACGACGGGACACTCGAACCCATTAAAAAACGGCCTCAAGATGCTGAACCGTCGCGTTCAACCATCGCCGTACTCAAACGGCTTGCAAAAGATCCTCGTAATCACGTTGCGGTTATCAGCGGGCGTGACCGGTTAAATCTTATGGATTGGCTCGGTTCGCTCCCCATAACTCTCGTTGCCGAGCACGGCGGGTTTATCCGGTTACGCGACCATAAAACATGGCGCAAAACCAATCAACACTCTTTACGCTGGGAGAAGGCAGTCACAAAAATTTTTAAGCACTATGCCCAGCAAACCCCGGGTGCTTTCGTGGAGCGCAAGGAATGGAGCCTTGCGTGGCATTACCGCAACGCCGCGCCATTTGCCGCGCAAAAAAACCTTGTCATACTAAAAAAACTATTGCGACCGATTGCACAGCGCGAAACACTGGGTGTTGTTGACGGAAATATGGTGCTGGAGGTTCATCATCTCGACGTCAGCAAGGGTCATATCACCCAGGAATGGCTTTTGCATGACCAGGACTTTATTCTAGCCATAGGTGATGATACCACTGACGAAGATATGTTTGCCGCCCTACCGACGTCCAGCTACACCATAAAAGTCGGGCGCGGTCGCACTCTAGCCAACTACCGCCTCCCCAACAGCCCCGCCGTCCACCATCTCCTCCGAAAGCTATAGTTGTATCTGCTGTCTATATTATAAATTGTGCCTGCCAAGCACGAAGGCTAGTAGCGAGCGCAGGATGCCTGGAAGTGATGGTCGTATAAGTAGCATTGATTGCGGCATATACTGCATTTCGTTCGTTTGCATTTAAACCAGATATGAGTTGTTTTAGCTCAGCCGGATTACTGAGCGATACGTCAAACACCGTAGCCATCAGCTCATGTGCGTTGTCACGCGAATGCCCTAAATACTCTTTCGTCCATGAATCAGTTCGCACAAATGATGCCTCATTCAAACGTCTAAACAGAGAGTACTTACTGACAGCATCATCCCAGCCCTTAACCACTGCATAAAAGTCCGGGTCATTACTTTCCGTACTCGCGGGTGTCGCAGTCGCGTTACCGCTAGTCGGCGTAGGGCCTGAGAGAGCATCAGGCATATATTTTTCTTGGATATTTTTATATACAGATCTGGGATTGGACAAACCCGCATCATATCCTAGCGCCACCGCAAAGTCACCGAAAGTATGGTCATTACAATCAGTCCAATTAATGTCCGTTTCCGTAACCACACTTTCCGCCATACTGCTTTCAGCTATCTCGGAAAGGCTTCCAGTATCGACGCGCTCTTTTAGATTCAAAAAAAATTTCTGGGCATCGCCACTTGTCTTATCAATCAACCGTTGCACAGCTTCGGGGCTAAGTTTTAGTGCTTGGGTGTATTGTGAATATGCTTCATTCGTGAGTAGCCTGCAGGCGTTTTTAACGAGACTAGCTTCATGTTTACTGATTATTTCTTCGCCAAATGCGGCATCTACCATCGAGTGCGTTACCTCGTGGACTAGACCTTGACGTAGCTGTTCTTCGCTCAACGGATCAACGTCAGAAAGTACCATATGCACTTCCTTAGCGCGAAGAACAAAATATGGGTTATAAGTATTTCCTATTATGAATCGTACGGTTACGAGATCACCAGCCTGAAATGCGTGGGCAAGCAGGGGTGAGACATCACCAACGATCTTTTGCATTTGTGCAGCCGCTTCCGATGTAACATTACTACCCTCCTCAAACCGAAATGCGACATTGCCATTCTGCACATATACTTCAGCAAACTGGGCAAGCGGCGGCTTGCTTGGATCCAGCGTAGAATAGTACTTCTTCGGCCCCTTGACCTGTTTTAAATCAATTTTTTTGGATGGATTATCGAGAGGATGAAAAGTTACTTCTTGAGGAGCGACAATACCTGCGTTGTGATTGATAATAACTTCCCGTGCAGCGGCATCTACGAGTTTACCAGCCGCCAGATAGCGTCTTTCAACCTCAAATTTCGTGAAATATGAATCACTTGCTGCCTCCGCAACTTTTATTGCTTCATCACCCTGCGTGCTCAGCTCTTTATATAATTTCCTGCTAGCGCTGCTACCGGTTTGTGTATTGGCATATTTGGTAGCTTTTTCCTTAAGTGCAAGGCTTCGTACATCGGTAATATCTTCTAAAATAGCGGCTGGGTCGTAGTATTTTCGAATAACTGCGCCCGAGACATCAAGGTCATCTAGGGTTTTTGAATATTTTTCCGATAATTTGGGCTCCACACTATCCAGTGATGCACGAGCTTCGTCTTGTTCTATATCATCAAACCTCACGCCATTTAAAACTTTCGTAACAATACCGCTTTTGAAGATTTCTTGGTATGATTTCCGAATATCAGGGTCGGTGATTTGATTTGATGCCTTTTGAAATTGGATGTTGTCTATCATAGTTTTGTCATACCGTGACTGATCCGGAAACGGTAACGTCTTTTCTGCCATCTTAAACTGGATTGTCTTTTTAAGAGCCGCCGCCCCTACCGCTAAAGTGCCCGTGTTAGCCTCAAGTGCCGCTAGGTCAGCTCCTTTTTCCATTGTTTTTGCGCGCATAGCTTGTGTTTGTGCAAGCTGGTTTGCGAGGGTATCGGTAGGAGACGCAGAACCTTCACCAACATATAGGACATGTCCATCGCTTGGTCTAGAGGTAGCTACATCGGAAGATACAGAAGAACCTTCAGTACATCCACTGAGGAAAATACCTAGACTAGCTGCAGCTGCAATGCCTTTTACCGCTAACGGAGTGTTATTTTCTGACATGATGATAATACTATATTTTGGTTAGTTCTAGATAAAGGTTATCACACTTATGTTTATTTGTCAATAATCTGACATGAATAGCAAATGTGGGTACCACGGCTGGCGACACGAATTTTGTTGATAGTTGAGCCGCAACGTGGACACGGTTGGCCTTCGCGGCGGAACACATTTGCAAATGAAAGGTAGCTGCCTTTCTTGCCTTCGGCATTGACATAGTTTTTATCCGTGCTGCCGCCCTTTTCTATACTCAAATTCATCACAGCCTTAATTGCTATAGCCAATTTTTTTACCGATGCTTTAGGTACATTTTTCACAAGAGTTGCCGGATGTAACTTTACTGCCCACAATGACTCATCTGCATAAATATTCCCGACACCCGCCAGAACAGTCTGGTCGAGTAATGCAGCCTTTATGGTGGTGTTCTTCCGCCGCTGCAGCCGCTCGTATAGAACATCGCCCGTAAACGAATTTTCCAGTGGCTCTGGCCCAACTTTTTGCATAAATGCAAGGTTAGCTACTTCTGCCGTAGGTAAAAGCTTCATCCAGCCAAATTTACGCAAATCGTTAAAATACAGATGACTTTCGCCTAGGAAAACCAAAGCTACTCTGGTACTTTTGTCTGGTAGCCGAGCAACGAGACTATCATTTGGGTGTCCGGCGCCAAAACGCTGCTCGCCAACAAAGACAAGCTGCCCTGTCATCTTCAAATGCGTCACCAGCGTGTAGCCAGAAGAAAGATCAATCATCAGCACTTTTGCTCGCCGACGTACAGCTATCACCTTTGCGCCAACCAGAAAACGCTTCACTTCGCTAGGTACGTTTGGAAAGCTCTTTGGAGAATCTATACAAGTTACGCTTTCTACGCACCGCTCAACAATGAGCTTCTCTAGGCCACGACGCACAGTTTCAACTTCTGGTAACTCTGGCATACCTAAACCCTTAACTCTTAACTCTTAACTCTTAACTCTTAACTCTTAACTCTATATACTATATCCCCATGGATGAAATTGCAGACATACTCAGTAAAAAAGATTTTGATATGCCGCCTGAGGTACGCGCAATCAAAGACTATGTACGGCGACACTACGACCACGAAGTCCAGGTAACCGTGCAGCCACGCACCCTACTCATTGCGGCTCGCAGTGCCGCCCTTATCGGCACGCTACGCCTAAATGCCCCTGCCTTACAAAAAGCAGCCGCAACAGAGAAAAAACTAGTCTTTCGTATTTGCTAAAATGTGCTCGAGCTCATGCTTAAATTGAGCAAAATCTGTATACACTATAGCTTTCATGCCATGAGCTTGCGCTGCACTACAAAAATGATCTCGGTCGTCAATAAACACACATTCACTCGGCAGTACGCCAAGTGCCTGTATAGCAAACTCGTACGCTTCTGGCTCTGGCTTGGCGTAGCCAATATCGCCGGAAGCAACAATTTTATCAAAGTATATATTCAGTTCATTGTCCGGAAAGCGGCGGCGCAGACTACTGCCCGCAATATTGCTCAACATAGCAGTGAGATAGGTTTTACGAAGCTTAAGTATATACGATAAAAGTTGCTCGTTGCGTACCTCACCTTCTGCTACTCGCCCGCGAAACTCCTCTGTACTCAGCCCCAATATGTGTGCTATTCGTTCATTTGACTCCGCGGGGTGTAACAGGCCACGATTATTTGCCGCGACAAGCCCGGCGACCTCTTTTGCGCCCTCAGGGTCGACGCGCTCAAGATCAGCGCGTATTTGCTGCAGTGCATCGGTCAACACAACACCAAAACAGTCAAAAAGAATTGCTTTTATCATGATGACAATAGTCTGTTTACGTCCCGTTTAGTCTGTTCAACAGAGGTATAAAGCACTGTTTTTAACCCCATTTTGCCAGCGGCATCAATGTGACGTTGCTGGTCGTCAATCATAATTGCTTGCGTAGGGTCAACACCCAAACGCTCGCACATGAGGCGGAACATACGTGGGTTCGGCTTTGTCAGCCCGACATGGAACGAGCTCATGGCTTCATCAAATAATTCTAGTTGGTCGTGAGAAAAAAGGCTATCAAACACATCATAACTTGCGTTGCTCAGTAGACCAATTTTGTAGTCAGGCTTAAGCACATCACTAATGTAGTCAAGGAGCTCAGAGTTTAGTGTTGTATGCTCAAACTGGTAGCGTACGGCCGCTGGCTCCTCGCCAGTCACCCGAGCAACCGCTGCAACAAATGTATCCTGGTCTTCAAGTCCGGCGTCAACGCGTTGCCCGAGCGCCCTTAGCCGTTCCCACTCTTCAGGCCTTGTGCTAAAATGATGCGCCTTAAAGCTTTGCCAGCCATTTAGGCCTAACACACCGTATAGATCGAAGATAATTGCGCGTATACTCACGCTAACATTGTAACCCTTGCTATGCCTAAGCACTACATCTCGCTACAAGTGACCGAAAGCTACCCTGACCAGGCTTACCGATTTCAAACCAGTCGTTTTTCCCAGTAGAAAAAACTGTCCGCTAAGACCGCGCCGAGAAACCGCGCATAAATTCATTATAGACTTTAGGTGGTATCTGACGTTGAAAAAGCGTTCGCACTGATATTCGGTTGCCACCAAAGTTGCCCGTTCCACAAGATGTTGACCAATATCTAACGACATCGCTGCCATTGTCCTTCAGGGAGTATACGTAGCGACTCTGGAGCGGACACTGCCCCCGCTCATCCTTGAGCGCCGTTTTATTTCCTTTGGTATAGCCTAGAGTGTCAAGCCCCTTCAAAAAGCTTAAATACCCCTCTTGCGTATTAGGGAATACCTCTTGGCGAATGACTTGCCCTTCGTAGCCGCTAATAAGCTCTATCTTGCTCTGTGCCGCTTCAACGGTTATCCGAATACTTCTATGTTCTTGGTTTACAACAATTGGTCCGTCAGTCATTAGTTCGACACTTGTGCCACTCCGAGCATATGAACTAAGCTGAGTTGTTGTAACCGGCGCCGTTTGGTTACCTCCACTTAGAACCTTGCTAAAAAGAAATACTATCAGCCAAATAAGCCCAATAATGACCAGTAGAAACACTACTATTCTGATAATACGCGGACTGTCACTCACCATAATACAAGCATTATAGCATAATTGGTTTAGTTTTGCAATACTTGCGTAATTTAAAGATTTTCATCCCTGTACTCGGGGTGTGCTTTCAAGTACTGCGCGCTGTCACCGCATTTATTTTCATCGGCGCATACCTTGTGCTCCCCTATTTGTAGGTAGCCACCGTGTGTATCTGCGTAATCCTGCACACGCGGCGCATAGGTGCTAGTGAAAGCAAAGACAGTGACCGCTGCGAGCACAATCCCCACAACGATTGTACTGTTCGCAATATTGGTATTGATTCCGGGTATCTCTTTTTCACGGTTAGCAACCTTACGCATGGCTCGCACAGAGACAAAAATAGGCAGGGCGACCACCACATACACCGCCGTTGCAAAAACCACCTGTTTCCATCCATTCAGAACAGCAAGCTGGTCAGAGAACTGTAGCGTACCGAGACCGATTGCCCAGAGCAGCCATACCCAAACTACCGTTACTGCTACGAACCCCGCCGCAAAAACGGTCATCAGTACTAGCGCGACTGATTTTCCAACCAGAGAAATAACCGTCCCAATTTTTGTAACCAAATCTGCATCTGTTGCTGCTTGCTTTACTTTATCGACTATTTCTTTTGCGGTCCCAGGCTTGCCATGCGCCTCTGCGATTGCTTCAGGTGTTTTTGCTGCTGGCATTGCAATAGCCATGGCAAAGTACACAAGAATCATTAACCCTTGCGTCAAGAAAAGGAGAAGCACAAATAAAAGACGCATAATTGTAACGTCAACCGTAAAATAGGCCGCAAGCCCCGCACAAACACCAGCTATTTCTCCTTCCTTTGGAAGAGCGTACAGCTTGCGAGGGTTGTCGGAAACGGATTCGCTCTCTCTAACCTCATCCTCCGAGCCGCCCTCTACCGTCCCGACTTGAGCCAGCGCCTTTTCCACGACACCGGCTGCAATTACATTTTTCCCAGCTGTAAGCGATACGGCGCATTTGTCTGCAATGGACTGCTCAATATCAGCCATAATGTCTTCTTTGTCAGGATTGTTTTTGAGCCGTTTTTCAGCGTCGCTTAAATAACCCTCTAGCTGGCTATAGCCTTCTTCCTCGACCTGATACGACCTTCCCGCCAAACTAATACTAATTACCTTTTTCATCGTTTTCCTCCTAGTTGCTCTAAACTTATGTATAAATCTTGCCAATATGCATGCAGCTCGTTTAGTCGTGTCCTTCCGGCCGCTGTTAATTGGTAGTACTTCCTGGGCGGTCCGGTTTCACTTTCTGCCCACTTATACGCTACCCATTGCTCCCGTTTTAGGCGCGATAGCAATGGGTACAAGGTACCTTCACTCGTTGCAAAAGCAGTATCGCTTAGACTTTCGAGAATATCTGCGGCGTAGGCTTCATGACGAGAAATCACGCTCAGTACAGCAAACTCAAGCAACCCTTTTCGCAACGAGGCAAAACTGTCATCTACTATTTTCAAATCAGACATGTTTAAAGCTACCTTTCTATAACAAGGTACCATGCCACAACTTACTTGTCAAATCTCTGCGTCAAGGACGGACCCTGACGCGTACAAAAAGCGAACGGAGTGTTGGGGTGTGTCTATTTTTTGCAGTAGCTACTGCTACCTAGGAGGCTGTTTTTACACAAGTCGTCTTTGACGTTGAGCGTTTGAGTTGTTTTGTTGCGGAGGTCAGTTACCTTTTGCTCTGTGCTTTGGACAAATGTGACCATCTTGAAGACAAGAAATCCTAAAATCAGCAGTGTAATAACAACCATGGTGCCGAATAAAGTTATCCAAAAATTGATCACCTTTAGCTGCCGAATTAATTGCCGCGTCAGCTCTTCATTCATAATGTACTTATTTTGTTGTTCCATATGTATCCAGTATAGCGCGAATGGTGCGGCCAAGCTCACTCGGATCTGCAAAGCTGAAACCAGTGATGTTTCCGTATCTCTCTCGCTCAATTCGCCACAAAACAACTTCTGTCCTGTCGCTACCGCGCCCATTCAGCCCGGCAATATAGCCAAGTGCCTCAGCCGCTGTAACTTCCTCCCCGCTCAGCCTCCCTTCGCGCAATAAATCATAAATACGGTGGCGATACGCCGAGGGCGCCTTGCAGTCGATATTAACCACTTTTTTGGTCTGCGGATCGGTAATAACCATGTCAATGCCGAGAGCATCACTAGCACGAGAGGTCATATGCGCTTCGAAACCTTCCTTTTGCACCCCTAAAAACACGGCGATTTCCCGTCCAAGCCCCTGCACAATAGCTTCGTATTGTTCGGCCGAGAAGCCGTGCACCCCTACTCGCTTACAAAACCAGTCCATCAGCCTCTTGGCTTCATCTGAAAAACCCGTGAGAAGCGGTTCATCGAGGGCAAGCACTGTCGAAACGAATGCGTCGTTGAAGTCTATGAGCTCGAATAAACGGTTCCCGCGCGCCGAGAAGCCGTGCTGGTGTTTGTCCATCTGCCCCTGCGCCATTGCAGCTTGGGGAGCCTGCAGAACGAGGACTCGCAACCAGTGCCATGCCTTTGCCCCGCTGAGTGCATCTGAGTTTTGTGTTTCGTTTGCTTCAATTTTTGCTTGTTCGATAAGTGGTTTCAAGTACTGAACGTCTGACTGCCCACGCCACCGCCGCGAAGCAATTGGCACTTCATTGCGAAGCGATTGCTGGACGTCCTGATAAAGCGTCAAAGCACCACTCTGTTGCTTCCGCGCCCGATAATCCCCAAACCGCTGCCACATTCTGCTCATGCCTTACATTCTAGCAGCATGGCTAGATAACCCGAACTCGGCGTAAGCACCGAGTTATAAAGCGACGGGCTCGCTCACCTATCGCCTAAGGCCGCTAACAGCGGTACTTACACTTAAGACCTCTGCAAAATAACCCGTAGAATCAGAACGTGGTGATTGTTGTTCCACGGTGATCAAAGAAGACGAAGCGTAACCGGGGATTACGGTGAGGAGGCTTTGACTCAGTGTGAGGCAACAAGAGCACCGCCTGGACTGCGGGGTTATTTTGCAATACGTCTTAAGCTAGGGTTAGATATAACCAAGGACTCCAATGCACAAAAAATAGACCGATATATACATACCTTGAAATAGTGCAAACTTTGCATACATCCCTTGTACACCGTAAAAAACTGCGAGTAACGTCATTTGCACAATAAACCCTGCGAGGGCCAGTAAGCTTTCCGCTGCATACCAGCTATAAACAGCTTGCAGTAGCAGCGTCAGCGACATCAGCACCACCATTACCCACGAAGTGAACGCGTGCACCCTGCCCTGCCATCTGCCCTCATAGTGTGGCACAAGCGCCAGGCACACTAAACAAACTACTGCTGCCCAGAGTGCCAAACGAATTGGCCAGCCATAATCGTACTTTGGTATAAGCCAACTTTGAAAGTACACCGCCAGTAGTACACTCGCAGCCAGAAGTCCGGTGCCAAAAGCCTTAGTGCTGTCGGAGTGCGCCGAAGCGTGCAAGCTTATAGACCAAAACTTCCCAAACCGCTCTCGACGAAACACATACCACAGCACCGGCACCATAACCGCCGCCCCCAGAACCAAACTTTCTCTAGCAAATATCATAAGCCTTGCCGCCAAAAACACATAACTTATACCCTATAATTCGCCATCATATCAAACATCAGACTTGCTTGCACTAATTTGTATAAGATCGTCCTTGTGAGATGCAAGCTTATCGCGTTCAAAACCAGGGGCAAGCGCTTCTGAAACATGACTAATTGACTGAACCACGAAGCCGTGTCGCTGGAGCACGTCAGAAATTGATCCATCTGAATGAAAATATCGTTGAGCGGTTGCATGCGGATAATCAATCGTTTTATATGTCGTTAGGCAAGTCTCTGGATCAAAAACAGAGCTAGGGTCTTTCGCTTCAATGCACTGCGTTGAACGAACTACAATATAAAACACCCCTGTTTTACGAATAATACGGCTGACATTCTTTATCGCTATCTCAAGTTGTTGCCTTGTAAGATAATGGAGAACGAGACGCGCGTAAACAAAATCAAAACTTTCAGCCTCGTATGGCAGTTCACTACTTGCTATATCCTCAACTCTTACTTCTATTTGGTCACTAAAACCCGCGCTAGCAATGGTTTTAATCGTTTGTTCTGCGCCAGTTTTATCAATGGTTGTGGCAATAATATGTCTACCACTTTCTTTTTGGGCCATTCTAATCTCCGAGGCACCTGCAGTGGAAATACCTATACTCAGAACAGAGCAGTCGGTACCCCGCAACAAACTAAGTCCAAATTCTTCACTAGGAGAGTACAGGTTCACTAAAGTTCGCCCCAGTTGTCGCCTATAGAGGTATCGACGGCAAGTTTGACCGAAAGGTCTGGACGGATGGCCTCCATAGTTGCTTTGAGTATCCCGGCAACTGTTTCTGCATCTTCTTGGGCGCATTCAATGAGTATAGAATCGTGAATTTGCAAAAGTTGCTGAGCACTCGGAACATTCGCCGCCAATTTTTTGTCCACCGCAACCATCGCTAGCTTCATCAGATCTGCTTCTGTGCCCTGTATAGGCATATTCATGGCGGCGCGTTCGGCGGCCTGTCGAACAACAAAATTAGACGAATGGATGTCCGGCATCGGCCGCCGCCGCCCAAGTAGTGTTTCGACATAACCGTCTTTGCGTGCCTGCTCTTTGAGCCCATCGAGATAGCCAAGCAAAGGCGCCCGCAGCTTGAAGTACTCATCAATGAATACTTTTGCCTGGCCAAACGTCATGCCCGTAGCCGCCGCAAGCCCGTGCGGACTCATACCGTATAGCACACCAAAGTTTATGGCTTTTACCGCTGAGCGCATCTGTTTTGTAACGTCTTCGGGACTACGCCCATATATTTGCGCAGCGGTCTGAACATGTATGTCTGCCCCACGATTAAACATATCTACCATCTCACTATCTCCGCTCATGGCTGCCGCCAGCCGCAACTCAAACTGGCTGTAGTCGGCACTGACAAACTTTCTGCCCTTCCCCGCTACAAATGCAGCCCGTATGTGTTTACCAAGCTCGGTGCGCACTGGTATGTTTTGTAAGTTCGGGTCAGTGCTGCTGAGCCGTCCCGTTTGAGCAATAGTAAGGTTGAAAGTGGTATGTACGCGGCCATGACCATCAACCAGTTTAGGCAGCGTATCGACGTACGTGTTTTTGAGCTTTGTCACTTCGCGGTACTGGCTGATGAGGTCAATGATGGGATGTGCCGGACGAAGTTTATCGAGCTCGCTTGCCGCCGTGCTGTAACCAGTTTTACCTCGCTTAATACCCTGGGTTGGCAACCCAAGTTTTACAAACAGAATATCTGCGAGCTGTGCTGGGCTGGCGATATTGAACTCATGGTCGGCGTGCCCGTAAATTTCTTGTTCAAGGTCAGATATAGTGTCTTCAATTTGTTCAGAAAACTGGGCAAGATACAGCGTATCCAACTGTATTCCGGTGTATTCCATACGCGCAAGCACCGGAATTACCGGCATATCTACAGTAGAGTTAAGACTTTGAAATGTAGTATTTTCAGCCATTTCTGAACGTTGCCGTGCCATTATTGCCCGCGTGACGGCTGCAATCTCTGCACCCCGCCCAAGTAACTCCTCGTCACTCAAATTTTCAAAAGAAGATCCCTCGTAGCCCAGCACATCTGTGGCTAAGTCGGTGAGAGACTGTGCGCGTATCAGACTATTTAGTATAAATGCTGCTACAAGCACGTCATGAGCCACCTCCGGAAGCTCGGTTACACCCATACCAAGCAGTGTCTTCAAGCTGGATTTCACGTCGTATCCCACAAGCTTTGCTTCAGAGATAAGAGTTAAGAGGTGCGCGTTAAGCGATATTTTGCTTAGGTCAAAGGCGTAGGTAAGTTTGTCGTCAGCCGACACAATCAGTACCCTAGGATCGCGGCCAGCCACGCCTGCCGAGCGACCATAAACTACTACTTCCGCCCGAGATGGCATTTTTACTTCGGCGAGCTTAACCTCGGTATCAATAATCCGGTTTTCTCCGACCTTAATTCCCTGATTCATAATTCCCGATTCATGATTATACAAATCCACATGAAGCACCTCAGGAACTTGCCGGGCAAGCGAGCGAAACTCAAGCTTTTCAAACAAATGCAAAATCCGTTCGGCGTCTGCCCCGACGTGCCCATCCATGCGCTCCAAATCAAGCGGCACCGGAGCGTCCGTCCAAAGCGCTGCCAACTTTTTGCTCATGTAGGCACTCTTCTTGCCTGCCTCAAGTTTTTTACGTACCGAGTCTTTAACCTGCCACAGGTTTTCGTACACACCGTCGAGAGTTTTGTAGTCTTGCAGTAGTTGTATGGCTGTCTTTTCGCCTATCCCCGGCACACCCGGAATGTTATCGGATGAGTCGCCTTTTAGTGATTTAAGGTCCAAAAATTGTTCAGGTTCAATAGCGTATTTTGCCGTAAATGACTCTGGCGAGTACAATTCAATGTCACTCAAACCCTTCTTGAGCCGAAACATCTTCGTGTGCGAACCAACACACTGTAGTGCGTCCATATCTGAGGTAATAAGCAGCGTTTCAATGTCTTTTTTGGCTGCCTTGACGGCCAAGGTGGCCATAATGTCATCTGCCTCGTAATCATCTAGCTCATATAACGGCCAGCCAAAGGCTTCGAGTAGTTCGTGCAACACCGGAATTTGTTCGTAAAAATCGGGTGGGGCTGGCTTGCGACCAGCTTTGTACTCAGGGTATATCGCGAGCCGTGAGCGGATGTTTGTCTTGGGCTTATCCCACGCCACTGCCACGTAATCAGGCTTGAGCCGTTTGATAACCTCCAGCGCCATAGTAGCAAACCCAAACACCCCACCAGTCGGGGTACCATCTTTAGTGCTTAAATTAGGCATAGCATAGTACCCACGGTAAAAAACAGACTTGCCGTCGATGATAGCTAAACGTTTCTTCATATACTTCAAGTATACTCGACTTTTGTCGGTATGTCGGCTCAGGCTTTATCTGTCACACATTTCGCGTTCCAAAAGCTCACATCACGCATCTTCTCCTCAAAAAGCGTAAGGAGCGGTATCGCAGCAGCACAGTAAAGAGGCGCAGACGATGTACTGGAACGGAAAAAATACATGAGCATAAAAACTTGAACGAGGCGTAAACGCTCAGTTATTAAGGAGCCGGCTCGCTCGCCTAACGCCTAAACCGCTAGTAGTGGCGCCTACACCGAGCTGAGATTAATACGCAAACCCTAAACACCCTACCAGCCCGGGTACCGTGTTTAGTGCCAAAATTTGGCAAAGCGTGAAGTAAAACACGTGTACGCTGGTACTCTTCACTTACGGACTAACCCAGGCGAAAGTCTGGGTTAGGTGCCGGTATTGTGCCACGAGAAATTGTACGCACCTGTTGCGTTGGAGCGGAGGGAGCGCCGTCAGTAACATTTGTTACACCATGCGCAAGTACCTCACTAGAAACAGTTGAAGTTACCGTTGCAGCTACAGCGGGGACGCCAGCTGCCAAATCTTCGCCTAGCTTGTGGGCGCATGAAAGCTGTGTATTCTTCGAAAGTTAATATGGGATGCATTGCCTCGAATGCTTTCGCAGCTATTCGTTGTTCCTCTGGGTTCATTTTAAAGAATGGATTTTGTCGCATATTCTTCCTTTTATGTAATATTTCTAACAGAAGTATAGTACTATTTACTCGGTTTGTCAATACCCTTACGGTTACAGGGGAAAAAGCTTATACTTATAGGCATGGAACGAGTGGAAGACACGCATCTTCATTATTATCGGCTTAGTCTCGATGAGGTTTTAGCGCAGGTACATAGCACCGAACGCGGTCTCTCGGCGGCCGAAGCGGCCGAACGATACGAGCAGTTTGGGCCAAATGCGCTAAATGTCAAAAAAAGAGAATCACGGTTCTTGGCTTACTTGCGTCAATTTAAAGATTTTATGATTTTACTACTCGTAGCCAGCTCGGTGCTGGCTTTTTACCTCGGCGACAAACGCGCGGGGAGTGTGCTGCTGGCACTCGTGTTTTTCAACACCATGATTGGCTACCTCCAGGAGTACAATGCCGAAAAGCTCATCGAATCCCTAGAAAAACTGGTCGTCGCAAAAGCAAAAGTGCTGCGCGGTGGCAAAGAACTAGAAATCGCTTCGTCGGAGCTGGTTGTCGGCGACGTGGTGAGAATAGAGGCTGGCGATAGCGTTCCGGCCGATCTCCGTGTCCTAAGTGAGGATGAACTGAGCACAAACGACTTTGCTCTCACCGGGGAAAGCAATCCTACCCGCAAGTTTAAGCACGCTATTACTTCCAATGTGCCGCTTTCTTCGCGTCAAAATCTTGTCTATATGGGAACAACAGTTGCGACGGGCGTAGGTTACGGCGTGGTCGTTGCGACTGGGATGCACACCGAACTCGGCCGTATCGCCAGCCTTAGCCAAGAAACGAAAAAAACGCTCAGCCCACTGCAACTGGAGATGAATAATATTGCTACCAAAGTCACTTGGGGAACCATCATACTGTGTGTCATTCTCCTGCCAATAGCTATTGCGGCTGACCTCGGCATAAAAGACGCTGTGCTCTTCGCGATTGGCATTGCCAGTTCTATGATTCCGCAGGGCTTACCGGCAGAAATAAACACGGCGCTGGCCGGAGCTGCCGGACAGCTTGCCCGCGCCCGGGCACTCGTGAAAAAACTGAGCGCCGTGGAAACACTGGGCGCGACCAACGTTATCCTCACCGATAAAACCGGCACGCTGACAAAAAACGAAATGACCGTAGAGCAGCTGCTCGTCGGCAAGACCGAATACACCGTCACAGGTACTGGTTATGAAGCAAATGGGGTTGTCGTGAACATAGGCGGAAAAGCTATCCCAGGTAAAACGCTCGAGGAACTACGTATTGTATTTGAGGCCGCCGCTCTCGCCAGTAACGCCCAAGTAAATCCGCCGGACGATGAACATGGTACGTGGCACGTCATAGGCGACCCCACAGAAGGGGCACTCATAACGCTTGCGCGGAAAGGCGGCGTTGACCCACTCGAACTAAATAAAGTCCACCCCGAGAGTAAAGAGTACGCCTTTGACTCTGCCCGCAAACGCATGAGTAGTGTGCGTGAGTATAACGGCAAACAGTACTTGTTTGTAAAAGGTGCACCGGAAAGCATTGTTGAGCTGTCGACAAGCCTCTGGGATCACAGCTTAACTCGCAAGCTGACTGCAAACGACAGAAAGCGGCTGCTGGAGTACCACGAAACGCACGCCACGCACGCCCAGCGGAACCTTGCCCTTGCCTACCGCGAGCTGCCAAAAGACTTCGACGCTACCAAACAACCACTGGAGATTGCTGAGCAAGACCTGACCTTCCTCGGCATGGTGAGCATGATTGATCCGCTGCGCGAAGAGGTCCCCGCTGCAATGGTTGCTGCCCGACAAGCTCACATGGCAATATCTATCATAACGGGCGACTTTGCTGCGACTGCCCGGGCGATTGCCGTGCGAGCAAAGCTTGCCGATAAACCTGAGCACTTGGTTGTCGTGGCAGGCGAAGACTTGCCAGGCTTGAGCGACGAGCAGATTTTGCAGCACGTGCGCCGCGGTGGCACCATCTTTAGCAGAGTCGCGCCGGAAGATAAGCTGCGTATTGTCGAACTCACCCAAAAAAGTGGCTTTGTAGTAGCCGTTACGGGCGACGGCATAAATGACGCGCCGGCTCTGAAACGCGCCGATATAGGTGTTGCTATGGGCGTCACTGGCACAGACGTGGCGAAACAGTCGGCCGATATCGTACTACTAGACGATAGCTTCCACACACTGGTCGGTGCCGTCCAACAAGGGCGAACCATTTTCCGCAACATCCAAAAAGGAACCGTCAGCTGTTTTACGAGCAACTATGCCGAACTTGCCGCCAACCTCGCTAGCCTAGCTGCGGCAGCACTGTTTCATGTACCGCTCGCCATTACGGTCATGCAGATACTCGCCATCGACCTTATAGCGGAGATATTCCCCCTTGCGGCACTTGGTCGTGATAAAGCCGAAGGAAAACTTATGCGCGAAGCTCCACGCAATTTGAAACATCACATTTTAAACCGCGTCAGTATAACCGATTTTGTGTGGGCAGGCGTGCTGATGGGTGGCCTAGCCTTTGCTAATTACCTGCTGTTCTACTGGCGCAATGGCGTCGCCGCTTCGTTCATTGAACCCGGCAGCGACTTGCATATGGCGGCAACGAGCATGACGTACCTCACCATTGTGCTTTGTCAGCTAGCTAATATTTTGCAACGGCGCAGCGAACATGGCCTTTTTACACGGTACCAGTTTCACAACCGCGCTCTCTGGGGTGCCTACGCACTGTCACTAGTGCTTGTTTCGCTCATCATCTACAGCCCCGTAAACACCTACTTCGGCAGCGCACCGCTCGGCGTTATGGACTGGCTCTGTGCCATTTTGGCGGCAGTCATTTTTATATTTGTCCGCGAGTTGCACCTGCACGCTGGGCACCACTCGCGTGCCACCCTCTTTAGCCGACACGGCCACGAAACAGTCCGCAAACACCTGCAAAGAGTTTAGCAAACTGGTACAATACTTCGTATGAATGGTGTAAAAATAATTGCGCTGGTAGGAATGCCTGGAGCTGGCAAAGGACTTTGTGTTGAATATTTGGAGAAAAAGGGCTGGCCAAGTGTATATTTTGGTGGGATCACAGTAGACGAGGTTAAAGCTCGAGACCTTGAAGTGAATGAAGTGAATGAAAGAATGGTGCGCGAAGCCCTGCGTGCTAGCGAAGGTCCAGCGGTGATGGCAAAAAGAATGATCCCTAAGATAGAAGAATTGGCTACCGCTGGCAATGAGGTTATTGTTGCCGATGGACTATACAGTTGGAGTGAATACAAGCTTCTCAAGGAAAAATACGGCGATAACATCTTGGTCATAGCCGTAGCAGCCAAGCGCAAACTTCGTCATGCGCGACTTGCTAGTCGTCCAGTTCGCCCGCTTAACGAAGAGCAGGCCACTGCCCGTGAGTATGCCGAGATCGAAAATATTGAAAAAGGCGGTCCTATAGCCAATGCTGATTACACTGTGCTAAACGATAACGCACCGGAAGAGACATACGCTCAACTCGATATTATTATACAAAAAAGCTTAGTCTAACCAACCAGCTAACGCCTGATGGCGCTATAACAATATGCCAAGCGTGGTTGCGAAGTCGACGTAACTTTCGCGAATAAGGTCAGGGGCGCACTCACCATTTAACAACGCAGTCCTGTCAAAACGAGAGGTAATAGCACACACACATAACCCCGCTTGTTTAGCCGAAGTAACTCCCTTTGGGTCGTCTTCAAATGCTAGTACCAAACCTCTCTGTTTGTCGGGCAAATCAAGCGATTGAAACGCTTTTTCGAAAGATTCGGGATTGGGTTTGGCTTGGGCAAAATCTTCCCGCGCAATTACCCTTCGGTTTTCAAATAAAGCCTCCATGCCGCTCATCTGCAAAAAAGCAGCTACGTCTGCCCTGCGCGCACCACTCGCAATGGCAATTTTGCCATTAGTCAAAACATAGACTGCCCGCACAAACTCAACCGCTTTCGGCAGTGGTGCCCCAAACTCACGCAACACCGGTTCGTAAAGCTCATGCTTCCGAACAGCAACTTCTCTTAGCAAAGCATGCTCGTGCTCTATTATTGGGGTGCCGACCAAACCAAACTCATAAAAAAGCTGCCAAATGTTACCCTCTATGCTGTGTTCGTACGCCCGCGCGAGCACCGTTCTGTTTTGCTCTTCGCTAAGTTCTGCAAGCTGCCGCAAGCCATACTTATTGCCAATTTCCCGCATAGCGAGCAAGCGTGCATACTCATGTAACCCATACTTGTGCTGCTTGGGATAGTTATCCAGCAATGTATCGTCTACATCAAAGATTGCACCAAGGGGTTGAGAGTCGAATGTATCTGACACTACAGGGTGCTACTGGAACCTGTTTGTAGGATGGCGATGAAGACGCCGAGCGCTATGAGCAAAAAAGCCCAGACAAAAGACCACTCACGTCGACGACTACGTATGGGCTTTGGCTGCCCGTCTACGTCTATTCGGCGCAATATCAAGGACGATGCAATACTTCTGTAAAACCAGCCCGTTGCAACCGAGGGTTGACCGAGCAACTTTTTTACCTTTTTCAGCGCAAAAAATATGTTCCCAAAAAAACTGAAGGCAGAGTGGTAATCCATAAAAATCAGTCCCGTTTTGTCTTGATACATCAAGTCCTCGCCAAAAACAAAGCCAGGAACACCGCGACCAACGGCCGCACCCTGCAAAGACACGTATTTACCTCTAAGCGGAGATGCGTATGGGTTGCGCATCTCACCAAGCACCGAGGTTTGTGCTGGGGTGCCGCTCGGGTACCTGTACATGGTTTTTAACACAAGCGCGATTCCAAATGTCGCAATACCAATACCCCAGTTCCTAGAAACAAGTCCTACCGCAATAGCCACGGCGTAGGGCATGCCCATGACAGCAAGATCGCTCCAAAGCACATTCCACAGTCGCCGCTTATCGAGCATTACTCGACTGGCCGCTGCTTCTACGTTGTAACTAAACGGACGGCCAGATTTGCTTGGCATCTTGCTCAGTGCCTTTATGCGATTGCCTGTCAACGGATGCGTAGAGTTCAGCTCAATCAGTTTCGCCCATGGGCTGTAGGCGTCAAAGAGCATTGCTTCTGTAACGGCCTGGCTGTCGTTGTTCGTGATGTATGAAACACCACCAGCATGTTTGGCATCTTTAACATCGACCAGCCCCATGTGCCGAGTACTGTGCAGTAGTCTGGTTGTTGCACCGCTGTCTTCCTCGCTCACAATGCCGTAGGCTATTTTTATAAGCGCATTACTGAGATCTTCAGGATCAGCAACCTGAGCGCCAAAGATATCTGCGAGTTTCTCACGCGTCCGGCTCAGATAAAGTAGCAAATATGAGGCGATTACATACAGGATATAGGCAATAAACCCAATCGCCGCCAGATTATTTTTTCTATCGCCCTTACTCCTCGTAAGCCAATAATACATTTCGTACAGCAGCTGAACCAGCGTACTCGCAACCATCATCACAATAAAGTCACGGTTCACAATGTGTCCCATTTCGTGTGCTACGACCGCGCGCTGTTCGCCCTCGTTTAGGTATTTAAAAAGACCCTGTGTCACAACCAGCCGTGAGTTATATCGCCCGCTCCCATAGCAAAAGGCTGTCGGGTTGTTATCTGGTATTATCCCGACTTTTGGATATTTAAAATTGTACTCACTACTCACCTGCTGAATCGTAGGTGCAATTGTCGGATACCGCTGCGCAACCTGCTCCGGAGTCAAAAACTCAACTTTATAGAAAAACTTATTAATCCAGTCCGTTACCCATGGCCCGACCAGCCACATGATGAAGTTGAACACAACCGTGAGGCCCATCGCCAGCCAAACATTCATTGCGTCCTGCTGGAGCAAAATGAGTACAATTATGAAAAATACAAAAGAAAAAATTAGCCCGAGCGTCACGAGCGATGCACCAAAAAGTTTCATACTTCCTCCCTTAAATACTACTTTTCAAGTGTAACACGGCGTCAAACATTTAGGCCAGGGGGAAACTGGAGCCCGTACTAACTTTGCTTAACCTTGGAATCAATTGTTTTGGATGTCTTGCTTATGCGTCGGGGCACAGCGCCATTGTCTTGTCGTATGCTCGGGTACGGGGTGTCAGGTACCTGCTCCTCTGGTCTCGGGTTTTGTGCCCTATCACTAAACCATTTGATGACAAAAAAGATACCGAGCCATAAGAAAACAGGTACAATGATACTGACCCCGATTAAGAATGTGGGGATAAATATAACTGCTAACACAAAACAAATTCCCGCGAACAGTAGATATTTTTTTCGTCCCATACTTCTTGACCCCCTTCTACTTGATATAGTCGTGTAGTTTGCGTGCGTCTTTGTGCTTGCGGAGTTTTGCGAGAGCCTTAGCTTCGATTTGTCGTATGCGCTCACGGGTAACCGAGAACTCTTGCCCCACCTCTTCAAGGGTGTGCTGCTTGCCGTCTTCTAGGCCAAAACGGAGTTTGAGAATTTTCTGCTCGCGTTCGGTCAACGCCGACAGCATGTCTTTTACTTGCTCTTTTAGCAACTGCCCTGTGGCCGATTCTTCGGGCGTGATCGTGTCTTCGTCTTCGATAAAGTCGGAGAGGACTGACTCTTCCTCGTCGTCGCGTATGCTGGCGTCGAGTGAAGAAATATCCTGCTTAATTTTCATAATATGCTCAACTTTTGCTTCGTCGATTTCCATTTCGCGGGCAATCTCGGCGTTGGTTGGCTCGCGGTTGTACTCCTGGGTCAAACGACGCTGCGTGCGGAGCAGCTTGTTGATGGTTTCGACCATGTGTACCGGTATGCGAATGGTGCGGGCTTGGTCAGCTATGGCACGGGTAATTGCCTGCCTAATCCACCAGGTAGCATACGTGCTAAACTTAAACCCTTTATCTGGGTCAAATTTCTCGACTGCGCGCAGAAGCCCCGTGTTGCCTTCTTGAATGAGATCAAGTAAATCAAGCCCCCGACCAACATAGCGCTTAGCAATTGAAACTACAAGCCGCATATTTGCTTCCGCCATCTGGTCTTTGGCCTCTTTTTCGCCAGCAACAACGCGCTGCGCCAGCGCCAATTCTTCCTCAGCGTTTAGCAGTGGAATCTTACCAATTTCACGCAAGTACAGCCGCACCGAATCATCGGCAATATCATCGAGATATGTCTGATCCTCAAGTACAATTTCTTCCTCTTCTTCGATGAGCCACTCGTCACTGAGGTCGGTCAAAGCCGGCTCTTCCGGTGCTATGACATCTACGCCCGCCTCCGTCAGCTCGGTGTACAGCGCATCTAGCGCTTCCACATTTACAGGCGTGTCGGGAAGCAAGTCCGAGATTTCTTTTGCTTCGATACTTCCAGCTTTTTCGCCTTCTCTAATAAAGTCGCTCTCGCTTGCACAAACTTTGCCTTATCATCATATTTCGGTGCCACTCGTGTCTCCTTGCTCTATTCGTAATAAATGGTCGAGGTCGCGTGCTTGTTTAAGCAATTCGCTTTCTTCCTCGGAATTGGCTGTTTGCAATGCTGCGCTCAGCTTTTGTTTTTGCATTTTCACATATTGGTGTATCAGCGCAGCCTGCAAACGTTTCGCTTCGGCTCGAAGCTCGAGCGGCTCGATATCCTGATACAGCGTCTCATAGACTAATGACAATATTTTAGCATACTCTGCAATCTGTTGCACCTCGTCTTGATCACTCCCGTCAAACTCGGGGTGACTGGCCAGAAACTCAAAAGCATGTCGGGCATCGTCATCAGTGAACATATCAGGGTCGAGTGGGTACAACATGGTGCGCAGGTTTGGCTTCATGAGCGTGAGTGCCATAAGGTGTTCTTCTGTTTTCACTTTGTCTGAGATGGCTTTTTCAACAGGGGTGAGTTTCACCTGGGATGCCCGACGGCGCACCGGTCCAGTTTCGTCAGGCGTACTAGCGAGCTTGGTTGCAAGCGCCTCTTTACTCACTTGTAGTAGCCCGGCCAGGCGAGCAACATAGTGATCTTGTTCAACTTTATCAGGCAATTGTCTCACAACACGCAACACGACATCGCTCAGCTCACGCTTGCCGAGTGCCGTAGAGAGATCCAATATCGAACCGTAGCGATCTATCAGCCAATCCACCGCGTAGTGTGGTTGCTCGATGATACTTTGCCAAACCTGCACATCTTGTTTAATGAGTTCATCTGGGTCTTTACCGCTCGGTATATTGATAACACTGAGCTGTATGCCTCCCACTTTCCCGGCGATAGGTATTGCCCGCTCGGTTGCGGCTAGACCAGCCTTATCGGCGTCAAAACACAGACGTATGTCACCCGACAAACGCGACAGTGCCTTAAGGTTTGGTTCGGTTAGCGCCGTCCCAGCCGTCGCCACTACTTGCCTTACACCCGCTTGGTGGCTCTGTATAACGTCAAGATTACCTTCGGTGAGTACTGCGTATTTTCCTTTGCGTATGGCTTCTTTCGCAAAATGCAGCCCAAAAATGTGTCGGCTTTTATCATAAAGTGGCGTTCCCGGAGTGTTGATGTACTTTGGCGCAGCGGGGTCATCGTCGAGCAGACGTGCCGTAAAGCCAACTACTCGCCCCTGCGGGTCGCACAATGGGATCATAAGCCTCCCGCGGAACATATCTTGCAACCCACCGCGGTACGCCTGGCTCGTCAGTCCCGCCAATTTGATTTCCTTCTCAGTGAATGCTTTACCCAGCAGAAAATCCAGTAGTGCCCGACCAGTGTTCGGCGAGTATCCCAGCCGCCACTGGAGGGCGGTTTCTTTCGTAAACTCCCGCTGCCGTAGTACGTACTGCAGTGCAGTTATATTTTTACTAAACTGCATTTGGTAAAACTTGCATGCCCATTCATTTGCCTCATACAGGCGCTCCTTAGTTTGTGAAGTTGGGCCTTTCACCCCTACCTGACGGTATTGTTCAAGGTCAATTCCAGCGCGGCGAGCTAAAATATCAAGCGCGCCAACAAAATCAACGCCTTCAACTTCCTGGATGAATGTAAAAATATCACCACCGCGACCACTGCTAAAATCGTGCCATATCTGTTTGTCTGGGCTCACCACAAAGCTCGGCGTTTTCTCACTGGTAAATGGACTGAGGCCTTTCCATGTCCGCCCGGCACGCTTAAGCTGGACGTATTCACCAATAACGTCTTCTATCGCCAGCCGCTCCCGTACCTCTTCCTTTGCATCCATCTATATAGTAGATAGTAGTTAGTAGTTTGTAGTTAGGCAAGCGTTACAGATTAAAATACCACGCAAACGTCTTGTGCCTTGACTGTTACCTCTGAACTCCCGTACCATAAGCATGATGAATCCAAAAGAACCAAATTATGGGCAGTCGCCGCCGGCGCCGCCGGCATACCCCAGCTATGGGTCGACGCAGCAAATCGCACCATCATATAATCAAACACCTCCCGCGGCGGTAAACCCATACGATTTTATCGTAAACCCGCAGGGCTCAAGTCACAAATCGAGTCTAAGCGGTCGCAGCCAAACAAAAAAACTCCTGCTTATAACAGTGGTTATTGCGAGCATCATACTAGTCGTGGGTATGGTAGTTGTAATGCTTCTGCCAAAAGGGACTTCTTCTACTAACCTCGTTGGTATTGCTCAGCAGCAACAAGAAATTGTTCGCATTGCAGCGCTCTGTGAACGGCAAGCGGCTACCGAGGACACAAAAGGATTTTGCTACACCACAGAGCTAAGCATTAGCACAAGTCTATCCCAACTAACTGAGTACATAAATGATACAGGGGCTGATTTGGATTTGAAGCAAATGAATCTCAAACAAGACCCTGCCACAGATAAAACTTTAGATGCAGCCAAGGCAACTAGTACATTCGATGCGGCACTACACAAAGTGCTCACCGCTGAGCTTGAAACATATTTGAGCGATGTTCAAGATATTTACAAAAGCACCAATAATCAAAAGCTCAGGGAGCTTCTCCGCCAAAGTTTTGATTCTGGTAAGGTACTCTACGACCAAGCAAAAACCTTGCAAAGTCGATAACCGTTTACCGGTTTTAGGCAAAACCCCAGACGTCAGACTCACCATCTACTAGGTTAATTTACCCCTGTAACGAGTTGGTAGCTGTGGCGAATAAGTCCTAGGATTTCTTCTTTGGGTAGTTGGCCAGACAGAACGAGAGTGTTCCAATGTTTTTTGTTTAAGTGATAGCCCGGTAACACCGTTTCGTACTTTTCTCTCAGCACCTCGGCGAGTTGAGGATCGCACTTCAGGCTCAAGTTGAGTGGAGTTTTACCCTCCGCAATCAGCGCAAACATCTTACCTTCTTTTGCTCTAGTCGCATCGCCCACCTTGTACACGGCAACTCCCTCGCCAAATGGATAGTCTAGGTAGCTGTTAGGCATGCTAAGCAAATACTCTTCTACTTCCTTATGTGTCATGGCAGTAGTATAGAAGATACTTGGCATAAGATGAAAGACAGAATCTAAAATCACTTGCTATTCGCAAAATATGGCGGCTGAAGCTGGGTTTTTACCTGCTCCCAGTTGAGACGCTGTAATATGCCGGCTTGCACCTCAGAAGATGCTGGTTTTGTTATGTAGCCCAGGTCATCGCTGCCGATAATATCGAACATGAAGTTATAGGGCAATTTTTGTAAGCCGGCTTGCTGTATTCTCGCAAGACAATCATCATGATATGCGTTGCACATTTTGCCAACTGCAAGCCACTTGTTCAGTTGAGCTGCATCAGCGCCGTTTACTGTAAACTTGACATTTATGGCCGCCGAACGAGTCATTTCTGGTGCGACCTGCTGGTCAAAAATAAAGTTGCCCATAGAGTAGAAGATGGGATGGCCTTTGTATGCCTCACTCGGCTGCACAACGTGCGGATGGTCTCCCAGCACCATGTCTGCGCCATTATCTATCATAGAACGATAAAGGTCTACCTTCACCCTCTCAGGGCTAGAGCGATACTCCGTACCAGCATGCGGCATAGCAATGACAGGCATGTATGTACTGTACTTTTTCATTACTGCGATAGAGTCAGGCAGCGGTAGACGTATAAACCCATGATAGCCGCACATGGCAACGGGCAAAAAGCCTTTTGTCGTTTTTTTGTCACTGGTAGCTACAGTGGCGGGCAGCGATATGACCTCACAAATGTCTTCGAGCTCACGCGGGTCAGGGTGGCCGAAATATTGAATGTTGTTTTCCTCCAAATGCATTTTTGTTTCCGTAAAACCGGCAGCGCCTTGGTTGTCAGTATGGTTATTTGCCAGCGTCACAACGCCAAACCACTTTACTAGCTCAGGCAAATACTGCGGATTACAGTTGAATGACAGCGTTGCGTCTTCCTGTGCCGAGGTTTGTTGCAAACCAGCGACCGTGGGGCATTCGAGCCCAGTCACCCATTCATCGTACTGCTCACGGTGGAATTCACTGAGACGGGAAAATGGATAGGCATACTTGAGCTCGCTTTTCATAGCGTGATCGTTTATGTAGCGACTAAAATATGAATTGCCGGTAAAAAGTACGTTCGAGCTGACTGTCGTAACATACGCCTTTGATTTAAGCTGTGGTGCATTCCAGGGTGGTGGTTGCTGCGGGGTAAAGCGATAAGCCGCAGCGCACCCAGCCGTACCAACAAACACGGCCCCAACCGCAATTAAAAGTTGCCTTCTATACCTACGAGGACGCTCTCCTGCCCTATACATAAGCTTAGTATAACCCCAGCCCGGAGTATGCACCACTCTTCACGCGTTCAGACATCCAGGGAGCGAGAACGAAGCCTTAAGGAGTGGTGCTCGCATACGCCGGGTTCGGGTTTTATAAGTCGAGTATAGCGCTAGCGCTGCGTGAGCAGTGCGGGTATTTCTGCCAACGAATCAACTAGGTAATCCGCGCCGATTGCACTAAGTTCTTCACGCGAGGCAAAGCCGTGGGTAATACCAACAAATGGAATACCGGCTGCTTTGGCCGCTTGGCAATCGGTAACCATATCGCCAACCGTAATTGATTCACCTGGCTTACAACCAAGCTGTCGTAACGCCTCCACCATCATGTCGGGCGCCGGTTTCGGCCTAAAACCTTCGCGCATCGCAACGACGACTTCAAAAAACTGGTCAACATTCCGGTAGCTCAGGTATTCAATCGTTCGATCGTAGTCAGCTGAGGTCACGACTGCCAGCCGATATCCTGCCATTTTTAGCTCTTCTAACACCGCCTCGGCATGTTCAAAGAACGGCGAGTCCCTCCAGGCACCCTCAATTTTTAACCGGTACGTCTCAAGCCAGTCGCCATAGTCAACTTCCGACGAAAGACCTCTGTGTACCTCTGTATGGTGGTGAATATACGGTTGCAGTTCTTCCAGTGAAGGCCGGTATCCACTGTGCCTCTCGACAGCATGCATATACCCCTCAATGATGATATCTTTGGTATCCCGGAGCGTCCCATCTAAGTCAAACAGTATCGCTTTAACGCTTGCCATCATTGAGCCTTTCGATTAGCTTACCCAGCTCCGCCAGTGAATCAACGATATAATCTGCCCCGGCTGCTTCAAGCTCTTCTCGCGAACCAAAGCCGTGCGTTATACCGATCGTTATCCCCGCCCCAGCATTCTTGCCTACTTTTATATCGACCGGTAGATCCCCGACCATTGCCAAAGCATGAGGCGGAATACTGAGCTCCGAAGCAATCAGCAACAAGCCCTCGGGGTGAGGTTTGCCGCATTTCAGCTCATCCGGTGAAATGACAATGTCGAACTCCGGCCCTAGCCCGAGCTCCTGAAACAACAAATTAACTCCCCTGCGCCAACGGTTCGTAAAAACAGCCGTTTTTATGCCTGCATCGCGAAGCACTGCCAGCGTTTGCCGCATACCCACGTATTCTTCTACCAGTGCAAGAAATTCTTTGGACTGTTGGAGTTCATGATGACGATGAGCCAACTTTTCTGGATCATGGCTCGGCAGAAGCTGCTGGTAACACTCAAGCAGCGGTGGTCCAATTGCCTCGATGATGGCCTGACGCTCCTGTGTCTCACCATGTTCGCGCATGACATGTTCAAAGGCCTGCAAAACGTGCTCCGACGTATTTAGCAGCGTCCCGTCGAGGTCAAAAACGACTGCTTTAATGCTTGGCTCACGACTCAAAATATCTGCCGCTTATCGAACCACTCGAGGTAGTTTTGGAGCTCAGCAATAGATGCCTGTATATCCTCTTGAGCACGATGCACGTCTGCTTTCTCGTAGTTTACGCCAAACCGTCCCTGCATGAACACTTTCCAGGCACTCACGTCGAGCATACGGTAGTGCAGTTTCAAATCAAGTTTCGGCCAGTACCGCGCAATGAATTTGCGGTCGTTATATATGCTATTGCCTGCGAGAACGGCAGGTTCGGCGCCAAAATGTTGCTCTATGAGCGCCACCAGCTCTTGCTCGATGATATAACTTGGTTTTGCTGTTTTTTCATCGCTCGTTTTCCGGATAAATTCATCACGGTTTTCGGGATACCCCCGCCACCACGAGTTTTTTTGCATCCGAGCAACAACAATCTCAGCTGGCTGCGCCACTATTGCCTCATACGTCTCAAGCGTATTGAGCTCAAAATCTGTCACCTCCGCGGCTACCTCGAGAATGACATCTTGCGACGCATCGAGCCCAGTCATTTCTAGATCTACCCACAACAGTCGAGTCGGCAGTACTTTTTTGTCAATCTCACTCATATTACTTCTGAGTATACAGAGTTATGATATAAGAGTTAAGAGATAGAACGGGATATAACCTCGAATAACGAAAGAACCCTAGCTGTCTTCAGGGTCGTCCAGGAAAAAGACAGCGGTCGGAGGTTCTTTTCTTAGTCAAGTTTATTTACGTGCAGCGGCGAGTGCATTCCCATACCACACTACATCATCAAGAGCGGCCTTCAGCTGACCGGCACGGTAGCTACCAGCATCCTCAAAAGTACCGTCTTCTTTCATATTCTGAGCATCCATGTACGGTAAGCCAACAAATACGGGAGTTGCCACGGCTAATACGCCGGCTAAAATACCCCGGAGCTGGGCCACTGCTTGTGCTCCTTCGGTTGAACCATGTGAAGCCAAGGCGACTGGTTTCTTTGCCATTTCGTACGCCACATAGTCCAGAGCATTTTTTAAGGCACCAGAAATTGAACGGTTATACTCTGGAGTTACAATAACATAAGCCTCCTGACGTGCGAGAACATCGAGCCACTTCTTAGCCTCTCCCTCCGGCTTGCGGTCAGGATTGTACTGAGGTGAAACTGCCTCGTCAAACATTGGCAGTTTGTAGTCAAGAAGATCGATAACCTCTACGTCTACACCTTCATATGCCTTTGCTGCATTCGCAACCCAAGTTGCCATGTTCCCACTGACACGCCCCTGACGTACTGAACCAACGATTATGCCTAATTTCATCTTTTACTCCTCCTTATGATATACTTTATATAGTAAGTATACGTTTATAACTATACAAAGTAAAGTGCCATTTCTACGATTCACAGAAATGTCATCTCGAGCAAAGCCAAGAAACCTTTTTGGAGCAAACAATGACTAGTCAACCTACATTTACCAACCTAGAACCACAGATCGGATGCATCGCCTCAGCGCTGCGTGTTATTGGACAAAAATGGACCGCTCTTATCATCCGCGACCTTTACGCAGGACCCAAAAGATTTGGGGAGCTCGAAAAATCCGTCGGTACAATTAACCCACGCACCCTTAGCCAGCGCCTCGAGGCTCTCGAAACTCACGGTGTCGTCACAAAAAAAACTTATGCTGAAGTGCCTCCACGCACCGAATACACACTTACAGCCAAGGGCTACGACCTCGTGCCAGTCTTACAGACCATGGCCGCCTGGGGCAACAAATACCACGAAGAGTGCTAAGCCAAAACCGCGTTACGTTATGGAACTTCAGTCTTACCCGGATACCTGAAGTCCACTTGCTTTTGAGATCGAGTTTGGATTCAGCGGACAGACCTTTACGTCGTATTTTGTTGTCAGTCAGCTCCAGCATTCAATCTTGCAAGCTGATTGGCATAATACTTAACTAGCTGTGGGTTATGCTCGTACATCTTAGCGAAAATATTTACACCTTTATGCCGTAGGGTAGGCCCGCCTTGCTGTAGCACAAACGACATCCAGTCTGCGGAGCTAGTAACGGCGGAAAACGTCTCTGCCTTGTCTTCAACAACATTTTTGCTGGCGTATACACTAACTGTATTCGGTCGAACATCTTGTATATTAAAAATGGGCGAGTTATCTTTTACAATATAAACTTTACCTGGGCTAATTGTTGAACCACCGGTCTCAGATGCCTCATCATAACCTTGGGTATTCAACGTTGTAAAAGCCGGATCGGCAAACATCGACCCAAAGGACTGACAGAAGTATCTGTCAGCTATATGCCCCGACTCGTGTCTAAAGTCTCCAGCGACTGTACTAGGTCCAAGTACTATAAAACCCGCTCGCCGAGGATCAATGTACGAAACGGCTTTGGGGTTGTTAGGCACTGCGAAACGAACCTCCTTAGCCCCTACGTAGTCCCAAAATTCATGCGACTTCCCAACAAGCCCATCGGCATGATTTACAATAGCTGTTTTGATAGCTTTACGCTGTTCTTCATCGGCTAGATTAACAGCTTTATACAAATCTCTGAATGATTCATCGCGGGGCACAGTAAGCACGATGCCATATGCTTTATCAATCGCTTGAGCGAGATGCTCAAAATCTTCAAATGAAACAGTTGGATCGGCGGCAGCCTTGCGTAAATCCGAAGCCATCTGTCTTAGCTCAGGGCTTGCATAATGAAGGCCATAACTGTCAGCACTACGAAACGGCCGTATACTTTTTGACGGTGGGAATAAACCCTCCACCTCCTGAATTGCTGCTGCTGAGGGGCTAGGGCAGTCATGATGTAATAGCACAAGCTCTTGGTCGGCAAGCAACATGCCTTCAACAGACCCAGTTAGCGCCAGGTTTACCGCGTTAACTGTGACAGCCCCTTTAACAACGAATGCTCCTAAGTACTTAAAAAAATCAGCTAGCCCCGCCCGTAAGGATGACTCGGGCGGTGCGATGAGTCGTTCAGTGTGAATCGGTTTGTTCATAATAATTATATATGTAATATGCCAGACTGTTGTCGTATTATCAACTAAGTTACTCTGATTTTTTGCTTACATAGGGATGTATACATATCAAAAACTATTATTTGTTTCAGCCCTTGTTCTTGGTGTGGACTAAGATGATTCTATCCTTTGCTATTAGTAACATGTCCGGCCAGGAGTTCGCTGCTTATATAACCCGCCCCTTTAGGCTTCGCTCTCGTTCGCTAGCGCCTGTTGGCGCTTACAATGGTTTTACACCAAGCTGCGGTTCGGTAGTTAATGTCTCAGCAAACACTAAGCTCACTACTATTTACTTCCGGCTTAAGAACAAATCTGGACTGCTCCTCTAATCTGTTCTCCCAGAGAAGAAACTACAAAGCATCGTAATAGTACGTTGTTTCGAGCAGCCTCGATGTGGTATTAGCTTGTCCTTCCAAACACCAAATCTACCGTCTAATGGGCTAGTAGTATTGGCTACTTTCTTGCCAGTTTCTGTCGTGTATTCCTGTAGGTAATCTGCTTGGTACGTGAACAAGTAAGGCAGGTTTCTGACTAGGCTGAAGTAGGCTCGTCTGGTTCGCTGGTGTGGGTATTGCTTTGTCACACTGTCTTGTTCTTTGAGCCATTTACCATGCTTTTAGGATATACGACGGGCCATGGCTGTCCGTTATTTATATTTTATGGGCTAATAGCAGTCCGGATTTGTTCTTAAGCCGTAAATTAAAGTCTTAGCAGGACGAATTCGATGGCCTTTTATCGTCAGCGATGTACGCTAGTGTATTTTCAAACCGAGGCTTATAGCCTACTGCGCCTGTACTTCGGCTAGGGCAGATTTAACAGTCTGGACTGAAACACCTTTGTTTTTGAGGTAATTCATGTGCAGGTTGAAATTGGCAGGCGTCACCATACCCGCGGTGTTACTTGGTATGACAGGGCTGGTCGCAATTTCGTGGTACGTAAGTATGAGCCATGATTTTTGAGCAATGGCGTTGTCTATCAAGTTTTGCACTTCCGCCGTGGTCATAGCGTTGGTTACGACAATTGCCTTGAGTTTGGTAGCATCAATAGCGTCTCTATAGTTATAACCTGGGTCTATACTTCTTTGGTTATTGTAATACGTCTTGCCGGTATTGAGATTGGCGGTTGTGTACGCTCCGTATGGATAGGCAAAACTGGTAACAGGGGCTCCAAGAAGGTTTTGCAGGGCTATCTGACTGTTCGCAAATTCGTTAGTCATCTGAGTAGCTGACAAATTCGTGAAATTCGAGTGTGTCACCGAATGTGATGCAATTTCATGTCCGTCAGTGTGTAGCGATTTGGCCTGAGCGCCTGTCATATAGTACGTCGTGTTAAGTGTACCTGATATAGCGTAGAAGGTAGATTTGAAGCCAAGTCCGTTAAGCACTGGTCGAGCTGCTGTGTATTGATTTGCCCAGCCGTCATCAAACGACACACTGACAATCGCGCGGCTGTAGGGAACCGGTGTCACTTCTCTAAATGAGTAGTCGTCAGTAGCTAAAGTGCCGACGGTTCTCAAGCTCTGGAAAACCGCGATGCGACTGGCGTTCGCTGGTGCAGTTATTCTCGTACTATATGGCGTCCAGCTGGAGCTAGCCTGCGCGTCGCCCAACCAGGTTTCTTTTACACTGCCGTCTTGCATAGTCAAACGAATATACATCGGTGTCATAACGGATGACTTATACCAGTGGCTGAACTCATATACTTTACCCGGTGTGACAGCAATACTGTCGTACATCCAGTGACTGCCACCGTTTGAAAAGGCTGTCGTAGTGATCTCGGCACTGCGGCTGCCAGTATGGCCGATCGTGGCATATTTGAAACTAGTGGTATTGGTGCCCCATTTGCTGTAATACCAGTAATTTGGGGAAGTTCCATTGGCGGATGTTTCTAGTGAAGGATTCGCAATCAAATTGGTTGTTACAGGAGGTGGTGGAGGCGGAGGAGTGGTGTCGGTTGTCGCCACGCTATAATCATCGACAGTCAACTCGCCGACACTTTCAATGAAATGATAAATCGTCATTTTCGCAGCGTTAGCAGGAGTGACATATGTGTAAGAATTTTGTTTCCAGGTCGCGCTGGCGGCAGGTGTACCGAGAGATATATAACTGACAGCACCTGTTGTGGAAGTAACTACCGCTGCAACGGTTGTAGGTGTGGTGCTTTGATACCAGTTACTCACAGTGTATGAAGTATTCGGAGTTACATTGACGGGAGTAAAATACCATTTCGCATCGCCACTGGTATGAGCTGTCATCTTAATATTCAGAGCGTATGAGCCAGTATGTCCACCTACTTTATGCGAAAATGTCGTCGTGTTAGTGCCCCATTTGCCACTAGCCCAAGACGAGGGCGAGCCAACCGTTCCACTTTCAACTGAAGGGTTAGGTACTAAGTTTGGTCCCAATGCGCTGACATAGGAATTCATGCCAAATGCCGCGGCCACCATTAGTAAAATACTGACAAAAATAGTGACTATACGCTTCATAAAATCTCCCCTAAAGTTTTTAACGCAGCAAGATCGTTACGTTGTTTACCTAATGATATTTATACCACTCTATACGTAGTATGTAAATGAATAATGCCTACATTCTATCCCGAAGTGCAACAAAACCGGCTAACTGTCTTGCCTGTACGTAGTATCTCTGCTGAATAGGCGTGCGGAAATTGTATCGTTTTCTTGGACGGTTGTTAAGCTTGGTTTCTACGACTTTGAGTTGTCTTGGGGTAATCGTCTTAAAGTCGAATCGTTTTGGGTAGTATTGGCGGACAAGGCTGTTTAGATTTTCATTACTGCCACGCTGTGATGGCGTATAGGCATCAGCAAAGTACACAGCTATGGCAGCATTGTTTCGCAGACGCTCATACTCGGCAAACTCGGTACCACGGTCATATGTAACAGTCCGGATGGGAGCCCGGACTGTGCATATTGTTTCAGCCGCTTAGCGGTGTCGTCAGCTATCTTACGTGCGTCATAGCCAAGTACTAACCCGAGCAGACACTCCCACTTGTTCGATCAACGTGGGTGGCGATTCGGTCTCTAGTGTCCAACCCAACAATTGTGTCGCCTTCGAAGTCACCTAGACGAGTTCGCTGTTCAATCACTGCGTCACGGCTCTGAATTGGCGGCAGAGCTTTCTGCCTAGCCTTGATGCGTTCGTTCGTACCGTGATGACGGTACGGTCTGCCGCCGCGCCGAAGGTGCTTTTGAAGCTGTTTCTTATCTGTTTTGTTGGAGCAAAGATCGATATAGTCGTAAATGGTTTGCCAGTGAAGTACAATACCGTAGTTTCGTCTTAAGCCACCGGCAATCTGCTCGGGTGACCACTCATTTTTGAGTAGACGATGTCTGACGTACTGTTCGAGCCAGTCGCCAGACTGGTATGCCAACCGCAGCCGGCTTTGGTTTGCATTCAAACGTCGTGTGGTTGCAGCACGCTGGGCACTGCGCGGCTCATAGAAACGGTTGGCAAGATGAACTTCGCGTACTGCGCTGCAGTAATTTTCTCCTGCTTCGTATTTGTCCTGGGCGAGACCGCTACCTCGGGCATGGCGGCAGTCTTTGTCGAGAATGGTCGGGCGTTTGGGCAGTGGTATCTGGACTGGTTTGTCTCGTGTTTTGTTGCGAGCCAGCTCACGACTGATGGCCGAACGATTGACGCCAATCCTACTGGCGATATAGCTTTGGTTTCTGTGTTCTTGCAGTAGTGTTGCTATGACAACACGGTCATCTGAGATAAGATGACGATAGGACATTAGCTGTCTCCTTTCATCGATTATTAGTTGCTGAACACACCTAATTCTAGAGACAAGGCAGACGAGAAGCTAATGTCCTACTTTTTGAGGGGATAGTTTTGGTTTGTTGCACTTGGAGGTCGAATTCAAGATGTAGTAATTGCTCACTGCCTCAAAAACAGAGGTGATAATTGGTCAACAACTTGCCTACGCTAAACTGCCTTATCTGTTAGCATTTATGCGATTTTACACTTGTGTAATTACTTAACAGATACCAGGAGGGTGTGAGCAGTTACATAATGTATGCTATCATCCCAACTTTTCTTTAAAATTAAGCGCGCAGGAGTTAATGCAAAAGTGGTTTCCCGACGGATGGTCGTCGACGCCGGTAAAAAGGTGTCCAAGGTGGGCACCACACTTCGCACAAGTTACCTCGGTGCGCGGCATACCCAGTGACGTGTCTGGCGCCAGTATAAGCGCTTCATTACTGGCAGCTTCCGCAAAACTTGGCCAGCCAACTAGACCAGGCGTGGCCGATTCGTACTTCGACTCACTTCGAAACAGCAGAGCACCACAGTTTGCGCAGCCATACACTCCGCGCCGTGATTCGTCCAGTAACAAACCACTCCCTGGCAGTTCGGTTCCTTGCTCAAACAGCACCCGTTTTTGTTCATCAGAAAGGTTAGGATTCACCTGGGATGTCATTTTGACTTCTTGGGCTTCACTTCTTTTGGCAAATCTAGTTTATCGAGCTTAAACAATTTTATGAGCAGATAGATTGCCAGAAGCACCATGAGGAAATTAATAAACACATAGACGAACTTGCCCCATGCAAAAGACTCGTCACCGATGTAGGCTTTGCGTTCTTGCAATTTTGATCCGACAATGATGTTCAGCCACGGGTTGATAAAACTATCGACAAGCTGTTTTATAAGCCCCTGTGCCTGCTGACCAACTATAAAGCCCACCGCCAGCCCAACCACAGCTTTCTCACGCATAAAATTAACAAAGCCACCAACCTGGCGCCTCATTACTTCATCTGGCTCATCAAGCATCGTAACCAGGGCTTCTCTGGTACGTATTCTTTTTTCTGTCATCTCTGCTCCTCTCGTATTTTCATCCACAGTTTCCCCATCATATTCTCACCATTACCATTTGGGCCGCAACCCCAAAAGCTGTCTAAGGGATGATTTTCGACAATTCGCCGATTGCCTGTTTGACTTAAACACGTGCGCACATCTTCATTTTGAGCAGCTTTCGCGCGCAGTAACTCTTCCATGGCACGCACGCGTATGTCATGCCAGTCAGCCGATAATTTGCCTTCGCCAATTGTCCGGTTAATCTGCCCCACCGACCACGGGCTCGGTGCGTGCAAGATGGCGCTAGCAATATCTGGCTCGGTAGCAAAAAACTTACGCCATTGAAAGGCATGCTCAACCGTCGGAAACGTATGTTCATAAATGGTCACTGCATGTGCCGACCAATTACTGAGAGGGTCGTACGCATGCGTAAAGAAGAAGACAGTTTCATCGGTTTGATACGTCAATTGCTGCTCTGGATCAGGGTACATCTACATCCTCTCTGGGGGGGTAAGTTACTTTATGTACGCGCTTGCATGTTCATACTGGCTTGGGGGCAAAATTGTGAGTTGCGTAGGATAGGAATAATCTACCGTCTCAGAGTACAGATTGCTTGTACTCGACTTCTCCTCTACTCGTACAAATCGCTTTGTGCTTTGGTCGATATAAAACGACAGGGTGATATCGTAACCACTGTTACCAATGCCGCGCATTTCTTGTTTTGTCCTTTTCGCCGCTAAATCATTGACTGCTTGCAGACTTTTCCAGTCTGTCTGTACATTCGTGTACGCTTTGACCTTATGGCCATCGATATCAACTGTTTGCGCCGTACTGGGAACGACAAATACTTTTTTATCACGATAGGCTTGTAAGATTGCCTTTCGATCGTCAGAAGAAAAATTACCCATTATGTAGCGGGAAAGTGACGTGTTGATTTCATATTGTGCCCAACCTAGGTCATCACCACCGAACGCAAACACTTCGTTCATATCTTTAATCTGCAGCCATTTGCCCGCAACCGGGGAAAGGTTCGGAGGCAGTGCACAGCCCTCGCATGAATAGCGTACATAAGCTGGATATACTGGCGTTCCCAGATACCGCTCAGATGTATATTCGTTTCCCGATGTCACCGAGACAGTTTTTAGAAATGATTTGGGTTTCGCTGGATCAGATACATCAGTTTGTGTAAAAGCCATAACGTCGCCCCCAGATACTTCACCGCTTTTACGTATTTCTCTTTTGACATAAGTAGTACTTAGATTGTTCTCCAGTGCAGCATAGAAAAGCTGCGAATCGTTTATGGCCGTCCTCTCAAGGTGTGATTTGACTTGAAAAAAACCAATTACCCCAAGCACAGCCAATACAAGCGCGATAGTTAGAAGTTTTCTTTGTGGATTTGGTCCAATAAGTATCGGTGAATTGTTTGGCTGCATAACTACATCCTCTCTGGGGCATGGATACCGAGGAGCGTCAGACCCTGTTTAAGCGTGGTCGCATATAAGTCGACCAGCTCAAGGCGCAGTCGTTCACGATCATCACCGATGACACGGTTCTTCTCATAAAAACGGTTAAACTCCTGGGCAAGTTCGTACAGATAGGTGCAGACATAATGCGGCATGAGCTCAAAAGTAGCCTTTTCGATCACTTCAGGGTACTCTGTCAGCTTGCGCACAAGTGTCCGCTCATCTACTTGCAGCTCGTGATCAGTGTCTTGTGGCTCGTGGCTCGTGGCTTTGACAAGAATACTCCTAGCTCGCGCATGCGCATACTGCAAATAAGGACCACTATTTCCTTCTAGCGCGATTGACTCTACTGGGTCGTAAATAATGTCACCCCCTATGCGGTTTTTAGCAAAGGCGTATTTAACCGCAGCCAGCACAGTTTCCTCTGATGGATTCGTCCCGGTAGCCCGACCCGCCTCTCGTGCCGCCTCGAGAATTTCCATTGCCGTCACCACGTTTCCCTTACGGCTACTCATTTTTACTCCACCTTGCAGTTTTATTACACCGTGCGTAAGGTGACGCGTACGTTCAGCTGGTTCGGGCGCAAACTGGCCTATGCTAGCGATAACGACCTGCATATATTGCACCTGTCCGTTATCCGTAATAATGATAGACTGGTCAAAATGGTAGTCTTGCCACTTAGTCAAACTTAGCCCAACATCTTTGGTTTCGTATGTCGGCAAACCCTCTTGATTTATAAATACTCTTGTATGCAAGCCGTGCTCATCTCCGCGAAATATGACTGCTCCGTCACTTTCCTCATATACCCCAGCCGCCAACTGCTCTCGTACTGTTTCTACGCCTAGAGACGTCACTTCACTTTCTGGTATATAGCGCGCAAAAGGTGTCACCTGCAATTGCTCGTATAGCACGGCAAAATAGTCGTAGCTCCACTGCCGACACACCCAATATATCTTGGCAAAAGCCGAATCATGCTCGTTTTCGGCATGCAAAGCATAGACACGTTTGTTGCATGCAACAATTTCCGTCCGAGCCTTTTCATCATCTTCGTAAGCGTTGTTTCCTTCTACATAACGCTCTCCGAGCCATTTTGGTCGATCTGACTCTGGTATTTCACTCAAATTCTCGGGATATTCGCCACCAAGGTGCGCAATGATTGCCCACATACTTTTACCCGCATGCAACCCGACATCACCACCGTAATTGATACGTATTGTCTCGGCTCCGGTGTTTTCTATTAGTCGCGCGATGGTGTCACCGACCAGTGTTGTGTACAAATGCCCAGCGTGTAGGGGCTTAAACGGGTTCGGGTCAGAATACTCTACTAATATTTTCTGACCAGCCGAGCTCTTGGTCTTTTCCATCGTCAGGGATTCGAGCAATGCCACATCGGTTAGCTGTAGGTTCAAAAACCCCGGCCCCGCCACGCTCACCGCTGCTATGTGAGAGCTCCGTTCTCTCACACTTTCAGCTAGAGCATCGGCGATCTCGCGCGGGTTTTTGACCAGTTGTTTGCTTAGCTGCAGTGCCACATTGGTCGCATAATCGCTAAATTTTGCTTCTGGTCGCGTCAGTTCAACTTTGACATCTACCCCAAATAATTCTTTCGCCACATTCGCAACAACCAGCTCCAGATCATGTTTCATGCACTAAAGTATAACAGAGGTGACAAATCAAGACGACTTAAAAATATGTACAAATGGAACTCCAGCCACTTAACATCATGCATTTTCTCCTCAAAACACGGAAGGAGCCGAACTAAAGATACGGTTAAGTAAGTACTAGGAAGGAAAATGTGCAGGAGCTTAAACAACCCAGCAGTGCCTCGCGGCTCTGCCGGCGAGCAGGCTGGCTGGTGCGATATGCGCGAACTTGTCGAACAGTCACCCGTCAGTTATAGTGAGATTGCTTAACTGTTGTTACAAGAATTAAGGAGATTATTAGTGAGCAAAGATCATAACTATGCTGTTATTGTGGCTGGTGGCTCTGGTACTCGGCTGTGGCCAATTAGTCGGCAAGAGTTGCCGAAACAAATGCAAAGCCTCGTCAGTCAGCACTCGCTACTTGAAGATACCTACGAAAGATTACAGGGTGTCTACTCATCCGATCATATCCTCGTCTCGACTACAGTCAACTACGTCGAAAAAATAAAAAAAATACTGCCAGACATCCCCGAAGAGAACTTTGTTGTTGAACCGACAGCGAAGGGCCCTGCCCTGGCATTTGCACTTTTTGCCGAAGTCCTCTATAGACGGGATCCAAAGGCTATCATATTCTCGATGGCGTCTGACCATGCTATCGCAGAAAAAAATGCCTTTCAAACCGTTTTAGGGCAAGCCCACGATTACATTGGTAAGCATCCAGATCGTATTGCACTCGTGGGCGTCAAGCCAACTCGTCCCGACACGGGGCTTGGCTATATTAAGGTCGATACGGAAATACAAGCAGACCCATGCGTATACTCGGTAGAGAAATTCATCGAAAAACCTAGCTATCCGGTTGCAAAACGCTATGCTCAGAGTAGTGATTTTTTTTGGAATGTCGCCTACTACTGCTTTTCTGCAAAAACACTTCTCGAAGCCTACAACGAAGCCAGCCCCAGGAGTGTTGAGCAAATTCGAGCATATGTCGATAGTAATGATGTCGCTGACTTTGAAGCTGCGCCGAAAATGGTTCATGAAATTGAAGTCGTCAATGCCCGCAAATTCCCACTCGTTCTTATCCCTGCCGAGTTTCACTGGGATGACATTGGCAACTGGAGTGCGTTGCACGACCTTCTGGCTGATGCAAATGGGGACAAAAGCCGTGTTATTTCCCACACACCTCACCATATCGATGTCGACAGCCAAGGCTGTATGGTGCGCTCAGAAAATCCTGACAAACTCATCGCAACAGTAGGGCTTGAAAATCTTATCATTGTTGATACGGCAGACTCTCTGCTTGTCATGCACAAAGGTCACAGCCAAGACATCAAAACCGTTATAGAAGAAATCAAGCAACGCGGGCTGGAAAAATATTTATAGAAAGAGAGTATACGTTGGATTATTTTACCCCTGAAGCCATAAAGAAAATTGCTCAGTCTGAGAAAAAACTTGTGCACATTGTCCTCATTGCCACAAAACCTGACATCATCAAACAGGCGCCCCTCTACCACGAACTCATGAATCGCGGTGAGCTGGTGCTACTCTGTCATACCGGTCAGCACTACGACTTCCGTTATAGCGGTGGTATGATGGAAGAATTCGGCATCACGCCCGATATTCTCCTTACAATACAGGGGCCTCTGAATGCTAAAATAGCCCAAATGATCGAGCGTTACGGCGAGGTTATTGAATGGCTAAAGACTCAGGGCAAAACGCCCATTCCCTACATTCACGGTGACACAAGTACCTCTATGGCTATAGGCCTTGGATCCTACATGCACCGGGTGGCCTGCGTGCACGTCGAGGCTGGCATTCGTACTCTCACACCAAAACGTGAAATATACAAGCAATTCTATGACGACTTTAAGGCTGGAAACTTCAATTGGAATGACTACTACGCCGCACAACAGGTTCGTGGCAACTTTGAGCAAGGCAGTATGGAGCCTTTTCCTGAACAGTTTAATACTCGCGTGTCGGAACCAGCCTCCGGCTATCACGCCGCCCCTGTCGAGCTCGACCGAGATTTCATGCTTGCCGAAGGATTTAGCTCAAACACCATAGAGGTTACAGGCAATACTGTCGCAGACGCAACACGGCTTGCCATTGCCGACGCTGCTCAGTCAACAATACTTGAGAAGTATCCTCAGCTCGCAAGCGGCGAGTTCATTCGCTTCTGTATACACCGGCGTGAAAACACTCAAGACGAGAGACGTTTCACTGTACTCATTGAGGCAATGGAAAAACTAGTCCAAAAAGGCCGTTCCGTACTGCTTATTTCTCTCTTTGGCACGGAAGAAGCTATTGATTCGTTCGGGTTGCGTACACGTATCGAATCATTGGCCAAAGAAAACCCCGAAACATTTATTTACTCCGATGTATGGCCCTACTACCGCGATGTCATTGCTGCTATGCAGCGATGTGCGGCCGTAGCGACCGACTCCGGAAGCATGCAGGAGGAAATGAACATCCTTGGCGTGCCATGTGTGACTTTGAGGTTTGGTAGTGATCGTTCCGAATCTGTTCTCGCCGGCGCAAATGTACAGGCTCCACCGATTGATAGCGACTTTGTGGTCGCCATCATCGAGGGCGCGCTTCACAACAAACAAATGGCTAGCGTCGGCAATCTATATGGGGAGAATGTTTCCGCAAAAATTGTCGACGGCGTACTCGCTCGAGCTAGCAACGAACTGGGGCTGTTCCAGACCGAAGAAGCCCGGCCTGGCTTACTAGACTAGCTTCGGCTCGACACTACTTACGGAAGTTCGGGTTAGTTATTCCCCGCGCTCGGCTTTCCGTTGCTCAGGGGTCTCATTTGGTCGGGAATAATCATCCTCGAGGCGCCAAGTTGTACCAATTTCAGGCGTCGACGCTTCCATAATATCTGCGTCGGTTATCCCCTTAAAGCGATGTTTTTGTCCGACAATCGTACTGTAACCCTGCCCTAATTGGAGTTCAGTCTCTAAAAGCTCTCCATTATTGTCTTCCCAGACCAGGGCTGCCCGGCCGCTTAAAATAACATAGGTTTCCCTTTTAGCGTCATGTATTTGCAGGCTCATGCGACAGCCAGCGTTTACATGCATCAGCTTCATCATGTATGGCATATCCGGCGTTGCAAAATGCAGTTCATATCCCCAAGGTTTTTCGACACGCCGAACGTATGGCTGCAGGGAAAAATGCTTGGATCAAAGTACGGTACAGGGGCATCAGACATAAAATTCTCCTCTGGTGTAGGCGGTTATGGTTTGTTACAATACCCATTGTAAATTGATAACTGCTAAATGGGAACTGCCTGCAAACCAGGCAAGGGGGTGGAAATGCTTTTTGGACATCAAGACGATTTAACACAAACATCAGCTGGTTCAGTAACGGCACCGGATACGACTCAGCCAACAAACGTTACCGATCCGGTACCTTCAACCGGCTTCCCGACTGCAACCGATATTGCCGCACCGAGCGCGCCCGCGTTTGATAATCCCCTTGCCGACGAGTCGGTGATCAGCCTGACGTGTCACAGGCTGCGCAGGCTACTGACAATGACGTACCAAATGACTTAGCCGCAACCAACGACTCTACCGACCAACCGACCGCTGACGACGGCAGCGAACTACTGAACCTCAAACAACAAGCTCTTGGCCAGCTAACTCCCCTTGTGAATCACCTAGAGCAGACACCAGACGAAAAGTTTCGAACAACAATGATGATGATTCAAAGTACCGACAACCAGGCACTGTTAAAAGATGCCCTTGCTGCTGCCAAAGACATCACTGACGATAAAGCCCGCGCTCAAGCCCTTCTAGACGTTATCAACGAAATAAACTATTTTACACAAAAAAATAACGGCTAAAGAACCGCAGACTTGCCACTTCAGCCGTGATACTTGATACTTATTTTTATGCCCGATAAAAACTGGCGCCGAGCCAACACCGCATTACTTATAGTCATTGTTCTCATTAACTGCTATGTCATGGCGCTACCACTTCTCCCAAGCGTCTCTTTTTGGCTACAGAACCGCAATGGTTCGACCGAAAAGGCCTTAGTTGAGCGTCTCACAAAGCCAAACTTAACCCAGGATGCCCCCTCTACCCCTGATGTTTTTCACTCGGATGCTTCCCATGATGGCCTTATTATCCCAAAAATGCTGCTCGATACACCTCTCATTGAAGGCCCAAAAAAAGATAGCTACCGCCTGCTGAATGCCGGCGCCTGGCGCATACCTTTTGGCAGTACCCCAGACAAAGGCGGCAACACCGTCATTGCCGGTCACCGCTTTAGCTACACCGGACCACGCGGTGTCTTTTATTTTCTAAGTAAACTTGAGCCGGGCGATGACATTGGCCTGTGGTACCAGGGCAAGCTCTACCGCTACACGGTCGCGAGCAGTCGTACTCATGCCGCAACTGATACTTACGTTCAAGAGCCGACAGATGACACTCGCCTGACGCTGTATACTTGCACCCCACTATGGAATCCTGTCAGCCGTTTGGTTGTTGTCGCAAAACCTATTCCGAATACGGAGGAGTCGTTATGACAGAAAAAACTAAATTCTTCATATTGCTCGGGCTGCTCGGGCTTAGCATTGGCTTATTGATATACCTCAACACCAATGCTCAGAATGTTTTATTCAGCTAATTAACCTCGGTGTAATTTCGACTGCTAGCGCCTTCAGGGTTGGGAAAAGCTTAACTCGGTGCTTACTCCAAGTCGGTTTAGCTAGCGCGCAGCTACAACCCCACTAGGAGTGGGGTTGATCAAATAATGCAAAGACTACTTGCCTTGCTTTGCAGGACGGCGCCATACTCGTACGAGCAGGGCAGCCAGGACTATCAGTGCTGCGACACCAACAAATGCAATGACCATCGTTCCGGTGTCGGCCAGGCCGCCACCAGATGTGTTAGCCGTGCCGGTTGAAGCACCGCACACTCCGGTATTATCGTACTCTGCACTATTATACGAGCAGTTCCATAAGGAGCTGCAAAATTACTTGGAGCGAGCTGGTATAGTTGTTTCATAATAATTTTCTCTTGTTTAACTTTACACTGCTATGGTATCATCATTATAGCATTAGCGCTAAAAAGTAGAGGACAATTATGTTTACACAACTCGCAATACTCGATCTTTCCACTGGAAGCCTGGTTATTTTACTAATCATCGTTCTCCTACTATTTGGTTCCAAGAAATTGCCTGAACTTTCAAAAAGCCTGGGCGAGTCGGCTCGTGAACTACGAAAAGGCATGAAGAGTGAAGAGGACAAAAAGAAACAACCGAACAGCCAAGACCAGAATCAGGCCTAGTAGATCAGTCGCAGACAAAGCGCCGCTTTCCGCACACCTACGTGAAGTGAAGCGGCGCCTGTTCTTTGTAGCGGTTTCCGTCGCTATTTTCAGCGCACTTGTCTACAGTATTGAGCGTAAGCTAATAGAAATATTGCTCGCGCCCAGCCAAGGTCAGCATTTTGTTTACACTTCGCCAATGGGCGGAATAAATTTTCTTTTCAACGTGTGTTTTTATTTTGGCATAGCCCTGAGCATACCGGCTATCATTTATAACCTACTCAAGTTCCTGCAGCCCCTAATTAAGGGGGCAACGCAGCGTTTATTGTCTGGACAAGTATATCTTCGGGGCTCATAGGAATTGGCGGCATATTGTTTGGCTACTACGCGGGGCTACCTGCCGCTCTGCATTTTCTCCTTAAGCAGCAGTGTCATAATGGTCAAGTCGAAGCCATGATAAGCATAGAGAAATACTTTTCCTTTGTAGTTGCCTACATGGTTGGAGCAGCCTTAATGTTTCAGCTTCCGCTACTACTCATTATTATCAATCGCATTAAGCCACTTACCCCTCAGAAAATGTTCAAGTATGAGCGTGCTGTCATTATGTTTGCTTTTGTTTCAGCATTTATTATGAACCCGACTCCTAATGTAGTTGACCAAATGCTTACAGTCATACCAGTACTAATTTCCTATCAGGTTGGCATTCTCATAGTCTGGCTTGTAAACAAGAAAAATGCGCGGCGGCGATACGCCACACTATTTGACCAGGACACTGCTGCCCGAGACGCACGGCTCGAACGCGCTCGTACTGCTGCGCGACTACCCAGCGAAGTGCTTTCGCCCGCGCAACCCGAAGCGCCACTTCGCTCCACAACAATGCAAAAAACCCTGACTGCCTCGGCGGCAAACATACCGCAACCTCGGGCTGTTTCACCGAAGTATCTTAGCCCTCGACCAGGCTACGTCAGCTCCGGTGGACGGGTTCTCCAAATATAGTCCTTGACATTGCTTCAAAGCTGGATTACACTTGTGCTTGAAATAACAAAATAAACAGGTTCATCTCGCAATGAAACAACAAATTGACGCAATTATGCAAAGAGAAGTCAGCCGCAAAGAATTTTTAGGCATGAGCGGCTTAGCCGTTGCCTCAATATTCGGCCTCGGCAGTATTTTGAAGCTTGCTAACGGTCAAGGTCTGTTCGCCAACAAAGCCTCACGCGGCTATGGCAGCACTCCTTACGGTAAGTAAATAACTGACTATTTATAAAACTAGAGTCAAATATGACTCTAGTTTTGACTTTTACTAATTATTGTGGTAATGTTTATTTATGTTTAACCAATTTGGTCAACAACGATCTAAAACGCCAGGCAACCAGCCGCGTCGAGTGCCAAGCAACGCAGGCGCTCCAAACAGCTCTACGCGCAACAGCTTTTCTGCTCAGATTCGGCCAGATTTTTTGCACCCTTCACCATCAGCAGGCTCAGTCCGCGCGCAATCGACCAATCGCATGCAGCGGATAAAGCCAGATGATTTTCAACGTTTAACACCTAGTGCCCAGCGAGCCGCTCTTTTTGACCAAGCACACCAGCATACAACACAGGCGCGCCAAATGCACTATGGCACGCTTCGAAACCCAAGTTTGGCCCTGCCTGGTGGCTTGAGTGAGCAACAGCACAGAGACTTTAAAATGCTCCAACGCATCGACCCAGTAGCGGCACAAAATAAGCTTATGCACTACCACCACACTGCAGACGTCCGTTACAACAAACCAGGCACAACACCGAAGCCTCCTGCCGGCTCTGGCCTCACCTACCGCCGCCCACCGACAAACAACTCCAATAGTTCGCGCCGCTCTTTCGGAAAATAGATTGTATAAGCTTTCTAAAACTCGCCGGCCGGCTTTTTCGCTTTGCTTATAGCGGTGTATATCCAGGAAAATCGGTGGTACTTAACCTGAACAGAAATTAGACTAAGCCAAGTAAAATCGCCGTTGATAAGTATTCAGCGGCGATTTATACATTTATCCGTACAGCTTCCGCTAGACTACATGCCCATGCCGCCCATGTCGGGAGATGGGGCAGCCTTTGGTTCGGGGACTTCGACAACCAAGGCACCCATGGTCATGCTTGTGCCAGCAATAGACGCAGCATTTTGCAAAGCCTCTTTGGTCACGCGTGTCGGGTCGACAATACCGGCAGACTTAAGATCAACTAGTTTGCTCGGACTGTTGACGTCCACACCTTGGCCAACCTTGGCTTTTTGACCTGCGGCAGCCATTCGTCAGCATTCAGGCCACTGTTGCTCATGAGAATACGGAACGGTTGCTCTAGCGCTTTCACAAGCAATGCTCGCCCAGCGGCGACTGCGTCGTCATCATCGCTCGTAGACGTTCCGCCCGCAAGGTTAACCAGTGTTACACCGCCCCCAGGGACGATACCTTCAACCAGGGCAGCCTTTACGGCAGCCACGGCATCGTCAACGCGATATTTCTTTTCCTCTATTTCGGTTTCCGTCGCTCCACCTACCTTAATGACGGCGACACGGCCACTAAGCGCTGCGTGACGTTTCTGGAAGTTTTCTCTGTCGTACTCACTGTTTGCAGCCTCGGCCTGGGCGGCAATTTGTTTCATGCGAGCATTTACATCCGTGACAGCCCCTACACCTTCGATAATGGTAGTCTCGTCCTTACCAACAATAACCTTGCGCGCCGTACCCACGACGTCCAATTCAACGTTTTCAAACGTCATGCCACGGTCTTCCGTAATAACTTGGGCGCCTGTTAGAATCGCGATGTCTTCGAGCATTTCCTTGCGCTTGTCACCAAAAGCCGGCGCCTTGATTGCAACGGTGTTAAATACCCCCTTTAGCCGGTTCAGAACCAATGTGCCAAGCGCTTCGCCCTCGACATCCTCTGCGATAAGCACGAGATCTTTCTTACCAGCCTGAGCCAGTTTTTCCAAAATCGGCAAAAACTCTTGCACGGATGAAATTTTCTTATCGGTGATGACTATGGCAGGTTTATTGTAAACGGCTTCCATGCGACCAGTATCGGTGACCATGTACGGGCTCACAAAACCACGGTCAAAGGTAAATCCTTCCACCACTTCGCTTTCGAGGCCAAGCCCCTGCCCTTGCTCTACTGTAACCACGCCGTCGCGGCCAACTTTGTCCATGACATCGGCAATGAGATCGCCAATGACACTGTCGCCTGCCGAAATGGTCGCTACCTCAGCCACACGCTGTTTATTGCCTTGAATATCTTCACTCATACCCTCTAGTTTTGTAATGACTTCGTGTGCGGCCGCTTCAAGTCCTTTACGGAGCAATATTGGGTTGTGACCAGCTGCGATGAGCTTATTCGCTTCGTACAGAATGTGATAGGTCAGTACAGTCACGGTGGTCGTACCGTCACCGGCGACATCGTTCATCTTATTTGCAGCTTGCTTAATCAGCTCGGCTCCTACTTTGTAGCCCAATGTTTCATCATCGACATCGGCAATATCTACGCCCTTTGCCACCGTTACACCATCGTGTGTGACCGTGGGCGAGGCGTAACTCTTTGAAATAACGACATTCCGCCCCTTCGGCCCCATAGTTGTTTTTACAGCGTTGTATAAAATCTCTGCCCCCGCTAGCACCCGCCGGCGCGCATCATCATCGTAAAATACCTTTTTTGCCATGCTTATTTCTCCTTCTTCTCTAGTAATTTCTCTATGTTGTGCAACGATTCTACTGCTTTAGCGGTGTTTGTATCTATGTGGTTAGCCCATACGATGGCTAAAACAATAATGATTACACCAATAATAACTTCCATGCTACCCCTTCACCGTGGCCAATACGTCTTCTTCCTTAACCAAAAGGTAATTCTCAGTCCCTACTTTTACTTCCGTCTGGCTGTAACTCTTATAGATAATACGGTCACCGACTTTGACACTTTTTACTGCCGCAGCTACAGCCACAACTTTTGCAACCGTCGGCTTTTCCTGTGCTCCGCCCGGAATGTATAAACCACTTGCTGTTTTTTTTGCTGCTTCTTCTGTCTGGGCAACAATATAATCGGCTAGCGGCTGGATTGGTATATTCATGTTTTCCTCCTTTTTTAAGCGTAATTATTCTCACAAAAGCGGGAATATAGTTATTTATTCGTCGCCGTTAAGCGATTAAACTTTCCTCTTGGCTCTTATCTCATTACTTATGAGCCGGAGGCGAATAAAAGCGTTAGCACTTCTCGCAAGCGAGTGCCAACGCATTAGCACTCACTATACCCGACTGCCAAAACCAGGTCAAGCCCTGCGACTTAGCTCATCTAAAATCTTTCCGAAATAGTATTCGTTAGCTCATTAATAATGTTTCCAAAAAGCTACCTCTAGCCCTACGCTGTCAGGACTATGAGTACAAACGGAAAGAATTATCAAATGAGCAGATTATCCCGCCAGGAATATCTTGGCGTAATGCGAAAGAAATACAAACGTCTCAAGAAGAACCAGAAAAAGAACGCAGCAAATTACTTAGTGACGTGGTAGACATTACTGGCTATCACCGAACCTATGCTAGCGTCTTGCTGCGCTCCCCGCCGCCCAAGGCGATTATCCGTAAGCCGCGGACTGCTCGCTATTCGGTCGAAACTAAGCAAGTTGTTTTGCTACTCTGGCATGCCACTAGTAACATCTGCGCTGAACGCTTGCAGCCATTCATGCCAGAGCTTTTAGATAAGCTAGTAGCGTGCGGCGAACTGGCCGTAAGACCCGAAATCGATGATCAGCTTAGGCAAATTAGTCTAGCTACTGTTAAACGCATTGTCTCCCGCGAGAAGCGACGCAGCATCATCCGAATTGGCGGTACAACCAAACCAGGTAGTCTGCTAAAACGGCAGATTAGTGTGCGTTATGGTCGCTGGGACGAAACAACACCGGGTTGGTGCGAAACAGACACCGTAGCCCACTGTGGCGACACATTAGCTGGCACGTTTATCTACAGTCTAAATTTAACGGATGTAGCTACTAGCTGGAGTGAGCAGGTGGCTATTATGGGCAAGGGTGAACGAGCGTCTGTAACTGGCCTTGACAGTGCCCGTAAGCGTTTGCCGTTTAAACTACTGGGTATTGATTCGGACAACGGCAGCGAATTCATCAATTGGCACATGGCGCGCTATGCTAAGAATAATCGATTAACCTTTACCCGTTCTAGGCCATACAGAAAGAACGACCAAGCCCATGTCGAACAAAAGAACTGGACTGCCATACGGCAACTAGTGGGTTACCAACGTATGGACACAAATGAACAGCTAGAAAGCCTAAATGACCTCTACCAAAACGAGTGGAGGCAGTACCTTAATTTTTCCAACCAACTATGAAAGTTAAAGAAACCGTTAAAGACCAGGCTACGGGCAAGAAAACCAAACGCTATTACCCAGCTCAAACACCCTACCAACGGCTGATGAGTCACCCTAACGTCAGCGACAAGCAGAAAGCCATGCTACAATCACAATATGACAGCTTGAATCCCGCGAAATTACAACGTGAGATTCAACGGAAACTTAAAGCTTTAGAAACTAGTTTCAGCAAGATTGTTAAATGAGCTAATACGGCCCTGAAACTTTGACTAAAATACGCCTTTCGCTGTTTTACAGCTCGAAAAGCGAAATGCGCGCAAAAAAACAGTAGCCTATGGTCATTGGTTGTGAATCTAAAGGTGTGAGTATTCGTTAGTCCAGTATAATGCCACCATGCACACCAGCATTAACACGACTGTTCTTATGAGCGACGCGGAATACTTTGACGATGGTTACGCAATAAACCCCTTTATGGGTGGCTCTGAGCAGGTCAATATTTCTCAAGCCATTTCCGAACACAATCTTCTCACTAACACCCTGAAACAAATCGGAGTTGCAGTTTTGCAAGTCCCAGCACCTCCACGGCTTCAAGACGGCGTATATACTGCCAACTGGGGGCTTGTACGGGGCGACAAAGCCGTACTTTCTAGTCTACCCACCTCTAGACAAGGCGAGCAACCGTACGCGAAACAAGCGCTGGAAAACCTGGGTAAAACCATTTACGAAGTACCCCGTGGGCTAAAATTTAGCGGTCAGGGCGACGCACTGCCTTGTGGCAATTACCTGTTTTGTGGCAGCGGCTACCGCACCGACAGCGAAGTTCATCCGTTTTTAGCCGAAACACTAGGCTATGAAACAATCACCTTGCAGACCATACCACTTCTAGATGCCGGCGGTAAACCCGCTGCAAATGCCATTTCTGGATGGGCAGATAGTTATTTTTACGACCTAGATCTAGCACTGGCCGTCCTAAAGTTTCCAGCAGACAACCAAAAAGGTCTCATAGCCTGGTGCCCAGACGCCTTCCTGCCCGAAAGCAGAGACAGACTCCGTGAATTCGATGGTGTTGATAAAATAGAGGTCAGTTTTACGGAAGCCAAAGAAGCTTTCGCCTGTAACCTAGTAAGCACGGGCAGTTATGTAGTCATGAGCGCCAGTGCGCCAAATCTTAGAGCCGCCATCGATGTTCACGGGCTACAGACCATCCCACTCGCTATGCCACAACTAGCCAAAGGTGGTGGTTTCATCCGCTGCACCACCCTCACCCTTGACAACATATAGTTTCGATATTCCAATGTTCTATTGTATACTTGCCCCAACGGTGCATACGGTGGAGCACCCGCCTATAGTAAGGTAGATCAAACTAGCTACGTGGCTAGTCCTGTTGCAGGAGAAGGCATATCTTTTTTGTCCAAATTCATTTTTTGAGGTAACAAAATTGTCTGAGCCAAATACACACCCTTCTACCAACACAACACCCGACGAAACTCCAGGCTTGACTAGGCGCATCTTTTTATCAGCTAGCTTAAATCTTGGTGTCACCTTAGCAACCACGGTTGCTGCAGATGGGGCGGTTCGGCGTAGTTGGAATGAGGTAATAGGACAAGAGCCTCAAATTGAGACTGTTTATGGTACTAGCCGTGGTTCTACCAGTCAACGTCATCTTGTACACGTCGACGGCACCGGTACAACGCACTCTTGGTCGAGCCACACGCTCATCCCTAGCGCTGGACAATTTGCCCACATTCACGCAGTCAAACACGGAACGCATGGGGTAGACCCCCAAGGAATTGCACGGCTTGTGCATGAACGTATTCATGCCCTTGACAATACGCCTTCCTCGCAAAATCTCTACTCTCCGCTTCCTCATGAAGTTGTTCTAGTAGGGACAAGTCAGGGTGCTAATTTGGTCGTCGCAATGGCCGCTGAGCTCCTAACAAACCCGCTGTACCGAAACACACGTCTCGGTGCCCTTGTGCTTCGAGATCCAACTTTTGGCGAAGACAGTATCCTCGGCGTACAACAACTCGCTGCGCGTGGCATGAATGCAGGTCGTGCAGTAGTCTCCCAAGCCGGGCCACTTGAATACTATCTCGGTGAACTTGCACACGTCTCGTTTGATTCCATCCCTTGGTGGGAGAAGCCCGCTGAGGCCTGGCGCCGTACAATGCATCCCATTGGCGTAAAGACCCTCAGTGACCAATTAGACATGATTCGTAGTTTTCCAGAGCAATGGCCAGGCTTCGCAAAAGCGCTAGCAGGCGTGCCAATCCACCTCATCCAAAGCGGTAACGATGAGCTGGTTGATAGCATTTACTCACATGCTCGCCTGGCCGCTCAACGACCCGACATCATCACCCACGACTTGCCTGGCGCAACGCACGCCACATTCTACTTTGACGACGACCCCATGCACCGAGCACAGTATTATAACCAGTCTGCAGTTATTCAACAGATTCTCCTTTCTCTTGGATGGAAAGCAGAGTGGGATGTTGCCCGCCAACAGCCCTATGAAAGCCCAAAGAAAACAACTAGGCGGACAGTCGACGCTACGAACTAGCGCCACACTGCAAATTTACTGCCTGTTCTTCAGAGGCAATAAACCGTCTGTCCATCTCGTCGTTGCCTGAGTGAATGCGTTCGATAGCTACCGGTTGCGCAGTGCATCTTTTGCCGCGGCGACCTCGTCCCAAGGGACAGAAATGACGCGGTCGGGGTTGGTATCGTCTTGCTTCAAATAACGAAGCTCGGCAGCGCGCGGTCCGCCACGTAAAATGTCTTTTTCGTGGCCTTTACCCAGTAGTAACACAGCATCATCAGCACTATGTGCCCTACTTACCGCAAACTGAACCGCCTCTGTACGGTCATGCACCAGAAAAAGATTACTGTCACGCACTTTTCCGACTTTTTCTGCTCCACGCGCAATTTGATCCATTATTTCTTGCCCGTCGCAGTCGCGGTCATCTTCCTCGGTCACAACAACTTCGTCGGCGTACTTCCCTGCCAACTCGCCTTGCACCGCACGCTTGGCTTCGTCGCGCCGCCCAGCCGAACCAAACATCACAATGAGCTTGCCTTTAACAACTGGCCGCAGGTCTTTAAATAGTTTCTCAAAACTGTCTGGGGTGTGTGCGTAGTCGACCACAACCGAAAATGGCTGCCCCTCGTCCAGCGCTGTCATGCGACCCTCGACACCAGCGAGTGTGGCAATCCCCTGCTCTACCTGCTCGCGTGTCAAACCCACAGCCTGTCCAACACACACCGCAGCCAAGGAGTTATAAACGTTAAAACTACCCGGCAGTCGGCTGGTTATATGGTAGGTTTCCGTTCCAGCGGTAGCCGTGTAGCGTATGCCATCGGCTCTCAGCTGCACGTCTTTCGCGCGCACATCGCCAGCCTCAACCCCATAGGACACCCTGTTTTCGGTTTCTAGCCCAAAGTCGACACTCTGAGGGTCGTCGGCATTTACTACGCCCAGACGCCTCCCACGTGCGTTTCGCTGCGTCATTTCAAACATCCGCCGCTTCGCTGCTCGGTAGTTCTCAAATGTCTTGTGGTAATCTAGGTGCTCGTGAGTAATATTCGTAACCACCGCTATGCTATACGGCACGCCCCATGTCCGATGCTGCGCGAGCGCATGTGATGTCGTTTCTAGCACTAGCCACTCCATGCCCTCGGCTTTCATCTTTTTTAGCCGCACCATCAGTTCCCGCGGTCCCACGTTCGTCATGTGCTGCACCTGTGGCTGAATGTTTTTACCCACGCCGTAAGCCACTGTTGTCATGAGCCCAGCCTTGTAACCAGCCTCAACCAGCATGTGATGTATGAAAAATGTCGTGGTGGTTTTCCCGTTTGTCCCTGTTACTCCCACCACCTTCAGCCCTCGCCCCGGAAACCCGTACACCGCATTCCACAACACCGCCTCGGCCAAATGCCCCAGCGGCCCCACCTTCTCAAACACCTTCACTGGCACCACCCGTTTTACCATACTTCGTATATTCATATATGGAATTATACATATAGTCGCCAAGAGACTTCCTTAATCAGTAAAACAAGCCCAACTGTTGGGCTTGTTTTACTGATTATAGATGGAGATGATTTTAATTTAGTTTTTCGGTCATCTCATCAGCAATGTCGAGCATCATCGCTTGCATCATCTCCTCGTAATGAGGGATCTGCTTTTCGACCCAGTCAAGAATGTCATCCTCTGCCTGCCCTTTTGCCTGCATTGCTTCAACCTGTTCATAGGTTTTATCGTCAAGCAGTTCAGGAAGCGCCGTTGCCAAACGAGTATTGGCAAGCAGCTCAACCTTGGCGAGGATAATATCTTGATCTTGCTCAGGTAAGTCACCTACGCCAAGTGCTTCTACCAATTTATGTTTAAAATCCGTTTTATTAATTTTCATCTTTTTCTTCCTTTTATTTTGTTACCTACTCTGACAGCATACCACTATTTCCAGCCAAAAAGTTTGGCCATAAACTCATTAAACTGAGCCTGCTGTGCGGCATTCAACGCATGATTGCCATCATAAACTTGCAGTGTGTTACCGACTTGGTGAAGATTGTAATGGCCTCCGCCTTGGTTTGCGGCTTCCATAGCCTGACGGATTGAGTCCACTTCGTGTCCAGGTGCAGCACCGTGTGCGAGTTGCCATGGGTATTGGTTAGTATCTAATGTACTGGCTGATCCACCAGCTCCGCTGTTGTTAGCACTACTATTGTCAAGCCACCATTTATCGGCATTCGTGCCTTGTCCTGGTTGATCATTTGGGTAAACATCACCGTAAGTGCTTTGGACTGGTGCGTCATGATGAATGACATTGGAACCAGTCCACCGTCCTAGGCCAAAGCCAACGCTGGCTGCTAAGGTACCCACTGCACCAGCCGCTGCGCGTCGACGCTGGTTTCTATGAACAATCTCGCTTGTATGACCTTCAACAAGTATAGTTTGGTCTGAAAATGTACCCCGTTGTGCAGCATCAACTGTGGCCCCACCAAACCGTTCATAGAGCTCCTGCGAACGATTTGAAAGTGCAGTCTCACCTGCGGAAGTGTTTGCGTAGTGCCGTGAGGCGGCACCGGCAATCCCGTGGCCTATCTTGCGACCGCCATAGGCGGCGGCAACGCCACCTGCCAATGTGCCTAACCAAGCAACACCTAGCGCAGCAACTCCAAGGCCACCCGCAAGACCAAGCGCGGCGGCTGGAATTGCAACGCGGACAATTTTACCAAAGCGTCCCGATTCCGACCACTTACGTGCAATATGATTCTGTAGGCTACTAAAGCGGCCGGTGTTCGCCTGAAGCTGCTGTAGACCCAAAATGCGATTTTCTAATCCTATTGCTTCATCAAGGTGCATATTAAGAAGTTGTGCGCGACGATGCTCTGGAGTAATTTCACCATTCGAAGTTGTAAGATGCGCGACTCTACGGTTGAACACGGTAGCATAAGCAGCCCTATATTCCCGCCGAGCGTCTTCGACTTGCTGGTCGAGCTCGTTCGAGCCTCGGTTGCTCACCCCATTATTCATCTTATCCATCGCACGCAGCCTACCCCCTCCTCATGTAGCGGCCCCACCCAGGTAAAATACCGCTCCGTCTGTTGGTTGTCTTTTGTCCCCCGGCGCAGGCAGGGCCGCGCTATCCGACGCTCCGGGGCGCCCGCGGCCCGCCGCTCCCGTATTGGTAAGCCCCCCGAGAGCCCCGGCCCGCCCGCGGGGCGACCCTTCGCCGCCGCGTCGCCTGGGCCGTCCGTCAGTAACCGCCCCCGCCCCGGTCAGCACCTCCCCGCGCCCCCGGTACCGGGGCTGCGCCCCGGCGGCCCGCGCCCGCCGCGTCTCTCCCCGGGCCAGCCGCGGCGGGCGCGGGGCTCGGCCCCCACCCCGGGTTCCCGCGCCGCCCCTCCGGCCGGAACCCCACGCCCACAGGGGCCCCCGCGCCCTTAGTCGACGCAGGCGGCTACGGCCTGGTGCAAGGCGACCAAGGTGACCATTACGCATATTAGCCGAAAGAGCGGTGTAGTTCCCTGCGGCCTGGCTCAATGCCATTCGTTCGGCATAGATCGCATCGTTCTCTGCATAAGCCTCGTCTATTACAGCGTCCACCCCTGGACGATTCTCGCCAGGTTGAGATTGGGAGTTGGAGCGCGATGTATTATTGGCTCCACCACCCGTGAGTAATTGTCCGTATTCGTCTACGCTATGTACATTATTTTTTTTGATGGCTTTCAGACGAGCGGCATCTTTACGGGCATACATTGAGTCTGCTTCCTGTTTCGCCCGTCTTTTAGCTGCAGCCGAGCTAACACCATGCTGCTCAAGATCAGCTATCCTGCGCTGTACAAATGTGTCTTTTTCTTGTGGGTCAACCTCTCTTCGGAGACGTACAATTAGGTCGGCTTGCGACAGGGATAAGCCCTCGCTGGTTTGCAGATCCAATATTTCCTTGACCTCTTCCTCAGCTTGTTTAACTTCTTTGCGAGCAGCTGAATTGCGTTTTCTCGTCAGAGTATCACGCGCTGGTTGTGGAAGATGCTTGGCATCATCTGGCTCAACGCGTAATGCGTCAGCCCGTTCTTTTGCGCCATCGACAAGACCGTGTCGTGGGTTCTGCGCGTCCGCAATTACGTTACCCTGGGCATCGGTGTACGTTCGACCGCTAGAACCAAAAATACGCAACTCTGCCTCGTCGTTATAAGCTTCGATTTGCGCAACTCGCTCAGGGCTGTTGTTATATGCTTCAGTATCTGCTTCGGTTTTCTGGCGGTTTTCCAACTCAGCGTCTAGTACGTTCCATTGTTGTTTTACCTCGTGAAAACTACTCCTGGGAACATGAGCTGCCAACGCCTGTCGCTGTAATCGCACAGCGTCGGCCTCGGGTGTATTAGCTGCTGGGTGGGGGTTGGGGGATTGATTTGGGTTTGCCATTGTATTTAATTCCTTTCTAGTGAAATGTGAGTTCTAAGTACTTTATTGTTGTTTTTTATGTTTTTTATGTTGTTACCTGGCTATATTAGCAAATCTTAAGCGGTTTGTCAACTATATCCCTACTTGTTTGCTATTGTGTCAAATATTTTACAACAATATTTGTTATACTGGGGTGACATATGATAATACTTGGGTTAGAAACCAGTTGTGATGAGACGGCGGTGGCAATCGTGCAAGACGGCGATACGCTCCTGTCAAATGTAGTAGCGAGCAGCATGGATTTGCAGGCGCAATATGGTGGCGTGGTGCCAGAACTTGCCGCTAGAAGCCACATCGAAGTTATCAATTCTGTTTTGGATGAAGCATTAACAGAGGCGGGTTGCACCTGGGATGACATTGACGGCATTGCCGTCACCTATGGCCCCGGCCTCGGCGGATCGCTACTGATTGGAGTGCTCACTGCCCGAACCATTGCGATAATTCATAACAAGCCGCTATACGCTATCAACCACGTTGAAGCGCATGTCTATGCCAATTTTTTGACGACAGTCAAAAAGTTACAAGCGCGTAGCGCGAGCGACGAGCGGAGCGAGCTGGGAGAGTGCGAGCAGACAGTGAACGAAGCGATATTGGCACCCGAAGAGAGCCAAGTCTCTCTTCAAAAACAGTTGTCCGAATACAAACTTCCCCTTACCCAACCCCACTTCCCTCTCCTTGCCCTGATCGTCAGCGGCGGTCACACGCAGTTAGCCTTGTTTAATGACCATTTTGATTACACCCTACTCGGGCAAACGCATGATGATGCGATTGGCGAGGCGTTTGATAAAGTCGCAAAAATTGTCGGGCTTCCCTACCCCGGTGGCCCAAGCATAGGCAAAAAAGCGCTCGAAGGTAACCCGCAAGCCTTTGATTTCCCCAAAGCCAAGATAAGTCACATTAGCACTCAGCTACAAAAAATCAGACACACAAGAAAAGCATCTGCGCCGCAGCCCAGCAATAGCATTGTCTCCAAGGGCGACACAAATTCAGCTCTTATCTCTTACTCCTTAACTCATGACTCTGGTACAAATAGTAGCTACGACTTTAGTTTTTCCGGGCTCAAAACAGCCGTTTTACGCACTGCACAGCAGCTTATAGGTGCAGATCACACGTTTCCATCCAAAAACCTACCAGAACGACTCTCTGAGGCTCAGAAGGCCGACGTAGCAGCCAGCTTCCAACGTATCGCTATCGAAACGGTCGTTGATAAAACCCTGTTGGCCTACGAAGAGTTTAAGCCGGCTAGCGTTGTCATTGCCGGAGGAGTAGCCGCGAGCGCTGAGCTTCGCCGTCAGCTTGCCGAGCGACTCCCCTGCCCTATTGCCTATACCGACCCCCGTCTTTGCACTGACAATGGCGCTATGATAGCGACCCTCGGCTGCTTTATGATGAAGTGCGGTAAACCAGTTTCTGACCCATATAGCTTAGGTATTCATCCCAACCTTAGTATGTAAAGAGAATACTCGACTTTCGCTGAATTTTATCTGTCTTTCTCAACATATACTTTTCCCGCTGCTTTCACATGAAACACAACCACCCCACGGCCGACCCTTACAACCTCATTATCAAGCCAAGCCGGAGCATGTAAAGCAAGTCCTACCCGGAGTAACCACACAGAGTTTGTTGGTATATTTCGTAGGTTATGCACTCACCAATTGCGCCACGCTCTAGTGCTACAGCTGGTAGCTGGTGGGGGCGCCGAGCATTATAGGCAAGAGCCCAGGGTGACTCAGACGAGTTATATCGAAGTGGGTAAGCATCATAGTTCATACGGTAACAAATTGTGAGTGGTTTTCGTGAATTATTGTAGAAGAACATTATCAAATATACGCCTTTTAGAACAGAGGTGGTACAATGGTGAAATGCAATTACCAAAAGTATACGAACCAGGAGAGTATGAGAACGATATATACGCGCTGTGGGAACAGGGCGGGGTGTTCGTGGCTGACCCATCGAGCAAAAAAGAGAAATTTTCTATCGCCATGCCGCCGCCAAACGAAACCGGCACGCTTAGCCTGGGTCACGCACTATTTTTAACCTTGCAAGACATCATGGCACGCTACCAGCGACAACAGGGCAAGGACGTGCTATGGCTACCGGGTACCGACCATGCGGCATTGCCTGTCAATGCTATCATCGAAAAGCAACTGGCCGACGAAGGCCGGACAAAACATGACATCGGTCGAGAAGCCTTCCTGAGTAAAACTCGCGATTTTGTCGAACAGAGCAGGGGAACCATGCTTGGGCAAATGCGAGCAATGGGGTCAAGTTGTGATTGGTCTAGGCTGCGCTATACACTGGACGATGCCTTGAACCGCTGCGTCAATGAAACGTTTGTGAAGATGTACGATACGGGCATTATTTACAGGGGTCATCGTATTGTAAACTGGGATCCAAATTTGGAAACAAATGTATCAGATGACGAAGTTGTTTATGGTGAAGAAAAGGGTAAGTTTTATACATTCCGGTACGGACCTTTTGAAATTGGCACGGCACGGCCAGAGACAAAATTTGGCGACAAATACGTCGTCATGCACCCAGATGACGAGCGTTACGCTCAGTACAAACACGGCGACACACTAGATGTAGAGTGGATAAACGGTCCAATTCGCGCAACAGTTATCAAAGATGAAGCGGTGGACCCAGCCTTCGGCACTGGAGTAATGACCATCACCCCATGGCATAGCCAGGTCGACTTCGACATGGCTGAGCGACATGGGCTAGACAAAGAACAAATCATCGATTTTCACGGGAAACTCCTGCCTATTGCCGGTGAGTTTACAGGCATGGATATTGCAGAAGCTCGATCAAAGATTGTCGAAAAATTAAAACACAAAGGGCTTTTGGTCGGCATAGACGAAAACTACGTGCACAATGTCGCCTTCAACGAACGAGGGAAGGGGATTATTGAGCCGCAAGTGCGCTTACAATGGTTTGTGGATGTCAATAAGCCGGCTGTCGACTGGAAAGGGAAGCAGAGGAGTCTAAAAGAAGTCATGCAGTCAGTCATACATGACGGTGACATCGAAATCATACCTAAACGGTTTGAGAAAATCTACTTCCACTGGATAGATAACCTTCGCGACTGGTGTATTAGCCGCCAAATATGGTGGGGACACCGTATACCGGCTTGGTACCGCACCGACACAGACGGAAAAATGGAGACATATGTTGGTCTTCAGCCACCCACCGACGAAAGCGAAGGCTGGCACGAGTGGGAGCAAGACCCCGATACACTCGACACCTGGTTTAGCTCAGCGCTTTGGACATGGAGCACGCTTGTTGACGCGGAACTTGCTCAAGACTTAACCATACCGTTTGATGATCTTCTCAAACAAAGCCAAGATTTTCGAGCATACCATCCGACATCTGTCATGGAAACTGGTTGGGATATCCTGTTTTTCTGGGTTGCGCGCATGGTTCTTTCTACGACATTTATGACCGGTGAGGTGCCATTCCGAACCGTTTATTTGCACGGCCTCATCCGCGCCGAAGACGGTAAAAAAATGAGCAAAAGCCGACCGGAAAGCATTATTGACCCGCTCGATGTTATTCCAAAATACGGAACTGACGCCCTGCGTATGGCACTCATTATGGGTGTGACCCCTGGAAATGACCAGAATTGGGGTTGGGGGAAAATTGAGGCCAACCGAAATTTCTGCAACAAGCTATGGAACATAGCACGCTATACGCTTGATAGAGTAGGCGACAAAACTGAACTGCCAAACCCCGAGCCTAAAACCGACGCCGAACATTGGGTGTTGAGCAAGTTACAACATACTACAAAGATAATATCGAATCATTTAGACGCGTACCGGTTTAGCGAAGCGTACGATGCGCTATACCACTTTGTGTGGGATGATGTCGCCGATTGGTACATTGAAGCTAGCAAAAACGAAAAGGGCGGGGAAGTGCTACCTTTTGTGCTCGAGAATATTCTGAAGCTGGCACACCCGTTTGCCCCGTTTGTCACAGAAACAATTTGGCAAGTTATACCCTGGACGGGCGTAAGTGTGTTGGCGAACCAGCCCTGGCCAAAGGGCGTTCGCACCCATAAAGAGGCAGCGACAAACTTTGAAAATGTAATGGCTATTGTAACCGAGACACGTGAGCTTGTGCGTGACCTAGGTTTAAGAAAACCACAGCTATACTACACGGACGTACCATTCCTGGCGGCAAATGCCGAGCTTATTGCCCGCTTGGCTGGGCTTGCAGAAGTGCTTGAGGTAAGCGACGGCTCAGGGCTTCACCTGACCAGCACATCATATCGTTGCTGGTTGGACGTCGATGCGTCAGTAGCACACGCCCACCTCGAGAAGCTTGTTGTTCGAATAGGTGAAGAGTTGCAGCGCATAGCCAGCCTAAAAGGACGACTAGCAAATGAAAACTACGTGAAACATGCACCAAAAGAAATCGTGACGGAAACCAAATCGCAGCTCGCTGACGCCGAAGCTACGCTAGAGCGGCTACAAGTTGAACAGCGCCGCTTTGCCGAGCTCGGCTGAGAAAAGTGTAACGCTTAGTTCAGATTTTGCTTCCTGATAAAAATACAGTAAATAGTCACTGCGAAGTGCCTTATGTGGCTAGTCAAATAGTTGCGTAGCTAGTACAATAGGGTCATATGGATGAAAAACGGTTGGGGGCAGTCGTGCAGCACGCACGACGAGCAGCGGGGTTTACACAACAAAGTTTATGCCAGCGTTCTGGTTTAAGCTACTCCACACTCGCCAAAATAGAGAGAGGGGCAATAAAAGCTCCCTCAGTATTTACCATCCAGCAAATCGCCACAACCCTTGGTGTGACGCTCGACGAACTTCTGGCTGATGTTAGCAACCGTCCTAAAAAACCAGTCGAAAAGCGAACATCTGTAAACGGCGTCCAGTTTGTCTACTTCGATATGAACGGCTGCCTGGTGCGCGGTATTGGCAAAGCATTCGCCAAACTTGCTGAAGAGAGCGGGGCGTCACCAGACACAGTAGAAACGTTTTTTTGGCAGCATAACGATGCAGTTTGTCGAGGTGAAAAAACTGTTGACGAGCTGAACACAGCACTAGCTGAGAGACTTGGAATAATAGTTGACTGGTACCAATACTACCTCGATGCCCAAGAGGCAATGCCCGGCATGAACGAGCTGGTTGCCTGGGTATCAGAAAACTACCGCGTCGGCATTTTGACAAACACCATGCCCGGGCTGATTCAACCAATGCTAGATCGTGGCTTGTTGCCCTCAGCGAATTACGAAATTATTATCGATTCTTCGGTGGTACACGCCATGAAACCGGAAGAACGAATATACCAAATTGCTGCAGAGAAAACGAGGCTTGCCCCCAACCAGCTACTTTTGATAGATGATGACCGTCCCAACTTGGTTGCAGCAGGTGGCCAGGGGTGGAACACTATGAAATTCCAATCATACCAACCGGAAGAGTCGATTGCAGCCATATACGCATCTCTTCAGCCCGTCGCCTAAAAAGGCGCAGCACTTCAGCCCCTATCCCTTGATCCAAACATGGTAACAATTATGTCGCGGTTGCAACACATTTGTTACCATTTGCGACTAGATTGCGTAGTACAAAGTCGGGCTAGCCGGCAATTAATACTTTGTACGAGCAAACATTATAAGAAGGTGAGAGCGACGGTAAGAACAACAACGAAGGCAATACCACCAGTCACAGCTGCGCCCTTTAGGGCAGTTTTGCTATTGCCGTAGCCTGTTCTTTGCTGCAACTTGGTATATGCCCATGTCCCTGCGCCAAGCGCAAATATAAAAGCTATTAAAACCGGGTTCATAATTCATCCTCCATACGTAATTTTTTGGCCATTACAGCGAGTGCGACATGATCCGGTTCCAGACTTGACTTATGGAACGCTACATCAAGTTGATCGGCTGTGTTAAATGGAATAAGGTGCACGTGGGCGTGTGGCACATCAACACCGACAATGATTTCTCCAACGTGTTTTTTGCCCGACTTAGTACGTAAGTGAAGCGCAACTTTTTGAACAGTGCGTCGCAGAGCGGCATAATCTTGCTCCTCAAGATCCCAGACATACTCGACCTGTTTTTTGGGTACAACCAAAACATGCCCTGGCTGGGCAGGGGAAATGTCGAGAAACACAAGCGTTTGCGCGTCCTCATAGATCTTATGGCAGGGAATTTCTCCCTTAATAATCTTTGTGAAAATCGAGTCTTTCATACTCCCACAGTATACGTTAGCTGTTACAATAGTGCCATGACAGAGGTAGAAAAGTTGCTGAAAACGATTGACGAGCGTGGCTATACGCACATCATTTTCGACCTCGACGCAACACTAACACTCTTGAATCTTCCGTGGCGCGAGTGGGTTGACTTGATAGCCCAGCGGCTACCTCCAGACCAAGCCGATTCTTTTCGACGCATTACCGAAGATGACGGCAGCAGCTGGCAGCAAATCGCCAATGAACATGTTGAGCGCTACGAAACCTTTCTCCCAGCGCTTATAGAGGCGAGTGAGGAGTTTGAAAGTATGTATTTTGCTCATACGCCGTACGATGAACTAGTCCGTGCGGTGCACGAACTAGCAGAGCAGGGAAAAGTCATGTACGCATGGTCGGCAAATATGCGTTCTACTATCGAGCGAGCTCTATTGGAACTCGGCATTCGCCACCATTTCAACAAATTAGTGACGCGCGAGGATGTGCGGCTGGCCAAACCGCACCCGGAGGGCTGGATGCTGCTAGATGATAGCACACCGAGGGAACAATTCCTCTTCGTAGGCGATAGCAGTAATGACGCGGGCGCCGCACAGTCACTGGGCATAGACTTCTTTGAAATCACCTACTTCAAGCAGGGTCAGTAACCGAACCGTTTCCTGAAGGCTTCGCTCACCTGACGTCTGGAGCCGCTGACAGTGGTGCACGCACCACACTGAGGTTAGACGAAGTAAAACACCTATCTCATACCCGAGCATCCCAGGTAAAGTGCACGCTAGTGTACCGGGCGCACGTACTCACGCCAATGCTTTGGCTCAAGATTTGCTAGGGCGGGGTCGGCGAGGCAACGAAGAAGTAAGCGACCGGTTTCGGGATTGGTAAATAGCGGGATGTGATTATCGATTGCCAGGCGGCGCATGAGGTATGCTTCGTCGCTTGTTTCCTCTCTCGAAGGTACGCTAACCATGACATCTAGCTTGTGATTTTGAATTAAGTCTGCCAAGTTAGGTTTTTGATGGCCTTGGACTTTATGAACCTGTTTAGTTTTAATACCATGTTCTTTCAAAAAACTGTGCGTGCCAGGGGTAGTAAAAATTATCCAACCAGCCTTAACAAGTTGTGCGGCCTCCTCAACAAATTTGTGCTTTTGCTCGTCCGCTAAACTAATAAGCATACGTCTGCCAGCTATACGCTGCTCGGTCGCCAGCCAGGAGCGGTAAAAGGCTGGCTCGATTTCTGAACCAAAACACGCCACCTCACCGGTAGAGGCCATCTCAACGCCAGCAACGGGGTCAGCTCCCTTCATGCGGTTATATGAAAACTGCGGGGTCTTCACCCCCACGTGATCAAGACTGAGCGTCAAATATATCTCAGGATGCTCCTGACCGAGCATCGCCTCAGTGGCGATTTGAATAAAATTGTAGCCCGATACTTTTGAAACAAACGGGAAAGAACGCGAAGCGCGAACATTACACTCTATTACCTTGAGGTCGTTATCCTTGGCAATGAACTGAATGTTAAACGGCCCGGTAATGTCGAGATTTTTCACTACCTGTTTTGTAATGAGCTTGGCGCGCCGCACCGTCTCGAGGTAGAGCCGCTGGGCAGGGTAGACGACCGTGGCGTCACCGGAGTGAATACCGGCATTTTCAATGTGCTCGGATATAGCGTAAATAACAAGGTGACCGCCTAAGGCAACTCCGTCAATTTCGAGCTCTTTGGCATTTTGTACAAACTGAGAGATAACGGTAGGATGGTCTGGAGATAATTTTGTAGCTGCCGTAAGATACCGCTCCATTTCCTTTTCTGAACGCACAACACTCATAGCGCCCCCAGACAGCACATACGATGGGCGAATCAACACCGGATATCCGACCACTTCCGCAAACTGCTTAGCCGCCGGCAGGGAAGTCACCTCTGTCCATTCTGGTTGGTCTATACCCAATTTGTTCAGCATGGCAGAAAACTTCTGCCGATCTTCTGCCATGTCAATTTTACGTGGTGAAGTCCCCAGTATAGGATAGCCGGCTTTGTGGAGCGGCAAAGCTAGATTGTTTGCTATTTGACCACCCACAGATACGACAATGCCGTTTGGGTTCTCAAAATCAGCAATGTCTTGAATACGCTCCAGTGTTAGTTCGTCGAAATATAATCTGTCCGATCGATCAAAATCAGTCGATACAGTCTCAGGATTTGAGTTAACAATAATAGTCTGGAAGCCATTTTTCTGAAGTGTTTTCGCCGTGTTCACCGCCGACCAGTCAAACTCAACAGAAGAGCCAATGGCGTAGGGGCCGGAACCAATGACAATTGCCACCTTTTCGCTCAGAGGATCGACATCGTGCGTCGTACCATGATAGGTAGCGTACAAATAGTTTGTTTCGGCGTCGAACTCGCCGGCCAGGGTATCTATCTGCTTAATAGCTGGAGTGACACCATGTTTTAGCCGTAGCTTACGGATTTCACTTTCGGTTTTACCCTGAAGCCCAGCAATGACTTGGTCACTGAAACCCATGCACTTTGCCCTTTTAAGAAGCGTTTTGTCGAGCTTACTCTTACGAATACCTTCTTCTGTCTGAACTATTTCGGCTAAGTGGCCCAGGAACCACGGGTCAATGTGCGAAGCCGCCTGAATTTCCTCAATCGTCACGCCTTGGATCATCGCTTCATAGATCGCAAAAAGTCTTCTGTCAGTAGGGTGTGTGATTTCATCCATAGGATCTGCAATGTCATGCGGATGCACACTAAGCCCTTGGGCACCGATGTTAAGCATGCGCACAGCTTTCTGAATCGCCTCCGGAAACGATCGGCCCAGCGCCATCACTTCGCCAACACTTTTCATTTCGCTACCAATGTGATGATCGCTGCTTTTAAGCTTTTGCAGATCCCAGCGCGGCATTTTTACAGCCAAGTAATCAAGAGCGGGCTCGTAAAACGCGGAGGTTTTGCCCGTGACACTGTTTTTAATTTCGTACAAACGCTTGCCAAGCATGAGCTTTGAAGCAACAAATGCCAGCGGATAGCCGGTGGCTTTGGAGGCAAGAGCACTACTGCGACTTAGGCGCGCATTTACCTCTATAACCCGGTACTCACCGCTTGAAGGGTGCAAAGCGTACTGGATATTGCACTCGCCAATAATGCCCAGGTGATTAATTGTGCGTATTGCGACCTCGCGCAGCATATGATATTCGTAATTTGTGAGGGTTTGTGAGGGGGCAACGACAATTGATTCACCGGTGTGCACGCCCATAGGGTCAAAGTTTTCCATGTTACACACGGTGATGGTGTTGCCGTCGCAGTCGCGTACAACTTCGTATTCAACCTCTTTCCAACCCACAAGATATTCTTCAATCAGCACCTGGGGTACCGCTGCGAGTACTTCTTTTACCCGAGTTTTTAGCTGAGCAGGCGTATCAATCCGGCCAGAACCAAGCCCGCCGAGACTATAGCCAGAGCGCATCATAACGGGATAGCCGAGCTTTTTGGCCGCAGCCAGCGCCGCTACGACTGTTTTGGCAGTGACGCTCCGTGCCGTTTTGGTGCCAATCTCAGCGAGAGCACGCTTAAACAGCTCACGGTCTTCGGTTGTTTCGATAACTTTCACCGGCGTTCCGAGTACACGAATACCGAGTTGCTTGAGTATGCCACGCCGTTCCAGCTCCAACCCAAGGTTCAGGGCCGTTTGCCCGCCAAAACTAAGTGCAATCGCATCTGGTTTTTCGCGCTGCAAGATTTTCTGTACCGTTTCGACATTGAGCGGCTGAAAATACACCTTGTCTGCCATGTCATCGTCAGTCTGCACAGTGGCAATATTTGGGTTTATGAGGACAGTTTCGATATCTTCCTCTTTGAACGACTTGATTGCCTGCGAGCCTGAGTAATCAAATTCGCCAGCCTGACCAATGCGTAGACCACCCGAGCCTAACACGACGACCTTTTTTATGCTTTTCATAGCATCGCCCCGAACTTTTTAAACAAATCTGCAGAATCAGTCGGGCCATGGCAGGCCTCTGGGTGAAATTGCACCGAGAAAAACGGCTTGGTTATGTGTTCAATGCCTTCAACTGAATTGTCATTGAGATTTCTGTAGCTTACGCGCCATTCTTTGGGCAAGGTTTTCTCGTCTATAGCATACCCGTGGTTTTGACTGGTGATAACGCAGCGCTTGGTTGTGCTTTCTTGGCACGGTTGGTTGTGACCACGATGGCCGAATTTCAGTTTGTACGTGGTTCCTCCAGATGCAAGTGCCATGATTTGGTTACCTAGGCAAATGCCGAGCAAGGGTTTGTCTCCGGTGAGCACCTTTTTGGTTATAGCAATCGTTGCGGTGTAATCTGACGGGTCGCCAGGACCACTCGAAAGCACGACACCATCATACTTTTCACCTGAGTAGTCATAATTATATGGGACGCGCTTCACTTGGAGGTCAAGCGCAAGCAGTGAACGTAAAATGTTTTCCTTGAGGCCACAGTCCACTAAAATGACTTGCTTTTTGTCTTTTCCAGCGTTGTACACAACAGGCTCTGCGATGGAAACCATGGGGATAGTAACCGTTTTTGGTGGCGCAACCGGCTTTTCGCTAAGTGTCCCGGCCATGACACCCCTGGTGCGAAGATATTTGGTAAGAGCACGGGTATCGACACCACTGAGCAGCGGTATACCCTGGGCACTCAGCCATTCTGGCAGAGAGAGCTGCCCGCCACCGTGGCTCCAGTGCGGCGCAACTTCCGAAACAACAACACCACGCACTTGGATTCGGTCGGATTCTGCAGCAGACAAATCGACGCCATAGTTGCCTATCAGCGGATAGGTGAACACTAGGATTTGCCCCGCAAACGATGGGTCGGTTAGCGACTCGACATATCCGGTCATGCCAGTACCAAACACGACTTCGCCGTCATAAGAATCACTTTGCCAGTCCGGCATAGTACCCTCAAATACTGTCCCGTCACCCAACGTCAATCGTCCCGGTTTTTGCTTAAAAAAAACGTTCCTTTCGGAACGATCAGTGCGTGTGCTTACAGTGCGTGATTTTAGTACTTTTTGCTCCATCTTCCCAAGTAATCTACCAGACTCAGCCCAACCATGCAACCATCTTTGCAACAATTTGTCTACATACAGAGAGGGGACGACGGTTAATATTACGACATTCCGCTGGCGGAGGAGGCGAGATAGCGCCCAGCTTGCTGGGCTTCTTCGCTACGCTACGCCGAACTCTATCGTTCAAATCTCCCGCTTCTCTGTCGATAAGCAAAACGCCCACCTTGACAGGTGAGCGTTTCACTCCTGGCGGAGGAGGCGAGATTCGAACTCGCGATAGAGTTGCCCCTATACTGCATTTCGAGTGCAGCGCACTAGACCGGACTATGCGACTCCTCCGTTAAGAGTATTGTAACAGATTGACAGCAACATTTCAGACTAGGCACTACATAATAAATGTGCTACAATCACCCCTGTTGCAGAATGAGACAAAACCTGTGTTTTTTCTCATCGCTTCGCTGTTCTTTTTCCTATAGAGGCGTTTGAAAAACCAGACTGAATCCGGCTTTTCAAACTAATTTATCACGTACCAGCTCTGCTGGCACGACAAAACACTAAACCAAGAAGCGAAAGCGACTGTTTAGTGTTTTGAGAGGAACGGTCGACTGAGGTTAGAGCTTAGCAAAAGGAGTAATAGCTCGTTTTGGCAAGTGGAAACCGTTGTCGCACCGAGACGAGCACCCGTAGCTCAGCTGGATAGAGCGTTGGCTTGCGGAGCCAAAGGTCGTAGGTTCGAATCCTGTCGGGTGTACCATAATTGAATAAGAGGCGCGAAAGCGTCTTTTTTCCTCTGTTCTGGAGAGTTTTGAACCTTTTTGTACAGCTCTTCAAGTTTCGGATACTTGTCCACGATTGGTGTGAGGTATTTTATTGGCTCGAACACTAGTACACCGTTCTTCAATAACAGGTTTTGACCGATTATCGACAACACTTCTTTTTTCTTCAAGTCATCGTCCCCCTCGAAGTCTTCTTTCGCATACCGAGCGAAACTAAAGTACTTATCGAGTAGCTGTCTGTGTTTCTTGTTGTGTTCTTCTTGGCTTGAGAACTGACCCCTTAACATAACGAGGCGATTCTCAAGCTCCTGCTTCTCACTTTCGTAAAACTCATCATCAACTTGACCCCGGTAACGTAATCGCCCAAGCTCACGAATCTCATTCTCAAGACTCGCTATGGCTTTAACCTGGCTTTCGTATACGCGTTCTTGAACTTCAATCTCGGCTTGGTTAAACTCATCGAGATATTCGCAAGCCCACCTAAAGAAGTCATCCATAATTGTGTACTTGCTAATCTCTTTACGGATTGCAACCGTCAGTTCTTGCGGAGTGATACTGCTGTTTGGCATGGACTGTGTACAATCCATATCTTTTCGTCTACGAGTGCAGTAGCAGTATTCGTAAGTGTGAACATTGCCGTTTTTCTGTTTACGGACAATCCGACTATAGGTTATCGTACAGCCACACTCGCCACATTTTACAAGGCCCCTGTATGGGAATGGGTCATCTTGTTGGATTTTTTCCTGTGGTCGAGGGTTATTACGCCGACTAATCAGCTCCTGCACTCTGTCAAACTCCTCGGGCGTAACCATTGCTGGGTGTAGTCCTTTATGAATCTTGCCTCCATACTTCAAATAGCCCTTAAAAAATGGATTTCTGAACATGACATATACGCCAGCAGTTGAAAGAGCTTTCCCGCCCTTTTTCGTTCGCTTAATAGTTCTCAGCCCCCACTCTTTGTCTGCAATTCGTGCAATTTGACTTACCGAATACTGCCCAGTTAGCATGTAGTCCCACATTCGCCGCACGATATAAAAACGCTCCTCATCTTTGATAATAGTACTAGTATCTCGGTCATTTATGTATCCACAGGCTGGCACACCGGGCATCCACCCTCTTTCCGCTTTTGAGTGCATACCACGCCTTACGTTTACCATAAGGTCTCGTACATACTGATTCGACATACTCGACTCAACTGCGAATAAGACGGCGTTGTCACTAGGTAGGTGTACTTTTTCATGAGTAACGATTGCTTTAATCACTCCGTCTTGAAGCATCTGTTGTAAGATGCCGTTTTCCAGAGGGTTGCGTGATAAGCGGTCTAGCTTCCAACAAAGGATGGCGTTGTATTTGCCATCTTTAATATCAGCAATCATTCGCGTGAACTCAACACGGTTATATGGGGACTTGGCGGATTTTTCCTCGGTTAGTACAGCCCTATGTTTTATGTGTATTCCTAGGTCTTTGGCCTTTGCTTTCATGACTCGTTTTTGGTCTTCGATTGACTGCACCTGTTTACTTGAGTCTTCTGTCGATTTTCTTGTGTATAGTACAAACTTTAGTTCTTTTAAGTTATCCATATTATTCTTCCTTGGCTTATGCCTTAATTATAATTTAATGATGTGAAAATAACTACTATTCTGTCAATTCAATAACAGAGGTGGTGGGCTTCGAGCTGAGCGTGGCAATTTAGCAACCATATATACTACTGCGTTTTTGCCGCACTCGTTATCGGATAATATTTTTGTCCGCCACGGCTAGCTTCTTGCATGTCGAGCTCATCGTTCAAAACAAGCTCGTCAATATAGTCGCCAATCTTTTTGAGACCACCACTTACGCCATTGGCTTTAGCTTGCTTTGTAAGCTGTGTTTTTGTAAGACCAGGATATTGAATGACTGTTTCCACTACCTTATCGAGAGTTTCTCGGTGCTTCTCAGACGGCGTTTTATCGCTACCAACATACTCGAACTCACTCGCATTCTCATGGAAGCGTAGCTCGAATGGCACAGGCTCCCACACATCTCGGTTCTTGGTCTGTTCCAGCTTTACAAACTCGCTCTGTCCAACTCGGCTGACCGCTATATGGCAATCAACAGCAGCGAGGATATCAGATGAACCTCTAAGGGATTGAGCTGGACTAGACTTTTTTGCCCCATCTTTACGGTTGTGGTGAAGAATCAAGACCGAGAGCCCACTATCAGCTAGTTGTCGGTAGTAGTCCATGAGTCTTGCCATGTCACCGGACGTATTTTCGTCAGTTTTTTCGCCCATAAATCGAGTGAGTGAGTCAAAAATAACCAGACTAGCACCAAGCTCTATCGCTTTTTCCGCAATGCCATCTGTGTAGAGTTGGTTCATCTTGTAACCAGTACGAGACAGCAGGTGGATTGGTAAATCATCTGTCGCCGCGAGCTGCTTAAACCGCTTCTGTAGCCTTGGTCTTCCGCTCTCCTCGTCGACGACCAGTATGCCAGTCTTCTTGGTGTTGAAGTTGCCAAATACTTTCTCCCCTTTTGCTACTTTTACGGCTATTTCCATGTAGAGCCAGGTTTTGAAGCTACCTGGCGAGCCAGAGAGTATCGTTACACTTTTATCTGGTATTAGCTGGTCAACTACCCATACATCGGGTGGAAAATCTTCGTGTAATAAATCTCCCACTCGCTCTGTTAGAAGGTTGAGTTTTCCTGATTCTTCCCCCATTCTCCAGAGGTCTTGGTAGGTTTCTCTTACTAATCTCGACATGCTATTATTCTTCTCTGCTCATCTTTTGAACAAGACTAACGAGGCGTATGAGGGCGAGCCCATCGTACATAGCTTGTTGTTTACTGATTGATTTTTTGAAAACCCGTTTGTGGATTTTCTGGAACTCCTTTATTTGTTTATCGTTTAGGGTCATCTCCCCACTCCTTTGCTGCTTAGTTCGTTTTTTGGGTACACTTAACAAGCCTGGCTGTGAATTTAGTCAGATTTACGTTAGTGCATCAGGAATAGAACGGTATTTGGCCGTCTATTTTTGTGATTTTCTTGAACGCCTACAAGTTCCTCCAAACTTGCTGCCTATGGCATGAAACGCCGCGTTAATTGCTGGGTAAGGTGCTTTATCCTTTGAACCTATTTTATCTGGAAAAAATTATGCTTGCAAATGTGGTCAGAATATTTATTTATAATAAAAATTAGTTTCTATTCTAAAGAAAAATTAGGCCCCATATCTATAAAATGCTGGCCTCTAGTGTTTCATAATGACGATAATGTAAAATTATCAACAGTCTACTTTATGGTCAATTATACCAACTAATATCATATTTATGAAAAACGTCAAAAAACCGAAAACCTCACTGCTTTTCCAGTGCTTTTGCAATAAAACTTTATAATAAAAACTCCAAAAAATGACCATTTTCATCACTGCGTAATTTTGTGAAAAATACTATATAATAAAAGGGCTTAAACCAATTTCCAGATAATAGCTTTTGCTATTTGACTTGTGCTTTAGAATCGGCACTTGTCAAAAGCATTTTAGGCGCAAGTCTGGATGTTGGTTTAAGCACCTAGACAAGTGCCGTTTTTTGTTTGGAGCTTGTTTAGGGCTAATATAACTTGGCCTAAAGGAGGGCTCAAATGAATACAAAAGAGAAAAAGTCAGTGTTTAAGAGATGGTGGTTCTGGGTCATTGTCGTCATCGTACTTATCGGTGCTGGTAGTGCAATGGGCGGTAACAAGAGCGATACCGCAACTAACACAGGTACTAATAGCGGCAGCCAGAGCAATAAGGCAGAAGAAAAGACCGAGTTCAAGGTTGGTGAAACCGCTACCTTCGATGACAAGTCAATTACCGTTACCGACGTACAGCGTAACTACGACACAGGTAACCAGTTTGCTCAACCTGAATCAGGTAAAGAGTTCGTTATTGTAACCGTTAATATCGTTAACAACAGCGATTCTAATCTCGACTACAATACCTTTGAGTTCAAGATGCAGGATTCAAACGGTGTTCAGCAGAATGAAGCGATTACCGCTCTTTCAGAGGGTAAGCTCAACAGTGGTTCACTCGCCAAGGGCGGCAAAGTTACCGGCAAGCTCGCCTACGAAGTTCCGAAAGATGACACAGGTCTAAAGCTCCTGTACCAGAACTTTAGCTTCTTTGATAACAAAGCTATCACGTTCAACCTACAATAGTTTCAGATACAAACAAGAATCCCGCCAGCTCAGGCGGGATTTCTTTGTGCTAAATCAACTAGCAATTTAGCTATCGAGTAATCTCTTAACATTTTGGACTAAACTCTTGCCAACCTTATCGGTGAGAACAACAGCAAACTTATCTGGATTAGTCTCAAGTTCTGCTTCTAGTACATCTATGTCAAAAGTTTCAAACCCCGCACCGTCGCCGTCTTCAACTTTCAAATCTGACGCACTACCTTTGAACGGATATGCAAAGAGTCCTCGCTGAGCGTAGCTCAAATAATCGCCCTGAATATAGTCGGCTCTCACGACACCTAGGCTGTGTAGGTCTTTTGGCTTTACTTCAACTCCTGTTTCTTCGAATGTTTCACGAACTGCCGCTTCTAAATAATCCTGACCACTCGATATATGACCACTCACGGCTGTAGTCAATTTTCCTGGGTCATTCTTTTTCGTAGTGCTACGCTTTTGTAAGATTACTTCACGATTGGCTGTATAGAAGCAAACATAAATGAGTCGGCATACCAAGCCTTCCCTGTGCACACGGTCACGTTCTGCTTGTCCTATAACCTCATCATTATCATTAACTATGTCTAAAACTAAACTCATTCAACTCATTGTACCACTCGGCGATTTTACATGCTCTACGACACGTTCTAAGCGTGTTTGAGCGTAGTTAGCCTGAAACACGCCCAAATTACTTTAACAACAGAGATGAGGACATTAAAATTAATATATGAAGATGTCGAGAATTGTCGAAGAATTGGAACGACAAGGCATTGAAGTGACATACGAGAATATAGCTATTTTTGCGGTGTTTGCATCGGAAGAGGGATTGGTAGAGCGATTAAATCTGAACACGAGTGAGAACAGTGCAAACAGTTACGAGCAGCTAGTGTGGCTGGAGTCTCTACTTTCAGACTTGTGACAAGATGAACGAACTGTTGTAAAAGTGGTAAAATACCTTTAATGAATAGAGTAAAAATTGTCACGTTTGTACCTCTTGCTAGTGCTGATGAAGTTCGTCAAGCATTAGGTATGGCGGGTGCTGGAAAAATTGGCGAATACAGTTATTGCAGCTACTCTGTCACTGGCAAGGGTCGCTTTACGCCTTCTGGGGATGCAAATCCATACATTGGCACGGTGAATACGCCAGAGATAGTCGAAGAAGAACGCATTGAAGTTGTTTGCGAGCGAGAAAGTGCGAAAGCCGTCATCGAAGCCATGAAACAAGCTCATCCGTATGAGGAAGTGGCGTTTGATGTTTACCAATTATTAGATGAGGAGGAATTATGAAATATATTAATATGGCAACAGTATCCTATGAGACTGCAGCGCAAATCGTTGATGTAGCGATTTCAGAGGGTAAAAATCTTGACGTAGCTGTATCTGTCGCAGTCGTAGACCTTGGGCTTAATCTGGTAGCTTTTGGTAAGGCAGATGGCGCAACCACGCACAGTATTGAAACTAGCCGACGCAAAGCCAACACTTCGGCATCTACCAAGAAAGAAACTGGCTGGATGTCTGAGGATTTGGAGATTAAATTACCATTGGGCGCCGATAATCTCCTGACAAATATTCCTGGAGGACACCCTATAGTATTCGATGGCAAGGTTGTAGGTGGCTTTGGCATTGCTGGAGGCACTGTTGAGCAAGATGCGCAAGTTGCCGAGGCCGTGAAAACCAAGATTGGGAGTGAGTAAATGATAGTAATAACAGGTGCTAGCGACGGCTTAGGCTTAGAACTAGCTAAACTCTACAAAGAAGCCGGCAAGGTTGTGGTTAATATTTCTCGCCGTGAGTGTGAATATGCCGAATATAATATTGTCTTGAATCTTCGGGAGGGTGCGGAAATACAAGAAGCTGCTCGTCGATTGCTTGAGATAGCAGAACCGATTGAGGCACTAGTAAATTGTATCGGCACATTCAGCACTGAACCTTTTGGCGACATTACAGAGGATGAGATTAAACGCCTCATGTCTACTAACGTTAAGGCACCGATGTTACTCACGTCTGAACTAATTGAACGCATAAAAAGTGACGAAGCTGATGTGCTCAATGTAATCTCAACAGCAGGGACAAAAGGAAATTCTGAGCATCCGGTGTATGCAGCATCAAAATGGGCTGAGCGAGGCTATACTAAGGCTTTGCAAGCAGAGCTAAAAGGTACCAAGTGTCGAGTTGTCAGTTTTTGCCCAGGTGGAATGCAGACTGGATTCTTTGAGAAAACAGGTGAAAATCCGACTGACGATTCCTGGATGCAGCCCAAAGATGTCGCCGTCCTTATGAAAAACATTCTTGATTTGCCGAAAAATATGGAAGTAAGTGAAATAATTGTTAATAGAAAATAGCCTGGAATCATGAAATATAAATACATTCTACTAGACTGGGATGGCAATCTTGCCAAGACGCTTGATATTTGGCTCGCTGCTTATAAAGCAGTTTTGGATGACAGGAATATTGTAAAAACAGACCAAGAAATAGCTGCGGGGTTTGGGCTGCTGTCTAAGCAGATGGTTGACTGGGGCGTAGAAGACATTGACGCTGCAATGCTGCAAGCTGACACGATTGCAAAGCGAAACTTGCCGAATGTTGAGCTTTATCCGGACGCATTATTTGTACTAGAGAAGCTTCATGAACGTGGACATAAGTTAGCACTGATTACCACATCAACACACGAGAACGTCGTTCATCTACTTGAAAAGTACGGCATTAAACAACTTTTTAGTACGATAATTGCGGGTGATGACACAACTAATCACAAGCCGCACCCTGAACCTCTAGAGCTAGCATTAAAACAGCTTGGCGGAGATAAAGAATATGCAGTTATGATTGGTGATTCAGATAAAGACTTAGGTGCGGCGAAGAATGCTGGTGTTGATTCAATATTGTTTTACCCAGATGAGCATCAGAAGTTTTACGACCTAGAGAGCTTGAAGTCGTACTCACCTACCCATATCGTCAATGATTTCAAAGAGATTTTAGAAATAGCGGCATGAGTTCAAGTAAATTTCCTCATGGTGTAATAGACCAGCACCATCTCAACCGCAAAAACGACTACCTCTTTCGTATCTCCATGAAATCACTCATTAAAGATGAGAGCGGTAAAGTTTTGGTCGTGAAAGAATCCGGGCGCACTTGGTGGGACCTGCCTGGCGGCGGCATGGACCATGACGAAAGCATTAAAGATGCTGTTGCTAGAGAGTTGCATGAAGAAGTTGGCCTAACTGGCGATTTTACTTACAAAGTCATTCATGTCGAGGAGCCGTCGTTCTTAGAACATGCTAATGTATGGCAAGTTTGCATGATATTTCAAGTCAAACCAGAGAATATGATTTTTGTAGCTGGTGAAGATGGAGATGAAACACTTTTCATCGACCCAGAAGACCTAAAAAGTTCAGACAGCCTTGTCGAGCGAAAAGTTTACGAGTACTCCCCTACTAGCCAAATAGCCACAGTCAATCGAAGTTTTGACTTCTTCAATTACCGTGTACCAGTAAAAGAGTCAGTCCGTGAGACTGGCTTTTTTACTGGTTGCATGCGGTAGCATGCGAGAACCTACGAAGTAGCGCTGGGCGCCAAGGAGTCGCGCACAGGAGCTTGTTCCGAGTAACTCAATTGGCTCAAGCTCTAATACACCGTCTTTCAACAATAGATTTTGACCGATTATTGATAGCTCTGCTTTTTTCTTAAGGTCGTCGTCACCTTCAAAGTCTTCTTTGGCGTAGTGAGCGAAGTTGAGTAAAGTTACATGCTGAAAATAAATCGCTAATACTTTTTAGATAAACCTAACAAACTCTTGGGCTGATTGAGTATCTATTTATAGCCATGAGATGTACAATCAAGTTAATTTCTAACGAACAACAATATGGATTATACCGGACAGATTCAGCCTCAAAACACACCCGCTCTACAAAACATTCAAAGTGATTCTAATACTCCCTCTCTTTTTAGTAGCAAACAACTAACTACTGTGGCGTTACTTGGGCTACTATTCGGCCTTATTTCGTATGGCATTGGCTATGGTATAGAAAGTGCATCAAAGGCCAGTTGTGATATTGGTTTTGGATTTTGTGCAGCAGGTGGTTATTTAGGTATCGGAATAGCATTTGTATTAAATGTAGTGGTCGCAGCCTTTGTGCTACGAAAATTAAAGGTAGCAAACTATGTTCAAATAGTGGTGCTCGCAACACTCTCGCTCTACTCAGCACCCTCTTTTCTTACTCTCGCACACCTAAATACACTCATGTTAGTAGCTGCTGCGGGTCTATTAAATGCACTGGCTTACGGATTTTTCTACTGGTTCTTTAATGCTCTCAAGTTTGACCCTACTAACAAGCTAATCATTGCTGTTGTAGTAGCAATTTTAGCTATTACTGGCTCAATGCACTTAGGTGATAAGGCGAGTGTTCAGCAATATGAGGAGGAACAGCAGTCAAAAATTGAGAGTTATGATTTTAATCTCTATAGGCCAACTTATGTACCTGCGGGTTATAGCGTCTATAGCGTTTCACCCTCGTATGACAATTATCCTGCTGCCTATCTATATGTTAATTATCTATACGGTAGTAATGATATTGGCGACCCCAGCCCGTTCCATATTTATATATTTAATGCTTCGTGGGAACGATTTAATCCACCGACAGATTGCGGCCCCGAATATCCTAACGACATCATGACCTTTGATTTTCCCTGTGAGGAGATAGGTGAAACTCCTAATGGCGATAAAATATACCACCACGATTCAAATTTTAGTAATCAGTACAATACTTACGCAAAGATTGACAATAGTATTGTTGTACTCGCAACTAGCAGTAAGCACCTTACCAATTCAGATTTAATAAAGATTATGAGTTCACTCAAGCCAACAACGGCTAATGAGCTTCAGGCACTCTATGAGCAAGATAAAAAACGATAATTGTACATACCGCAAGAACTCAAGCTGGAATCTTATCTATGAGAATGGCTTACTGATACTAAATGCTGGGGCGGACAAGATTTTTGCAATTGAGGACACCTCAAGCCAAGTAGGCAAAGAATTGGTGGTCTTGTGGGATCAAGAACAAATAAGTTTAGATAAGTTATCACCTGAAGCTCAAGAAGTTGCAGAACAACTTAAAACCGCAGGCATACTATTGAATGTAATTGAACAAAAGCAAACATTTGGTATTTCATACTATTTTCTTGGCAGCAGCGATGAGCAATTATCAAAAAGGATAGAGAATGAGCTGGGCGAAAAGTATAAGTCGGTAAGTTCTAACGCTGATTTGTTGTTAATCATTCGGACTAATGGCAAGCTGGTTGAGCTAACAAGCTCTAACTACTATAAAGAGCTTGCAATACCCCACTTGTTTATCGACCTAGCTTATGAGCATTCCATATCAGTTGGCCCTCTGGTTTTTCCACGGCAGTCTGCCTGTATCAGTTGTTTGATAGGGCGAGTAATTACGTATTGGGGCGACGCGGAGCCACCTACTAAGCCCGCAATTCAGCATAATTCTGGGTTGATAGCTGGTGTTGTCGGCTTAGAAATTAAGAAGATTTTAGAACAGTACGATAGAGAATTAGTTAATAACACCATTGCATATGATTTTGAAAATCACAAAGTTAGGAAAAGCAGCGTATATAAATTGCCAATGTGTCCTGTTTGCGGCTCAAGCAAGATAGACAACGTCGGTTCAATTAAGTTACCATGGGGGCAAATAGGATAATGAAAAGACTAGTAACACAATTTGATGACACCAGAACAAAAGCAACCGTGGCTACTCCTACGTGCTCTTCTTGCTGCTGTTGCTGCTGTTGCGTAGCCAGTATATTAACCACATCATCAGTAACCGTAATGAACGTCAGGGATTTAGCTAAAGATAACAATGTAACCTCTGGGTCTGCTGCAAGCTACAAGGTTCTCGGTTTCTTAGCATTTCCGATAGCAATAGCTCTTGGAAGCGTCAGTGCATTTATATTAAGTGTATATGCAATTGCCGTAATGGTAGTTGCTTGGATGTTAATTCTCAAGTTTATTTATAAAAAAGTTGGTCTACATGAACCCTCAAAAGTTATTGGTACAACCGTTGGTATAGGAACCGTATTCTTTATTGGTGAGTTTATAGGTGGTGGTACGTTAGTCCTTTACGGTTTTGGCCTTTCAGGTAGCAGCAGCGATAGCGGCGGAGCTGGTCCGGTTGTGTATCTTTTGCTTGCGGTAGCGTTACCATTTCTACTCGTCCCATTAATACGCAAGTTAACCCGACCGCTTTTAGCGAATGCCGGTAGCATGGCTATGCCAGTACAGGCAACTACTCAAGAGCCCCGTGTAAGCCCTACTCCTATGAACACTATTGAAAGCCAGCCTGTAGTCACGCCTACACCTGAACCCAATGACCCCACCAACTTCAGATGGTGAAAATAAGCAGTAACCTTAAAAATGAGTTGTTGCTTACTGCTGCAAACTTCAGACACGGTATAGTTCTTAAGCCTCAAACTGCACAAACCGGGCTTTCTGATATACCAAGCATTTGGCATGTCGGCATTCCACAGAACTCCAGCGAACCATGGAAAAGTGCAGCTGGTGGTGTTAGTAGAAATCTTAAAGACGCATCTATCGCAGCTATTGGTGAGGGGCTAGAGAGATATTCAGCCTCTGCTTATGAGTTACCTGTTAAATTACGCTCGGAAATAGATACACCGGAACTTATTGGTCCCGAGGATTTTTCATTATTTAGCAAGGAGCAAGTCAAACAAACTGATTTTCCTTTCGCCAATCTATATGAAGACGAAACAGGTTTTACAAATGTTTATTCAGTTTATGACAATCAGGAAAAGTGGGTTCCTCATGGTCTGGTTAGCCTAAGAGATGACTTTAGTACGGGGCTTTCTACATCTTCCGGGCTGGCTGCTGGCTACTCAAAGCAGTTCTCTCTACTCAGAGCCATTCAAGAGTTAATAGAACGTGATGCCTTAATGACAACTTGGCTACACAGTGTTCCAGGTAGAAAAGTTGAAACACCGAAGAAATATCTTGACGAGATAATACACAAAGGCGGAAATATAACGTGCATTGATGCTACACCCGCCTATAGTCCGCACCCTGTTGCTATTGTCGCTGGATCATTGCCAATTAGAGGTAATCAGCGATATTCGCTTGGTTCGGCATGTAGAGAAACGTGGGAAGAAGCCCTAGAAAAAGCATATTTGGAATGGGTACAAGGAGTATTTTTTGCTGGCTATTATTATTCACTCAATCCCGACCTGCAATTTAATTCATATGATGAGGTCAATACTTTTGATAGCCACGCTGTATATTACACAGTGAATCCCTCCGAGTGGGCAAAAATTCCACTCTTAAAAGGCGACAATTACAAAAGGCAGAGTCAAGAAGTTAAATCTCGCAATAATACGATTGCCCTAACCAAACTTATTAAAGCACTGCACAAACAGAATATTAGACTGTTTTATCGTGACCTTACCACTTCTGATTTATTGCAATTGGGTGTTTATACCATACGAGCATTATCACCCGATATGTTGCCAATATATTGCCATCAAAAGTATCCGTTCATTGGTGGAACGGCTAGTGATGTACTTAGAAGATACCCTTGGGCAAAAAAACATAATCTGGAGTTTCCTAATTCAATGCCTCACCCGTTAGGATAAAAGTATGAACGAAGATACTAATAGCCCCCTCTTTGATATTTTTTGGGAGAACTCCAAGTTTTCTGAAGTAAATATTGGTGAGTTTCAAAAACTTATTGAAGAATATAGCGGTGCAGAGCATGAGATGCCCGCACTACAATATCCTAAGCCAGACCATAAATTACCTATGCCAACTGACAGACAAGTTAAGCAGATGCAAAGAAGAAAAAGTGATAGACTTTTCGCTGAAAAGAAAATTAACAAAAAACAACTCGGCAGTCTTTTAGCGGCATTCTCAAAGAATAATAGCGATGGGCGTACTTATCCTTCTGCTGGAGCTACATATGGTGTAGACATCTTTTGCTTGGTAAATAATTATGACGGAGAGCTGAATCATAAAGTCTGCTATTACAATGCAGATAATCATAGCCTGTCTGAGGTAAAAGCTTTACCAGACTGGGAATCCTACGCTCCGCTATTAAATATAGATACTGACAATTCAATGCCAGCCGTAGTATTCGTTTTCGTGCTGTTCGCTAGTAGAGTGACGTCTAAATACGGGGAAAGAGGTGGGCGATTCGCCCTAATAGAAGTTGGACATGCTGCTCAGAACCTATCCCTAAGGCTCGTGGAAGAAAAAATGGTTGGAGTGGAAATGGGCGGGCTGCTTGATAATGAAATCAAAGCATTGTTAGGTCTAGAGGATACTTCCGCAGCCATAGCTCTAGGCTTGGCGTGTGGCTTCGCCAAATAAACAATATAGGCAAGCACGGTGGTTAGCTAATTTTTCGCCTTTTCTCTGGCATTTTGCTGCTGATCCATTTGTATAAGAGTGTCTATGTAGCCTACTAGGTTATAAATTGCCTCCTGATATTCAGCGTCAGTGTCGTACTTTATGGCGGACTTGGCAAGAGCAACTTTCTAGCTCTCTAAATCTTTTCCAGTAATTGTACGCATGATTTGCGCCCATATTATTGTGATAGGGGTATGAACTATATAGGCAAGCACGGTAGGTAGGTATTTCATACGGCGTTTGAGCTATTATAGGCAAGGAAAAGTGACCTAACCTGCTCTATAATGCTGTACCAAATTAAGGCGGTCAGTGAAAACTGGCCGTTTTAATTTGGTTATGCTAGAGGTTTGAAGCTACTACCAGCGAACAGTGAGCGTAGGTCGTGGGTTCGTACAGGAATGAGCGTGCAGGAGCTTGCTCGTAAAAAGCTAGTTCCGTGCAAGCGCAGCGCATCCTGTCAGCCAAGCTAAGCTCTGTAGATAGGCAAATGACAACATTTTACAAATGTAGGGGCGAGACCCTTACATTACAAATTGTCACCCACTAATTTGTACGTTTAAACGCTATTTGGAAGGAGTGTGATAGGAATCATAACTGATCTCATCTATCGGTAAGCTTCTTGCTGTTAGTTTATCATCTGGATTAAGCTTGCCATCTGCGCACGCCGGGTCATTTGGGATCTCTGTCGTTAATGGCGGCACATCGAAGGTACCGTATTGAGGATCTTTATCAACATGCCAGCCGTCGCTGACGGCGGTCAGCGTGCTACCATTGCAGCTGAAACCAACCTGTTCCGAAAATAAGACACCTGCAATTACATATGATATTTTCGCCTGGCCGTTTTCGTAAGTAATTCCAGACTGATCACCGGGTTCATAGAAAGTCCTGTACCTATCGCCCACATCAACTTTTACCGTTTCCGGCTTAAAGCTGAATCCCGGCAGCGGCTGGTCTGGATTACGATTGATATCAGTGGTCGTCGTGTCCGGCCTCGGTGTAGGATTATGTTCACTCCCTGTACTTTCACAAGCTGCAACTGCGAGTGCCCCTGCTACTGCTAGTGCTGTAAATATGGTTACTCTCGACCCTTCTTTGCCAAAAACACGACTTATATTTCTGCCCATTGATTCCTCCAGTATATTATATTGTCTATTAGTCAATATTATATATTACTGGGTAATATTGTCAAGCAAAGACCCCAGATTACATTCCCAAACTTTCCACCTAGCTATTTGCAAGGACTAGCTGTCGCTGCTCAATTGGATTCTCCAATTGTATCGTTTTCGTGATCGGTTGTTAAGGATATCTTCTACTTCTCGTAGCTCTTGGTTGATGAAACCGACAGCGCTGCACGATTGTATGCGGCCAACGGATGAAAATAGTCTTCAGGAAACCTTTATGGCCGTCACAGACGACCTAAGTTGGCGGTGGCAACAATCACAATAACTCGGTCCAATACGTAAATCCTCGTTGTTTCATACATAAGGAATGTCATAAGACATTACGTATTTCTCGACAACAGATGTAGAAAGAGCAAAAAACCAACACTTTCCTGCCTATAGTTATAAAAATCGTACTTGCAGGAATTTAGTTCGTAGAAAAATGCCATAAGGCATAGGTGGCTGCGGCTATAACTGCGACGGCAAGCACCGTTGCTGCGGTATGTGACTGCTGTGCTTCAACCATTACTGGATTACCTGAATGTTTTTGGGACACTAGTCTATCTGAGTCCGCAGAAGAGAAGTGCACGGTCAAGCCTGCTTCTTTTCCCAAGCTTGTAAACATCGCCTTGTCTTCCGTGGGAAGCAGAGCCTTACGATCCTTAATATTTCGTAATTCATCGCCATCGAGCCAACGCAGCTGGCAGCCAGGCCACAAGCACGAGTCAATCATAACCCCTGAACCACAGTAGTTAACGGCCGTCATATCGTGGCCACAGGCAGGACACGCAATGAGGTACTGACGGTGGCGCGCTTGGGGCACTTCGGCATCTACGGCATCGATAGCCCGAACCAGTGCTTCATCTTGCCGACTAAGCTGACTTGCCCCCAGTAGCACACCGTGACCTTGGGGACATACATGACAGCCTTGTTGGATATCCTTCAAATCAGACGCACAAATAGGACAACGCATGCATATATACTACCACTAGTTGTTTGTGCGGAACGTCAATCGGCGTTTCTACGCGTTGGCTTTGCGGCGAAGGCGAATGTGATAGAGTATGGAACCGCTGGCGACTGCGCCGATTACCGGCAGAATCGCACTTTCAGGACCGGTGTTTGCAAGTTGGGTTGTGGTGGTTGTGCTTGTCGTACTCGTTGCAGCCGCGGCCGGTGTTTCTGTAGACGTTGAACTTGTCTGGCCGGCACTAGACGAGCCGGTACCGCTAGTTGCTGACGAGGTCGTGGGGGTTGATGGGGTCGTGCTTTGCGTAGATGAGCCCGCCGATGGAGTTGCTGTATCGGTTGTACTGGTTGTACTGGGAGTCGTAGACGTAGATGTAGAAGGGCTTGATTTGTCTTTGTTAACCGGGTTTTCTATGGCATTGGAGCTTTTTTGAACAGTTGATTGGACGCCGTTTTTTGCCGTTTCGACTGTGCGATCTACTTTGGGGCTGCGCCAAAAGAGCAACCAAAGCACAAACCATACCAGTGCCGCTAAAATAAGCAGTGAAACAATAAACCATATTATTCGTCCGACAACTGAAACTTTATTTTGCTCGTACATGCACCTAGCCTCTATTCCTTATGATTGTACGATAGCAGAATAGTTGCATTAATGCAATATACCATGGCTCGCTAGCAATAGCGTTGCTTAAGCTCGACCTGCTAAAACCTCAGCCGGCGCAACAAACTGTCCATCGCATCGACCTTGTGCGGTTCCATGGGAAGAAAATCTGATATGTAGTCAACGACAGTCTGCTCATGCACCTCATCGACATAGAGCGCGACTGGTGGCATAAACCGTTTTAACGGCATAAGCGATATCCCAAGCACTGGCGCCGCTTCATCAACTGAAAAAGCCTTAAAATCGTCAAGGTGATATGTTTTTTGCCCTATTTGAATTAATCCGTCACGTAACGCGTAGCTTGCTTCAATGGGTCGATGTGCAGAAACAAAAAGTAGTCCGCCTATTGCCAGCACAACAACCGCCGTAGATATGACGTCCTTCGTAAACAGATAAATGAGCGCGCCCAGCAGTATGCTGCCAAGCGTAACTGCTCCGTACCACGTCGCGTTCTTTTCATTATCAATATATTCTGCCGCACTCCAAGCGATATCTGCAGTCTGGAGTTGATTTTGGGTAAGGTTTTCTGACTCTGACCAGGTTTGTGCCGGAATTTCTTGAGCTGCTTTGTCCGTTTGCTCAGCATATGTCAGAGCTGGCAGTGGAGATACTGCGGCCAGCGGCGTAGCTTGTAGTGAACCCTGAGCGTGCGGTGATGGGGTAGGTGGCAGGGAAGACACGGGCTGAGCACTCTGCTCGACTATTTGATTATTCGCCAGAGGCTGCGGCGCAGGGTTTCCCGGCGATATAACTCGCCCCGGTTGCTGTTCTTCCATAAGCGATATTGTACTACATGTGTGTGTAGAGAGGCTAACTAGCCAGATTCCCTTGTCCTAAACCGGCACTGCGCGCTGGTTCACTCCGCTCAATTGGATCAGGCAGTTAGATAAACATTTTTGCTATTTTTAACCTCAGTTGCTATAATCACCTCTGTTCTTTTTACATGGAAGAGTGACCGGTAGCTTACGCCAATTAGGTACTCGCAGTACTTTTAGAACAAAAGCTGCCCTTTGATAAAACTGGCTGAGACGACAACCGAGTTTCAGAGATAAAACATGGAGAGATGTCCGAGCGGTTTAAGGAGCTTGTCTTGAAAACAAGTGTGCCCGCAAGGGTACCGAGGGTTCGAATCCCTCTCTCTCCGCCAAATCTGTTACACTAGTAGCAGAAGCCAGCCAGAATGCATGTGTTCAAGACAAAATTGAGCAAAGCGAACGAGGCAATAGCCAAGCTTTAGAGGGCGCGCAAACTAGTTGAACTCACTTCAACTAGCACAGCAGAGGGGCGAGTCCCTCATAAAAAGGAGAGGTACCCAAGTGGCTGAAGGGGACGGTTTGCTAAATCGTTAGAGGGGCGAGAGTCCCTGCGAGGGTTCGAATCCCTCTCTCTCCGCCAGACTGAAGACTTCACCGAAAGGTGGAGTTTTTAGTTTGGCCCGAGACGGGATGAGAACGGGAGTGCCAGTGACACTCCCCGATCCCGAAGCCCGGAAGTTGCCTACGGCAAGTTACGGGGCGTCACGAAGTGACGAGGCGAATCCCTCTCTCTCCGCCAAAATGAAGACTTCACCGAAAGGTGGAGTTTTTAGTTTGGCCCCAAGCAATTGCTTTCTTATCCCATCCCCGCCTGTGCAAAAACAATCGCATCGACCTGCTTTGCGCCGGCTTTTTTTAGCAATCGGCCAGCTGTTTCCAGTGTTGCGCCACTGGTAAGGACATCGTCAACCAAAATAATGTGTTTGCCCTGCAAGCGATTGGCGTGGATTATTCGAAAAGCACCTTCCAGATGCCGCAGCCGCTCCGCCTTTCCCGAGCCTACCTGATGAGCCTGTGATGTTCTTGCCAGAAATGACTCACACAAAACATTTTGCGAGCCAGCAAGTATACGTGCTAGTACTTCTGCCTGATCATACCCGCGCTGTCTAACCCTTCGAGTTGCGGTTGGAACCGGCACCAGTACAGCGTCCTTTGGCAGGTGAGCTAGCAGGGGTGCTAGTAGCTCCGCCATTTCGGCGAGCCCAGAACGAGCCCTTTCATATTTAGCATGATGAAGTAACTCTTTTGCAAGCCCATCGTAATGCAGTGCAACATGCAAATGCCTAAGCGGACTATGTCGACGACAGGCAAGGCACACGCCGAAATCTCTGGTTACCGCACGGCAACGATAACAGCGCGAGGGAACGGAGGGCAGGGCACTACGGCAGGACTCACATATGAGCTGGTTGTCTTCGGTCTTGCAACCAAGACATAAATGTGGTGCATATAGGCTGATTATTTTCTCAAGCAGTAGCATGTTGTGATTATTGCGTTGTAAATAAGTGCACCCGCCCTTGCACACTGTTGACGGCCTCAGTTATACTGTTTTTAACACAAACAAGCAAGATGCTGTCTATTTTGTAATCCGGCATAAACTGCCGGCGGAGGGTAATAACTACTATGGCACGACGCAATCGTGATGACGATTTGTTACTGGAAGAAGATGAATTAACTGCGGCGTTTTTGGGCGATGAAGCTCCCCAACAAGCCCCAGCACAAGTTGATGATGACCCTGCAACAATGGGTTCCGTCGACGAAGAATGGAACGACGAGGAAGCCGTGTTGCCCGGGCAACTCGCGGTAGACGTTTACGAAACGAGAGAACTGCTCGTTGTCAAAGCGCGAACTGCTGGCGTCAATAAAGGTGACCTAGATGTAAGCATTGCCGATAACACCCTCAGCATTCGCGGTACTTTAAGTGCAGGTAACGAAGACCAGGTTGAGAACTACTTCGTGCAAGAGTGCTACTGGGGTGAATTTAGCCGCAGCATAGCGCTACCCGTTCCTGTCAAAGAAGAAGATATTGAGGCTGTCCTTAAAGACGGCGTTCTAACGGTTAGCTTCACCAAGGTCAAGCAAGACACCGTCAAAAAAATCCAAGTCGTCTAGCCCTACTCGTGCGTTACACGTACAAAACCGCCGGTGTATTTATCTGGCGGTTTTTTCATACAACTTACCCCAAGACATGCTACTTCGCTTTTTTCTAAGAGCTCCCCCGCCTTTGAAGGCTCCTTGCTCGCTTGGCTTGCACCCTGAAGGGGTACCTAAAAGGCTGGGGACGTCTCTGACGGCAAGCAGGCTGACTGGTGCAATGTAACGTGGAAGCAAAAAGCCCCGCAAAACGGGGCTTTTTTACGAAGCGACTTGTGTTAAGGATTGGTCGTGACTTTGCCAAGCACAAACTTCACAATAAACTGTGCCAGTGCTACAACCACTAAACCTATGAGCGCATAGATAATAGTATTTTTTGCGGATGTAATCTTGCCGCTATCTCCACCAGACGTGATGTAGCGCAGCCCGCCCCAAATTATCATAATCACTGCCACGACGCCGACAAGCACAGAAAAGATATTAACCACATCAGTGATAACACTGTTGATTTTTTCATTACTACCTGCGGTGTCGGTATCGCAAGTTCCCGTGCCATCAACGGTTAGCGTACTGACAGAGTTACACAACTTACTTTGAATCTCTGGTGCTGCGAAACTAACTGCCGATGCGACGAAGGGGACTACCACCAGCATTGCGACTCCAAGTAACATAGCTATTCTTGTTCGAATCTGAGTAAACATTTTCATATTCCTTTCTTATTTTGCTTATCTTAATTTATACCACTCTAGGGCGTGCAATTCAACTACGACTTCTTGGGCTTCGTTACGCATGTATTTGTTTTATCGTCTACTACCTGATTACTCGAGCAGGTCGGAACGGTTCGAGTTGCTCGATTGAGCACAAATTTTACAATACCCTGAGCAAGAGCTACTATCACCAGCCCAATCAGAGCGTATACCAATGTATTTTTGGCACTCGTAAGCTTGCTACTGTCGCCCCCTGATGTAATGTATTTAAAACCGGCCACAATAATCATAATAACCGCCACAATACCTATAACTGCCGTGAATATAGTAATAACAGTCGATACGACCGAATCTATCTTGGTTCCTCCGCCCGCATCTTGATCACAGCCAGCGCCACTACCGATAGCCTCACACACAGCCTGCTGGTTTGGGCTCAAAGCCGCCTGGGCGTGAGCAGCGCGAGGGAACAACGCTAAAACGCTCAGAAGGGTCATCCCGCTAATAAGCACAGTAAAAATGCCAAGTCTGTACGTAGAATGTTTCACGTGCCTATCCTTTTTATTACGTAAGTTATGATTGTTTGCGCCAGCACAATAATGACAAGTCCAATAATTGCCCCCACAAGCGTGTGTTTTGCACTCGTCACTTTTTGTGTGTCACCGCCTGAGGTAATGTAACGAAAGCCACTGATAAGTATAATGATGATGGCTCCAATGCCAGCTACCACCGCAACTATCTCCGCGACATTATACAGTATCCCATCTGTCCCCGTTAGCGGATTCTCGGTTGTCCTACTTTTACATGTTGGCGAGTCGGGAGCCGTATCGCAAACATCTGCCAGTGGGTCAGCGGCATAGGCAACTGGCACTGTCGACGCAAGACCCATTGTCAATAGCAAACAGAGCGTAAGCCCAAAACGTATGGCTTGCTTCATTATGAGGCACCTTTTACGACAAATGTCACAATACTAAATGCAGATAACGCAACAACAAGACCAATCAGAGCGTATAATATTGCCTGTTTTGCTTGCGCCATTTTGCCTGGGTCTCCAGCGGCGAGAATATAACGAAAGCCACTTATGACAATCATGAGCAAAGAAACAGCGCCAATTGTAGCGAACGTAATAGTCAACACCGTGCTGAGCATATCACTCGGCGCATCTACACTCTTACTATTGGGCAACGTGGTGACATTCAGCAAGTCCCCCGAAGCAGCAAAAAACGTGTAAATATAACTCATCATGGCGCGCTTAGTTTACTCCCTATGAATGATACTACAGCGGCCGCAACAATCGCGACAACTAGCCCAATTAACGCACCGAAAATAGTCTCACGCCCTCGTTTTGCCCTGTCAGGTTCACCATTACTTGTTATAAAATATATCCCACCCATTATCACAAATACAACCGCGACAAATCCGGCTATTCGTACTAGCGCATCGGCTATGGCAAGCGAAACGGGTAGTATACCGCTATTTTTACCGTCTCCCAGGAGCTGAAACTTATTATTTATGTTACAGTCAGGGTCAAAATTATCGTCTTGTAGATACGCAAACCACGGTTTAAGCCCCAGAAACTTTTTGCCACACGTTGCTGCACTAGCCGTCCCACCTACCGGGGCGGTGTTACTAGATATTCCTCCAGGCGATAAGAACTGCAGTGCTGAGTACAAAAACAGAAACGCAATGAACCCGTATAAAGCTTTTATTATTTTTCCCTTACCGGCGGCCGTCTTTTGGGGATCACCGCTAGAAGCAGAGTATTGAATGCCCCCTATAATAATTCCAATTATTGCCGCAATCCCCGCGGTAAAAGTGAGAATCTTAATTATGGGATTTATATATTTAGCATACAAACATTTTTTCGAATCATCCTGGGAACCATCTGGGCAACACGTTTTGTTGTCACCCATTAGTGACTGTCCAGTGGGGCAAGTAGAGCCGATTGAACGAATACTAGTTGTACCCGTAGGACCGGCAGGCGCAGCCGGTGCAGTTCGCCTAGCGTCGGTTGGGCTCATACACGCACCCTGAAAGTACGTCCAGCCTGTCTGCCCACAAGGAGCGCCTTCTACTGCTTGGGCCGCGACCAAACTAGGGACAGCCATTAGCGCCAGAGAGAAAAGCAAAAAAGAAAACCAGGCGAGTTTGTGCCATTTGTTATGCCACATGTACTTCATTTTTACACTATACCGTCTTGCCGTCCCTAGCACAACCTTTGTCCCGTAGCTCGACTACCCTTGAACCTAAAAAGTAGCTGCCCTACATTTTAGGATGCCTACCTTTTAGGTTGCAAAGGTGGTGAGTTGCTACGTTGGATTTGACAGCCACTAGTATATATGCTAGTATTAAATTGTTCTCCGTATTTTATACCATTTACTTGATTGTAAAGAAGAACGTAAAATCTCACCCCAAACGCGACTTTCGTAATACTTTCGCTAATTCCAGTGTAGCAGTCTCTGGGCTTTCTGCGTAGTAGCGCTGAAACTGGGCTGGGGTCATGAGGTCTGGTAAGCCCATGTGCCAGCGCCGGTTCATGTAATGTTCGGCGTACTTGTCGGCCTGTTTCTGGAGCTTTGGTATGTCAGATTGTTGGTAGTCACCCCGAGGAAAACACTCGCTTCTCAGTGATTTGTTAAAGTTCTCAATGTGCGATTGTTCGTTTTTCTTGTAGGGTCGGCTGTAGCGGTGTTCTGCGACAGCCTCGACGGCCTCACGAAAGGTCGTCTGAAATTCGCTACCGCCGTCAGACTGGTGCAGTAGGGTGCGACCATAGAACTGGTGGTGCTTGGTAAAGGCAGTGGCACCAGTGGCCATCTCTAGGTTATTACCGATGTAGACGCTGGGCTCCTTGGAAAATATGTCAATGGCGGTGTAGGCGTAGACGCCACCACCGAGATCGACGGTGTCATGCTCGACCACCTCACGCGGTGCGTGAGCCGTCACTAGGGCTTTGTGCTTCTTGTAGCGCTGCACACTAATAGCAGCTTTGGTAAAACGTCTGTGGAGGTACCGGTATACGGTCGAGAGGGCTAGGCTAATACCATGGTTTTCTTTGAGCTCTTTACGTATCTTGGCTCCACACCAACCAAACTCGTTACGAATGTCGACAATCTTCTGGATGACATATTCGGGAGTCTGAGCCCTAGGGCGACGCACCTTGCAGGCTGCTTTGCGACGGTGGAACTCACGGATACCAATCTGGCGAATCTTTGCCAGCCAGCGGTAGACGGTAGCCCTGTCCTTACTGACCACGATTGTTATTTGTTCCATGGTTGAACCAGCTCGGGACATATTCCAAGCTACTTCGTAGTGTGTTAGTGTACGCATGAGCGAAACTCCTTCCTTTGTTTAGTTAGTCCTAAACGAAAGTATACGGGTGTCGCTCTTTAGTTAGCTCCGCTTTGTCGCATTGTTAGTGGGAATTTTCCGAGAAGGTTGCGCTACAGATGACAGCTACGCCAGAAACCAGACCGTCCCGACCACAAACTGGCTTAGGTGCACCAGTACCAAGTGCCGAGCATAGTCCCCAGTCTAAAGCCGGTGTCAATCCACCATACTCTGCACCAGAAGACACTAGTACGCGGTTAACCCCTGAGCCTACGCATGCTCCGGAACACCCAGTTTCGCCAGAAGACCCACTTAAGACTGGCGCGACCACGCCCACACATCGGAAAATTCCCTTCTGGGTCAAGGTGACGTCCGGAGCGGTGGCGCCGGTGGCCGTAATATCCTTTGCCCTAGCTATTGCTCACAAAAGCGACGGCGAAGCCACGACAGCTGGAATAGCTGCAACTGCATCTGCCGAGCCCGGAGCAACGGGTTCAGCTGAAGCAACTGCTGCTGCCAAGCCCGGAGCAACGGGTTCAGCTGAAGCAACTGCTGCTGCACCAATTCTGGAAGTTAAAATTCCAGAAGTTAAAATTGGAAGTCTTGAGAAAGTTATATTTTCGCCCAATCCACTGCCCTTAGAGCCTATCGAGGGAATACCCGGGAAATTCAAACCTCTGGATCCGGAATTCTTTGCTGTGCTTTTTTCGAAAAACCCGAACCCTGAACAGGCTGTCGCGGCTAGTTACCAAATGGAAGTTGACGTACACAATGCAGGCCTTGGCGCAAATATAAATCGGCAGACAATCAACGATACCCCAGATGGCCCAAACGGGGAGTTTAGCCAAGCAATCATTTCTGATAATATAGCCGATGCCGTGGTTCCTGCCTATTTGCAGGCCCAATATGGCACAGCCAATGAAGCGCAGCTCAACGTAACGTTCCAAACTGCACAAGGCGAGCCCCTCGCCGAAGCCCTCAGAAAAAGAATTGCTAATAATTTTCAGAGACAAGTCTTGGGTACTGTTTACGGGGATACAACCAAGCCCCCAAGTCTGACAATGTCCAATCTGGAGTGCAATCAGCTCGGTAAAACCGCATTTACGTGTACTTTTATAGGAAGCGGCGTTAACAATATGGCTGAGACTGGTATCCCTCACGGCAGTACGACATGGAAAGAAAATATCAATTCTACATCAACCGAAACTAAGTATGCTATGAAGATGGCTGTCGTAATGGGGCGCTGGGTCATAGTAAGCTGATAGAGACAACTCGGGCAGGCTCTTTATACTCGAGGAAATGGTGCCCTTGTTCAATCCGTGTCTTCCATAAGGCTTAGATATGGTGTTTAATATTGGCATAAGCACTACTATGATAAAACGATTTTCAGTTTACTTTATTACATTCGTACTGGCGGCAACCTCGTTAGTGTCCTTGCTAATGCCTACGAAGGTAGCAGCTGCTCCCTTGGACTTCTCTGCGCTATCCATTCCTGACCAGGCCTACATGTTCGAGTCCTACACTTACATGAACTATAATAATGACTTCACGTGCGCGCGTCGTTTCTCGTCCGCTATAACCATCACAAGGGCTGCAAACTGGGAGTTTGGAACCGCCACTAATGCCGCGAACCGTTCTGGGCTAGTAATAGGCGAAAATAAGCCCTGCGGTGATGGTGCCTGGATGGCGCAGGCCTGGGGTAAGCTTGGCTACAGCGACCCGACGCAGGTTTTGTTAGACCTTGGTTACACAAAATTATCTCCACAAGATACAAATGGAATCACTACCTTTAAATACTATAAAGCCGCGAATGCAAGCTATGAGTTCCCCCCTCCTGGGGCTGTTTTGAATACCGCTGATGTGAAGGATGGTGTCTGGCGCATATTCAAAGAAAAATATGGTGATGTACCGCGCCTGAATGACAATTCAAGGTTTTATATTTACAACAATGCTTATACATCTCCGTCAGGTTGCAACGGAAAAAAACTCGAACGCTACGATGCGAATAATGAGCTTCAGCAGGCGCGCATAGTAGAAGAGGAGCTGGTGCACTTTTATGACCTCGATGGCATTGAGTACATTTGGAGCCAAGGTCGAGGCCTTGGAAGCGATATTACAACTGGCTACGACCTAATACCTGGGCAACCTGATCAGTTTGAGCAGTCGTGTAAAATGCTTGTTGAAAAAATGTCGGGTAACGCTGGGCGAGACCTAGCAAAGGCATATGCCAACTTCATAGCAGCCAACCCGGACGCTGCAGACAGTTCCACAAGAATAGGTGGAGGCAGCACTTCCACCGGAGACAGTGCCTGCGGCTATGGTAACAGTGCTCTTAACTGGATTGCGTGCCCATTGACCACACTCATGCAGGAAGCGGCCACAAAAGTCGCGGATATGCTGCAGGGCCTACTCTATTTCCCAACCGATGCTATCTTTAACTCAGGGACACTAAAAAACGCCGACTTCAAAGAGGCTTGGTCGAGTTTCCGCAATATTGGTCTGGCGCTAGTAATTATAGCCGGGCTTGTCATGGTAATTAGCCAGGCTCTAGGGCTTCAGATACTTGACGCCTATACAATTCGTAAACTCATGCCTCGACTGGCAATAGCAATGATAGGGATATCTCTCTCTTGGCCAATCCTAAATTTCGCCATAAGCTTTTTCAATGATATTGGTTCATGGACTAGGTCGCTGATTATTGCCCCCTTCGATGGGATGCCTCTAGCCAATTCTGGGGGTACCAATGTTTTGCTCAACTGGGGCGCTCTGTTTATAGGCGGACCAGCCTTTCTTCTATACTTATCCCTCCTGGGTCCGCTGGCATCTTTGAGTCTACTGGGGACACTCCTGCTGGCAATTATCGTGGGGTTGATTACACTAGCTATTCGATGGGTAATTATTGCCTTGTGTATTCTGTTTGCTCCCCTGGCAATTGCTGCTTATGTACTGCCAGGAACACAAAAACTTTGGTCTTTTTGGAAGACTACCTTCATATCTTCGCTAGTAATGTTTCCCATTATCATGGGGCTACTTGCCGCTGGCGAAGTGATGGCTAGGGTTGCTACCGCCATAGAAGCAGGAAACTACCTGTTTATACTACTCCTCTACTTTGGCCCGTACTTCTTGCTACCACTAGGATTCAAACTGGCCGGCGGACTTCTGAGCACCATTTTCTCGCTTGCCAATGACAAAAGTAAGGGTGTTTTCGACCGTATGAGTAACTTCCGTCAGAATTCCCGCAAGCAGCGCTTTAACGAATATGCACAGGCTCGCCGTGGCGAAGGCATTGTCGCACAAACTGCAGCATATGCACGTGCCGCGGGGGACCCAGGCGTGGGCATAAGGGGACTGATATCAAAACACGGCCGACAAGCAATACGTACATCGCTGTCAGAGCAAGCCGCTGCTGAAGCCAGAAAGAATGACGTTCTCCATTCAACAGACGATGACTTCGGCCTCAGGGCTGCTCATGATGTAGGCTTGGGTGTCGCGCAAGGTAGGGTCGGGAAATCACGAGGAGAGATGGAAGAGCACTTTGTTAGTACCTATCTTAGCTCAGCCACTGCAGCAGGGAGAACCCGTAGCCGAGATGATGCCCTACGAGCCTTAGCCGAGCTGGAGGCCGGGCTAAAAACTCAATTAGGGTCAGGCACGATGACAAGAGTAGCTGGGGCATCAAAAGTCCAATCTAAAACTGTCTACGGTGAGGGCGAAGCAGGAATGCGTGAAATGCTGCAGGATGTTGAGGACATGGTTCAGGCTGGCCTCTGGACGGATGCACAGGCGACGGCCACGATTAAGCAGGCTCAACGGCAAGAATTTAGCAGCATTAGCCACGGTGATCTATTGACGAAGTTCCATGAGCTCCGAGCTAGTAACGGAGGACAGGGACGAGCCGTAACTATGAACGATGCAAGCCAGATGTATGAATCCGCCGTTACCCAAATGCAGTTCAGCTCCTTAGCAGGAGCACGCAAGGAGACGATTGAAGGGGTTGCGAAGCACCTACAGGCTCGGTACCAGGGCGCAATACGTGCAGATGGCTCAATAGACGAAGATGAGGAAAAGAAGATTATGGCCGATATCGCCAGTTTCCGCGAAGCAGTAAATTATTACAATAGCGAGAACAAGGATCTGCTCGCAGACTACTTAGCCTCACAACCATCAGGATACACCGATCCAAATACCGGAGCTACTATTTCTATTCGTCAACGCGAAGAGCAGCTCCGAGCATCTTCCGATCCAATATTCATGGATAGGCGTAAAGAGTGGGACTCTCGTCAAGGTCAAATGGTGGGTCAGCCAGGTGGTCCGCAAGGGACCGGCCCTGGGCAACCCGGTCCACAACCGACATCATAATTGTTTGTTCCAAGAACCATGGGCTACAGGGCTTCAGAGGCCAGAGCTCTGACAGGTGAGAGTTTCGGAAAATTCCCACTAAGAATGCGCCAAGGGGCCCAGGGGCCTGGAGGCTAAGAGGCTAGGCCTCTGGAAATTAGCTCTGGAAGCGAGATTTTCAGGTATACTATAACCAATATGGCGACGTATAAGGTTTTACAGGATATTGAATCGGAAGACACGCTAGTCGGGCCACTGACGCTCAGGCAATTCATTTATGCGGCAATTTCAGCATTTTTTATGTACCTCTCGTTTTTTGCCGTTACAAAAAATGTCGGATTTCTGTTGATTCTGTTTATACCGCCCGCGCTTTTTACCGGTTTTTTAGCAATACCGTGGCACGGAGACCAGCCGACTGAGGTCTGGGCACTAGCAAAGTTGCGCTTCTATCTTAAGCCACGAAAGCGCATTTGGGATCAAAGTGGAGCAAAAGAACTGGTTACAATTACTGTGCCCAAAAAGGTTGAGCGCAACCTGACAAATGGTCTGAGCCAAACGGAAGTACGGAGTCGTCTGCACGCACTGGCTGACACAATTGATAGCCGAGGTTGGGCGGTAAAAAATGTCAATGTTACCCTCGACGTCGGACTGCATCAAAATGTGGCTCCTTCTGACCGCTTGGTTGACGGCTCAATGCTGCCACAAGAAGTTAGTGGTGTCGATGTCAGTGCAACCGACGACATGCTTGACCCACTGGCAAACCCAATAGCTCAACATTTTGACAGTATGATACAAACCGCGGCTGCTTCCCAGCGCCAGCAGCTCATGCAGCAGATGCAGACAGACCCCGCGTCACAGTCCACGCCAACTCAACAAACAACGCAGCCGCAAAACGACTACTGGTTCATGCATCAACCGACACCCGTCAATGGTCAAGCGACGTTTGCGAGCGCAGCAGTTGTGTCGCCCGGTATGCCCGTGGCAAATGAACCCCCCATTGTTACTCAAGCAGCTTCACCTACCGCCGACGAGGAAGCGTTGGTACAGCAGCTGAAGGAAGCCCATCAATCGCGGGCTAGCACCAATGACCATTTGAAACACATAAAAACTCCGGCGGAAATTGCCGAGGAGCAGCGTCGCATTGCTCAAGAAAATGCCGCCATAGAAGCAGAGCGTCAGCTGGCAGAACGCCAAAAAGCACAAGTGACTTCAGAGAAGCGGGCTGCTATAATGAACCTAGCAAGTAATGATGATTTAAATATTGCAACGCTCGCTCGTCAGGTAACAAAAGAAACAAGGCATGATGACGACGAAGTTGTGATATCTCTTCGCTAAGTCATCCAAGGTGGAGCAAAAGGCATGGACCCAAACCAGCAACCATACACACCACAGACGCCTTCTCAAGGTATGGCTGCGGCCGCATACCCTCAGCCCGTGCCGCCTCAGCCACCGCACATGGCTATAGCACCAGCCCCTGGTTCAGCAGGCAAGGGAACACAGCCCCCCGCAAACAGCACGCAGAACACCCTTCAGATTGCCGAGATACGCGATGGCATTGTCATCATGAACGACGGGACATACCGAGCCGTTGTTATGGTCAAAAGCATCAATTTTGACCTGATGAGTCCCCAGGAACAAGAGAGTACTGAATATGCCTACCAGGGCTTTTTGAACTCACTATATTTCCCTATGCAAATATTTATACGTTCGCAAAAAGTAGACCTTCAGCCTTACATAGAGAAACTAGACAAAATCCGCACTGAGCACGACAACATGCTACTTGCCTTACTCATGGACGATTACATCGGTTATATAGATCAGTTAGCTTTACAGACTAACATTATGGACAAAAAATTCTATATAGTCGTCCCGTTCGAACCCGCTGCTGGCCCAGAAAAGGCAATCACACAAAGTAAAAACTTCTTCAATGGTTTTATTGATTTGTTTAATAAAACTGAAAACCATGTTGTGATTAATGAGCCTGACCTTGCCAAAGCAAAAGACGAGCTGCGAAACCGCGTTCAATCCGTACTTGGTGGCTTGCAACAGTGTGGCATACAAGGCTTGCCTCTTGATACACAGGAGCTGATCGAGTTGTACTACGACACATACAACCCAGACACCGCTACGCGCCAACAGCTGAAAAATTTTAACGACCTTACTGCCGAAGTCGTTCAGAAAGGCCAAGGCATGGCACCACAGGAACATTTGCAGAGGGAGCTCCAATGAACAAAAGCGTTTTGAGTTTTGGTTTATGGGTTAGTAGGACGCATTACAAGACTTCGTTCTTGTCTCTTGTATGTTGCCCTTTGTGCGTAAGACAGGAGGTTGGCTAAATGGCTTTTGGCAAGAAACAGCCCGCTATTGACCCGGTTTCGCTCGCCCAAAATCAGCAGGCGCGTGAGCAGGCAGAGGTTAGCGAGGCTTTTCGCAAGGGCATTACGGCGCTCCGCGACTTCATAGCACCGAGCAGTATTGAGTTCTTTAGCACATACTTTCAGATTGGCACACGACTAGCCCGCACCTACTACGTCTATGGGTACCCCCGTCAAATCTATACCGGCTGGCTGAGCGGCCTCGTCAATTTAGACGAAGTGATGGATCTTTCTATATACGTATACCCCGTGGAAAGCCAGGTTGTGCTTGAAAACCTTCGCAAAAAAGTTACTCAGCTTGAAGCAGGCTTACAAATAGATGCCGAGAAGGGTCGTGTACGTGACCCGGGTAAACAAGCTGCTATTCTCGACGCCGAAGAAATGCGCGACAAGTTGCAGGTGGGCGAAGAACTCTTCTTTAGGTTTGGTCTGTACTTTACCATTTACGCCAGCAGCCAAGACGAGCTTGAGTTTGTCAGCCATAAGGTAGAAAGTATGCTTGGCCAGCAGCTTGTCTACAGCAAAGCCGCGACTTCCCAGCAAGAACAAGGACTCAACAGTGTTGTGCCGCAAATGATGGATCAGCTACAAATTCACCGCAACATGAGCACCGGCGCTATCAGTACCAGCTTCCCGTTCACCAGCGCCGATCTCAGCCAGGATAACGGCATTTTATATGGCATCAATATGCACAACTCAGGATTGGTCATTTTTGACAGATTCAGTCTCGAAAACGGCAACTCAGTCGTGTTCGCCAAGTCTGGCGCAGGAAAAAGCTTTGCAGTAAAACTTGAAGCCTTGCGGAGCCTCATGTTTGGAACCGAAATTTTCATTATTGACCCCGAGAACGAGTACGAACGCATGTGCGATGCGGTCGCGGGTGCCTACGTCCGGCTCAGCCTTAACTCTGCAACAAGAATTAATCCGTTTGACCTACCCCAAGTTGTTGATAACGAGGAGGCAGATAATGCCTTGCGCTCTAACCTCATAACTCTGCATGGTTTATTGCGTCTGATGATGGGCGGCGCTCAAGCCCAAATGCTTGGAGGAAACAGCACGCTTGCACCAGCGCTTTCACCAGCAGAGGAGGCAGACCTTGACGCGGCGCTTATTGACACCTACGCAAAGGCTGGCATCACCCAAGACCCCCTGACCCATTCGTCGTTACCACCCACTATAGCCGATTTGTACGACACGCTCCTCCATATGGGCGGTAGTGGGCCGCAGCTTGCTCAAAGGCTGCGCAAATACACCAGTGGTACATTTGCTGGAATATTCAGTCAACAAAGCAATATTAATATCAACAATCCGCTGGTTGTGTTTAACATACGTGACCTCGAAGATGAGCTCCGGCCAGTTGCCATGTATATTGTATTAAACTACATCTGGAACAAGACAAAAGGTGACCAAAAGAAGCGTATTTTGATTGTTGACGAGGCGTGGCAGCTCATGAAATACGAAGACAGCGCAAACTTCCTCTTCAGCCTCGCTAAACGCGCTCGAAAATATAACTTGGGCATTACCACTATTACACAAGATGTAGAGGATTTCATGGGATCTCGGATGGGTCGCGCCATTGTGGCAAATGCGAGTATGCAAATTCTCTTGAAACAATCCAGTAGTGCGGTTGATGTTCTGAGCGATGTTTTTAAGCTCACCGAAGAAGAAAAGAAACGGCTCGGCCAATTCCCCGTGGGACAGGGGCTGTTCTTTGCTGGCCAGAATCACGTTCATGTGCAAATAGTTGCAAGCCCCACCGAAACCAGCCTCATTACCACCAACCCACAACAGGTTCAAGCCATGAGGCAGGGTGAAATGACCCAGCCCCAGGGAACAATCGATCTTCAAAACCAATTATACCCAGGGAGCACGAATAATCTTTCGTAGGAGTTACCATGCCTCGCGTATACGACCCAGAAACAACCAAACAATACGTACCAGGGAGCCACGATGATTTAGGTGTTCACCCCGAACGTGCCGAAGCAGAAACCGACCAACTTGAACGCCTATATAAAAGCTCGCCAGACGGACATGCCGGTAACGCCCGCCGGGAACAGCCGACTGCAAAACAACTAGCCGAAAACAACCGTGCAGCCGACAGCCCAGATACCCTACGTGATAAAGAGGATGCTGGCGGAAGTTCGGCAGACCAGCCAAACGCAGCGCAAGACGAGCAAAACAAGCTCGGACGAGGTTTTACTGGATCAAAGCAAAAACTGAAAGGTTCAAACAGCCTGGTAAAAAAAGGCTCTAAAAAATGGCTCATTGCTGGCGCTGGCGGGGCAGTGGGAGGACTTGTTGCCGTGATAGTCATTGTCATGCTTTTCTTGTCGTCTCTTGGTTTGCCGAACTTCATGCAAAATGTTATGAAATATAGTTTCGCACGCTTTAGCCGTCAACTAGCAACCACGAGCGTGTTGTCAACTCAAGAAGCTTTGGCGGTGCAAGCCGCAGATGGACGAGTAAAGACGGCCTTAAAGAAGCGGTTTGGTCCAACCATCGACCGCTTTGAGAAGTGGCGACCACAGAAGGTTCTTGAAAACATTGGCGAAACAAAAGGTCTTCATTTTTATTACGGAGGAAGTGACGGCGCAACGCTAACAAAAATTGCGTACGGGAGCGACACTTATGGAATAAAGCAACCGCCTGGTGTTTTGGATATTAAAGGAAACCTGAAAGACCCTTTACGGTTCGGGGGGTACGTTGAAAACGCTAAAATTCAAGCAACCATTCTGCGCGCTGTCCGAGAGGATATGAAGCTTACTAACGTCAACTTTCTAGTACGCGCAAAAGCAATGGAAAACTTGCGGAGTCGAATTGGTGCCAACTTGGCCGGCCGGATCCTGTCACGCTACAGTGGTCTCGATAAAGATAGTGCCGCGCTCAAAGCCGCAAGAGATAGAGCAGCCGTGGTAAGTGGCGCACAATTCGTTGCAGAACCCCCCGCCACCGCAGTTCTAAAAGATGGTGCTATTGCTGCATCTGAGGCAGAAAAAGCAGTGCTTGCGAGTGATGAGTTGCTGGATGATACTCTCAAAAAAAATGGTGTGGCCGACAAAATCATTCGGGATGTTGAGGCTACTGGGGGGGCCGCGCTCGGCGAAGGTGCGCTAGGAACCACGCTATCCTTTATAAACACTGGATTTGCCATCGCTCTTCCTCTTTGTATCATTTATGACGGCTCCATGGAAAAAGCAGGTTCAACCATCGACCAACAGTCAAATCAGCAACAACTGGCCTTTTACGATACTATGGCTGTCTCCGCGCAACAAATGCACGGTAGCAGATCTGATGTCAGCGATCCTGTTGCGCTGGCAACAGCTGTGGGCGCAACGAACGATCAATTTGGTGACTACAGCAATTCAAACGCCATGCAGAGAGCTGCTGGCAAAACACCAAATACTTCCGATAGCCCGCGCGCGCAGGCGAACGCAATGGGTACATACGACTATTCAATACTTAACGCCCTAAACATTGCCCCCGGGGGAGTAGCTGGCAATGCGGTTAATAAACTCGTCTCGGGCGGGTGTAGTGCCATAACAGATATGCGCACCGTTGTTGGTTTGGCGGCTGGAAACATTCTGCTTGACATTTTTACTGGCGGCGGCAAGGTTCTACTAGAGAAAGGGGTAGAAAAAGGCGTTACAAGTTTTATTACCAGCTACATCAAACTTAAGTTTACGAGTATGCTTGAAACAGCGGTCGCCAAGTCGATTATAAAGAAGACTGCTAAAGATAGTCTTTCTACTGTTGAGACGAATTCAATTACCCGTATGGCACGGTTTGTTATCGGCTCAAAGGCTCTAGGCGTAGGCGCCGTCAAACAAGGCGCAATCATTGGGGGAACGTATGGGCTAACGGAACTTGCCCGATTGATCACGTACACCCGGGCTGGGCAGCTTACAAGCGGGCTTTCAATGGGAACTGACAATGCTAATAACGTTGACTCCGGCGGAATAATTGCGGGCAACGAAGCATCACGAAGTATCACGTTTGGCGCTCCTCTTACTCCCGAGAGTATCGTTCTTAGTCAACAAGCAGATGCCATATATCTTGCTGACCAACAAAAAAACTTGAGTTTCTTTACACGTTATTTTGCCTTAACAAACGCCGGTTCACTTGCTTCGCGTATGGCAATAGGGATGAAGATTAGCCTAAATTCGGGCTTATTACAGACAATAAGCAATATTGGCACGACCATACTTAACCCACTACGGTATTTCGGATCGTTTATTAACAACCTCAGCCCGACAGTAAAAGCACAGGCGGCAGGTTCAGATAGCTACTACGGGAACACTCAGTTTGGCTGGACAGAGCAAGAAGAAGCGTTAATCATAAATAATCAAGACAAATATGGGATGGCTATCAACAAAGAGTACCTACGACTCAGCGGTCGCTCGGATGATATAGCGGCCAACTATGGCAAATGCTTCACTAGCAGCCTTGGAGAGCTCTTTAGTCAACGAATGATCGAAAGGGATGACCGTGGGGATGTGGTAGACAACCCAGAATTACCCTGTTCACCATCCAATCTCGGTAGAAACAATACTCAGGGATTTGGCGATCTAGTATTCCGCTGGCGGCTTGATGGACGTTATGAAAACAGTTTCGCCCACCTCGAGGATCTTTCCAAAGTAACAACAGGTGTAGCCCCGGTCGGCTCAAACTCACCCACCGGTTCAGATCTGGGAGCGCCCGTGGGCACGGCTGACGTTGCCGCCCTTGCTAAACAAATTTTGGCACTTCGGGACTCAGGGAAAATAACAATAGCTGACTATTCTTCCAACAAAGCAGCTGACAGCGCTACTAGGTCACTGGCCAGCCAGCAACTCGAAGACATGGCGGCTGGCAAACCGGTGGGTATTACGACGCGCTGCGCTTACCAAATGCCGGCGACAATTACCCCCCATCCTTCTCTGCTTAAATTTCTCGTTGATTATGGTAACCAGTACCACTACAAAATCAACTCTCTCTTCGGCCAGTGTCACAGCGCGGGCAGCCAACATGGCCGAGGTCAAGCTGTCGACTTTGGTTGTCCGGCCAATGTCCAACTTGGCGACAGTATTGGGCAAAAATACAATGTTGTTCGCTTTCTTGGTGAGTCTTGCGGCGGACCAGGCAATCACTGGCACTATTCACTCGGGAGAACACCATAATGAAACTATCCCTACTTCGCCCACGCGCACAGCATAACACCTCACTTTTCTGGCTGACTGTCAGACGAATATCCTACGTCCTTTGTGGGATTATTGTTTTAGTCACTTCGCAGGGTAAACCAGTGCTCGCGTATACAACAGATGATTTTAATTGTATGTATTACAACACTTGTTGGTATAACCCTACCGAGGTACCCACCTGCAGCCAACCTACTTCCAATGTGGCGACATCAGCAAATAACCACGAAAATCTTGTAAACGCATACAACTACTTCTTGTCAAAAAAGCTTCCAGACGGAACGCCACTAAGCAGAATACAGGCTGCAGCGATTATCGGTAACATCGCTCATGAATCAGGCGGTGATCCACTTAATACGCAAACTGGCTTCACTCCCGATAGAACAACCGACCCCACCCAAGTTAGCTTCAATGCCAAGGGTGATCAGGGTGGGTGGGGTCTTATACAATGGACTCCGGCGAGTAAAGTAATTGGCATAGCCCAGAAAGCAAATATTACCGGCCCAATTTCCGAATTATCCACTCAGCTCGATCTTGTCTGGTGGCACATGAACTACGATAGCCCCACCAGTAAAAAAAATATGCTGGCTGGTTTCACCCAAACCGACTTACGAGAGGCGGTTGTATACTACGAATTATCAATGGAGGGTGCGGGAGAGAAAGCCTATGACTCCCGCGTAAAGGCAGCGGAGATAGCCCTCAAATACCAGCAAACTGGCGCAACATATGTAAATGCTTCTTCGGGTTGTTCTTGCTCAGTGGGCAACGCCTCCAACGCACCCGTCGTAGTGCTTGACCCGGGTCATTCCGGTGCTTCTACGAGGGATGCTGGCTTAAAAGATTCAGAAACTGGCTTGTATATAGGCGAAACCACAAACCCTGAAGAACGGAAGCAGGTCTGGGAGGTAGCACTTCAGACCAAGACAATCCTTGAATCAGAGGGGTATAGGGTAATAGTAACTAAAGAAACCGAAGACGAGGCAATTAGTCTTAAGGAACGCGCTACTATTGCAAATAATGCAAATGCAGCAATAGCAGTGAGTATCCACACAGACACCGGCAGGTTTGGTGACAAAGAAAAATCCTGGGTAAGCCCGCAGAAAGTTGGCGCTTACCGCCAAAATGATGAGGGTATAAAAACCACCTTTTCAGACTCGGCAGTAGCCGCGAAAAGCCAAGAATACAGCAACAAAATGATACAGGCTAGAAAAACTGCTGGCGAAGCGGGCACAATTGAGAAAGACCTAAACTTTGATGGGCGTTCCGGTCTTTCTGCGGGTAATATATCGATTGTGCAGCTTTTTTCCAAGGTACCTTGGGTATACAACGAAACTGGGCGGACCGGATTCAAACAAGACGTCTACGCCCGAGGCATAGCACAAGGCATAATGACTGCCGTACCTGTCGGATCAGGAGAAAAACCCATTCAGGCGCGGGCGGGGACAACCCCCCTATGGGGAAGGGTTAATTCTTTCTTTTCTCCTACCGCATCGGCTCAGACGACTTCTGCAACCAGTCAAGCCGGCTGCGGAACAACCGGCTCGGGTAGCGTCGCCCAAGTAGCGATAAACTATGCCTGGCCTAAGTACCGAAAAGCGACAGAAAACCCCACAGAAAAAAAACCATCGTACGAGCAAGCAATTCGAACGGCAAAAACCAACGGCAAGTACACGGGTGATACTTGCTACGGAGGTGGAGTTGATTGTGGCGGCTTTACGACAAGAGTTATGCAGGATAGTGGGGTAGACCCGAAATATGGTGAAGCTAAGAACGGAGCGAGGAATACCGACGGTCAGCTGGCTTACGTCCGAGAAAACCCGGACATGTACGAGGAAATCAAACCAAAAACCACCCAGGACCTTGCAAAATATTCTTATGCCATTGCACTCAGAAGTGGTCATACCTACTTGTACATTGGAGAACATGCAGGCTTTTATTCTAAGATTGCTTCTGCGTCACAGTGTTCAAGAGCACCCATGGCTGGCCTAGAGGGCGTTGCCGACCCAGATTTCTTGTGGTTCGTTGTTAAAACAGATTTAGGTGTATAAGGAGGAGAAATTATTATGCAGGACAACTCGCGCCTATTCAAACGAAGGCTTGTTGCGCTCAGTGTATTTTTTGCCGTACTACTTGTGATACTTATTGGGCTAAACCTGTATTCAAGCACTTCACGCCAGGGGAAAATTCGTGTAACGGTTGCCGTTTCGCCAGATGATGCTACTGTTTATCTTAATGGCAAGGTAATATCTGCCGGTGTGCAGTATCTGGCGCCCGGGGAATACGAGTTTTCTGCAAAAAAGGCTGGCTTTGCAGATGACACACAAAAAACAACTATCTCCGCCTCCCGAACGTATATTGGTCTACTGCCCGCCCCCGAGTCACCAGAAGCTATCACCTGGTCAAATTCTGAAGGAATTAATGCTAAGCGCGAAGAGATAGGCGGCTTGAATGCTGAGAATAGAGGCGCTTCATTCCACGCAAAAAATCCCATCATTGAACTGCTGCCTCATTACGATATATCTGGCCCATACACTATTGATTATGGCTATGTTGGCGCTGGTTCTGACAAAATATTCCTTCTCATAGGTAACAGTACCCCGACGGGTCGCCAGAAAGCGCTGCAATGGATCGTTGATAATGGTTACTCTCTCGCGCAGCTTGACATACGTTTTGATGATTTTACTAATCCGTTAACAGGAGAAAATTTGTGAAGCCCTTACGCTTACGGACAATGTTTTTCTTAGGGATATTTCTCATTTTACTAACAGTTCTGACTATATTTGTTAGGAACTACCTTAATAGTCGTCCGCTGACAGTGATATACCAAAACGTCTCTGCGCTCTCTATTTACGACGTTTCTGGGAGGGAAGCTGGCGGTAAAGATGTGCTACTAAAAAAACTTGCAAAAAGCGGTGAAACTGTTCGTATACCAAAAGCAATTTCATCCGTTTTAGTTGTTTACTCTGGAGCTTCCGGCTATGCGGATGGCTTTAAGTATGCGGATTCGCAGAGTGTAACGATTACCCCTGAATACTCACGCGATAAAATAAAGTCGCTGATTGGTGAGCAGTGGGGTGAAATTCAGTCGGCGGTCTTTAGCGAACTACAAAACCAAAGTTCATATAGTTTAGCAGAGGGGACATTACTAATGCGTGGGAATTGGTATATCTCCAAGCTCACTCATGTTGACCCTCTCAACCAAAATAGTGATACCTTGCGGGTATTATTGAATAAGACTGAGGCCGGCTGGGTAAGAGTTGGTACGCCTCGCCTTGTGTATTCGGTGTTTTCAACTAGTGATGTACCTGCCGATGTATTAGACGCAGTTAACGCTTTCTAGCCCCCTCAAGTGAGATTACAGTGTACTTTTTAACGTCATCCTTAACTATGTCTGCTTCGGTTGTCGTTAGGAGCGTCTGGTAGTGTTGGAGGTGTGTTGTTAGGGCGCTTCGGCGAGTAACGTCTAGCTCACTAAACACGTCATCGAGGAGAAGGAGTGGCTTCACACCGTTAACGCGTTCCAGTACCTGTAGTTCAAGTATTTTGAGGGCAAGTGTGGCGCTACGAACTTCGCCGCGTGAGGCTGTAAGGGTGGACGGGACACCATCAAACAAAACCTTGAAATCTTCTCGGTGCGGCCCGTGAGTTGTAAACCCTCTGTCTATCTCTCTTGATATATTGGACTCTAGCGCATGTAGCAGTTGTGATTCATAAGTTCCGGCGGCAAACTGACCACTATACTCCACTGTTACTCGCTTCTTATCTTTCGATAGTTCGCCGTAAAGTTGGTCTATTTGTGTATGAAGCTCCGCGGTAAGTTCGCTGCGGGCGCGGTGAATAACAGCGCCGAGTTCGCTGAGGCGTAGGTTCCATGGAAAGTAGTCGTGGGCAAATGCGTTTCTATGTTTCAGCAGCGCATTTCGTTGAGCGAGCACCCGTTTGTAGTTTTTCCGAAAACTAGTATAGCCTGGTGTGGTTTGCTCGAGAATATCATCAAGATAGTTGCGGCGGTTCTCTGGTGCCCCTTGTAGTAAGAGGAGGTGATTTGGTTCGAAAAGTACGACTGGGTGTTTTTTGTTGTCGGCCAGCCTAGTGTATTGTTTGTCGTCAATGGTGTATGTTTTTTTTGTAAGACCATGTGGCGTTAGTTTTATAGTTCGGTTGTGAGATGCGTCAAACAAGGCATCGAGCCTTGCCCATTCTTTTCCAAAATGGATTAGATCGGCGTCTGCTACGCGGTAAGAGCCACCGCGCGCAGCGACAAGCACCGCCTCAAGTAGGTTGGTTTTGCCGCTGCCATTTGACCCAACAATAACATTTACCCCGTCACCAAATTCAAATTTTGTGTCTAGGTAGGACCGAAATTGTTGCAGGCGTATGCTCGAAATCATACGGTTAGTATACTGGACTTACGTCTAGCTCTTCAGGGGCATGATAATGTGTTTATAATCTTCTTGGCTAGGATCTGAAAGAAGTACCGCTTCAACCTTACCATTAAAACCAATTTGCACATCTTTTCCGGTCATGGCTTGCAGCGCCTCAAGAAGGTACCTTGAATTGAGTGTGATTGAGCCAGACCCTTCTGCCTTCACCGATGTTGTGGCGTTATTTTCACCAAGTTGTGAAGCAACGGCACGAATCCACACACTTTGACTTGCCTCGTCAACACTCATAACAACACTTCCGGCACTTTCGCGCGCAAACAAACTTGTCACTTTTACAATATTCACCAGTTCTGCGCGCGGAATGAGCGCGGTTGTGGAGAATGTCGAGGGAATAAGTTTGCGGTAGTCGGGATAATTACCTTCTATTAGCCTTGCTACCAGTTCCACGTCACCAACTTTAAACAAAACTTGTTGCTCGTCGCAGGTGACGGTAATGTCTTCGTCTTGATCTGTAATAATCCGAAGTACGTCATGCAGCGCAGAAGCCGGTATAAGAAGATTGACGTCCTCTTTAATAGTACTGAGCCGTTTTTCCGCAAGACGATAGCTGTCCGTTGTTGCAAGGTACAGAACACCCTCTAAAGTCTGCACAGCAACTCCTGTTAGCACCGGCCGGCTTTCGTCGTTGGACGCTGCAAAAAGCACCTGTTGGAGCGCTGCTTTCATGAGCGGGGCAGGGACACTCCAGGTTTTTCCTTTATCTATCGCTGGCATTACCGGGAACTCTTCGGAGCTAACACCATTTATAACTGACTTGTAGTGTTCTGCTGAAATTTTCAGTCTCTGCTCATCTAATTCCAGTTCAATCACACCATTTGGTAAACCCGAGACAAGTTCTTGAAAAAGCCGAGCAGGAACTGTTGTAGTTCCTTCGGTTTGTATTTGAGCCCCAATTGTACTGGAGATTGCTATGTCGAGATTGGTTGTTGAAAGTTTTAGACGATTATCTTCTACTGCTATGAGTACATTTGCGAGAATTGGTAATGTCCCTCTAGTATTGGCAACACGTGAAACGTGCCCGAGTGCTTTCGATAGGTTTTCTTGGGTTACTTTTAGCTTCATCAATACACCCTTCCACTTAGTTGATTATAAATAATTTCATTTTTACCAATAATAGCCCTTATTATAGGCCCTGTGGAAGAAGGGGATAACGCGCTCGTAACAGAGAGAAAATACGAAAAAATGAGGGGGATAACACAGTGCACACGGCAGGGGGCACTAGGAGTATAAACACGTAAGAAGTCCCCAACCCCCAAAACAAAACATCGTGAGTGGTGGAAAAAGCCAACAAAAACCCATCCTTTTTCCACAAACAAACCCCCATTACTCCACAACACCCGGCTTACATTATGCATATAAATGCTCCTTAATATCCGCAATAATAGTTCTCATAGCGGGGTCAAGGTCGGTTTCTTTCCTGATTTTATCGACCGAATGAATGGCAGTAGTGTGGTCTTTGCGGCCGAGCTCATGAGCAATTTTAGGAAAACTAAGGTGTAGCTCACTCCGAAGTAAATACATTGCGACCTGTCTAGGGACAACAATATCCTTGTCTCGCTTAGGGCTCAAAATATCGTCGAGTGAAATCTGGTAATACTTTGCACAGCGCTCAACAATTTGGCGAGCACTGAGATGTTTTGGCCGTCCCTTTGACGAACCGAGTAGCCCGGTGACAATCGCTAGGTTTGGTGCAAGACCGCGCATTTCACAAAAAGCCAAAACCTGGTTGAGCGCACCCTCGAGCTCGCGGATGTTTGTTTGGAACTGGCTGGACAGAAACTCAACGACATCATGAGGCAGGGTAGTGTCTTTATCTTCAGCTTTTGACTGGATAATGGCGCAACGGGTTTCGAAGTCGGGGTTTTGCATATCTATACTCATACCCCAAACAAACCGACTACGGAGGCGTTCTTCTAAGGTTGGGATTTCGCGCGGTGGCTTGTCACTACTAATAATGATTTGTTTATTTGCTTGGTGAAGAGCGTTAAAGGTATGGAAAAACTCCTCCTGAATTTTCTCTTTGCCAGCCAAAAACTGCACATCGTCAACAATTAGTACATCAGCCCCGCGGTAATAATCCGCAAAATCTGTGTTTTTTTTGAAACGAAGCGCGTCAACAAACTCCTGAACGAACTGCTCACTTGACACATACACGACATGAGAACCGGGTCGGCGGTCGAGCACCGCGTTACCAACGGCCTGTATAAGGTGAGTTTTTCCTATACCAGCTCCGCCATACAAAAAAAGCGGGTTGTACTTGTTGCCGGGGTCGGTGGCGACCGCCTGACAGGCAGCATAGGCAAGTTCGTTGCCAGACCCAACAATAAAGTTTTCAAAAGTATACTTTTCATTGACTCCTTGACGGTATGGGTGAGCCAGGGAGCTACCGGGGCGAAAATTGCGCGCCGTGGGTGTCTGCTGGTGCGAAACTTGCGCCGCGCGGGCGTCTCCGAGCACAACTGGCTCGTCTAGCGTGTCTTTACGGGCAGAGCTTGTGTGAATCTTAAAATCTACCGTCACAGTACCAGCATCGGTTTTTTGTAATGTTTCAGTTATAAACTCCCGATATTTTTTTTCAAGCTGCTGTTTAACGAAAACATTCTGCACGCCAACCACTGCATGCCCCTCGTCTACAGAAAGAAGATGGGTATTTTTAAACCACGTCATATAGTTAGCGCGCGAAAGAGATATCTCTATGTCGCCGAGCACTGTTTGCCAAAGCCGGTCACAATCTACTATGGTTGCCACGTTACACTCCAATTTCTGTGTATAACTATACGCTAACTCCTACCTAGTTTTCCACAGCATTTTCTACAACTATTTTGTCAAATATAAAACGCTTCAAAAGAGAACAACTTATCCACAGGGCGTGTTAACACCTTAGATTCTGTGGATAATACTGGGAAAGGGGGGATAACTTTGCTATACTATGACGCGAATAGCAAATATAGCCAGTGATCTGGGCGGCAAATCGCTCCATGGTATACTGTATGGTAAAGGAATAAAGGGAAAAAGCATATGCCAAAACGAACCTATCAGCCAAAAAAACGCCACCGCGCAAAAGTGCATGGCTTTATGAAGCGCATGGCAACCAAAGCCGGACGCGCCGTCTTGCAACGACGTCGTATCAAAGGCCGTACGCGGCTAACGCACTAGGTCGGAGCACAGGGCAGTGCTTGCTAGTAATCATCGCTTTCGAGGCAGCCGGGATATCCAACGGCTGTATAAACATGGAGCGGGCTCCCGAACAAGACTACTCGGGTTGCGCTACCGCACCGAGACCGACCAGTTATTTCGTGCTGCTGTAGTTGTTAGCAAAAAAGTGCATAAATCTGCCGTTGTACGCAACCGCATTCGCCGCCGTCTTTACGAGCTGCTTCGCACGGATTACGGCGTACACCTCAAAGGAGTCGAGCTACTTATAACAGTGTTTGACGCGTCGCTTGCCACCATGTCAGCAAAGTCTCTCAAGCGCGAGTTAGCCAATTTGTTGTCAAAAGCGCAAGCTAGTGGTCGACCGAAGACGAATCGTGGTATAGTAGAAGACAAAGGGGAGTAAATGTTTACTGAGTTCGTTGTTCAACCAATCTTTAATTTGCTCGTACTCATCTACGCGCTTATACCTGGGCACAATTTTGGTTTGGCAATTATTTTGTTTACCGTTGTCATCCGGCTTCTTATGTGGCCGCTTGTCAAAAAACAACTGCGTCAAACTAAAATTACGCGCCAACTTCAACCAGAACTAAAGCGGATTAAGAAAGAGGCTAAAGGCGACCGCCAACTTGAAGGCCGCATGATGATGGAGTTGTACAAAGAACGCGGTGTTAACCCGTTTGGTATGTTCCCAACACTTATTGTGCAAATGGTTGTACTAATCGGCCTCTATATTGGGCTAATTAAGGTCATTAAAGACCCCAACCAAATCGTACAGTTCGCCTATGCACCATTTCAGCATCTACCATGGATGCAGCATCTCGCAGAAAACATCAAAGCATTTGACAACTCACTCTTTGGGATAGTTGACCTTTCGAAAGCTGCTGTCAGCAAAACGGGCATATATTTCCCGGCGCTGCTCTTGGTGTTCCTCAGTGCCGGTATCCAGTTCCTGACGAGTCGCCAGCTAATGCCGTCGGACAAAGAGGCGCGAAAGCTGCGGCACATACTCAGGGCTGCCGGTGAAGGACAGCAGGCCGATCAGGCCGAGGTGAGCGCTGCCGTCGGGCGTGGCATGGTGTACGTTATTCCATTTATGGTATTTTTCTTTACGATTAACCTTGCAGCCGCACTCAGCCTTTACTGGTTTGTTGGCGGGCTGGTTGCGTACTTGCAACAGCGTAGAGCACTTAACGACGACGCCGACCGGCTTGTTGAAGCGGCCGAGTCAGCTGATGATAAAATTCCAACCAAAAAAGCGAAGCCCAGCCAAGACAATAAACCGGTTCGTACCACAAAAAACGGCAGTAAGGTCACCATATCCTCAACCCCTGAAGCAGTAGTCGCAACCTCAACAAAACAAATACGCAGCAAGGCCTCCAAAAAAGCTAAAAAGAAACGGAGGTGACTATGAACGAAGATGTTGAAGCAGCAATTCAGTACGCAAAAAAATACCTAGAGGATATACTTTCATTTTTTGGGCTAAATACTGACGTCTATGCCACTACCGAGGACAATGAAGTAATTGAATTGAACATTCCCTCTACGCACCTCAACGGCTTCTTGATTGGTCAACGCGGAGAGACCATGCGCTCCATGCAGTTTCTTGTCAGTAGCGCTCTCAAGAACCAAAACTTTGCCATGTGCCGTGTCAATGTCGACGTAGCCGAGTACAAAAAACAACGTGCCGATCGGCTAGCGAGCGCTGCCGAAGACTGGGTCAAGCATGTGCAAGAAACCGGTGAGCCCTACGAAGTAAAGCCGATGAATGCCGCTGACCGTCGTACTGTACACAGGGTCGCTTCAGAGGCCGGACTGGTGAGTGATTCAGTTGGCGAAGGCCGCGACCGCCACATCGTCATTAGCCCCGCAGCGTAGAATATCCTCGACAACGTATCACGCGCAGTAACACTTGGCGCGACAAGTTTGGCGTAGCCATATAACTAACTTGCATAACACACTAAAAAAGAGTAAAATAATGCTCAAATAATTGAGAGAACTAATGAAGCGTTATTACTCGGCGGCAGTCTGTCTCAGCTTACTTCTTTTTTTGGGTGGTTTTGTGTCCGCTGTGTCACCAAGTCGTCCAGAGTGGCTTAGTAACACCGAGCCACTTATTACAAAAACCAAAGAGCTCCCAGCAAACACTGAGCCACTGAGTACGAGCGTAGATTGCACGATTTTGCCGCCCTCAAGCGGCTATCCAGCCCCACGATGTGGGTACAAGACCCCCATAGGCACCCTTGCAACCGGCGACCAAGAACTTATTGATGGGCCAAACGGCGCGTACCGATACGAAGTTAACCCCGGTGGTTTTGTTCAGCCTAGCGTCCCCAATCACCCCGAGCTGATATTTACGAGATATTATACGGCTTCGGGCGCAACGATAGCCCTCGGAACGTACAATCCGAGCGCCCTAAATTATATTAACAATAACCTCGGGACATACTACACGTATAAAGGGCTGTTTTCTTATGCCGTAAGACCACTGGCTAATAACACAGTCCTGGCATCGATTAGCGGCGATTTGGCGTATTCCAATAACGGCCAATGGTTCTCTGCAGTGGCGGGGAGTCGTGGGCTTGTGCGATTTGATATCAACAACAAAAAGCTCAAATATCTGGCCTGGGATATTGAAACGTACGCGCCTTCCGTAGATAACTTTACGAAAACGAACAACACTGCCATTACAGATGATGGGAGATATTTAGCAATTGCGTTTACAAAAACCGAAAATGACGGAACAAAACACCCAGTACTACGGGTCTACGATACAGAAAGTTGCCGTGACCAATATGATCTCAACGACGCGCTTGTTGCGCATAATGACTGTGAGTATAAAGATCTGTGGAGTGGCCAGTATCGCACCGGGAATACCCGTGGCCTTCGTGATGTCTTACCGACGGCCGAGTACCCCCGCCGCATTCGGTTTTTAGACAAAAACACACTCACCTTTGACACCGTTTATGACCGCACGAGTACGACAAGTTTTAAAGTGGCCCGCTACAGCGTAACCATGCCCAAAGAAACCCCGCGAGAATACGTAGGGCTTTTGGGTATGGGTGACTCGTATATTTCAGGCGAAGGTGCAACCGGCACATTTTTTGCCGGCACCGACACGAAGCAAAACAAATGCCACGTCTCCTACTACTCTTACCCCTACCGCATTGGAGCAAAACAATTTCCTTACGGTCGCTCCGTCGCTTGCTCTGGGGCAAAAATGCTTGACGTGACAATGGCCGCGGGGGACCCCGAAATAAACCCGGAAACTCGTATAAGTAAAGAAAGTGAGTATTTGGGTCAAGACGATAAAACCTGGCAGGATAGGCTGGACAACGAAAAAGAACTAATATTTAAAAGCTTTTCTCCTGGTTACGCCCAACAAACTATCTTCGCTCGCGAATACAAACCTCGCACCGTTCTCCTCTCCGTCGGAGGCAATGACATCGCATTTGCAAAGATTCTAACTACCTGTGTTGCCGGTGATATTGCCGGTACGTGCTACCAGTATTACGAAGACCGCGTTCAGCTTATGCAGCAAATACTTGGCCAATATGACCGTTTGGTAAAAACATACAAAAGCGTTAGCACAGAGAGTGGCGGTGCGCGCGTGTACGTGGTAGGCTATCCCCAAATCTTTAAGGAGGGCGGAAATTGCGGCGCAAATGTGCACTTCAACGCTGCAGAGGTTAAGTTTGGAGCGCAGCTTATAATCTACCTAAACTCTGTTATTAAACGGGCTGCGGCAGAAGCTGGCGTGTACTATGTCGACACAGAAAGCGCCCTGAATGGATATCGTCTTTGTGAGGCTCCCAAAGACTCGGCGGGTGTAAATGGCCTAACTGCTGGTGACGATAAAGGGGTGACAATGCAGGCTCATGCTGCCGGGAAAACATATTCACATACGCTAGGTATTGCTAACGAAAGCTATCACCCCACGATATTTGGCCACAAACTGCTCGCGCAGAAAGTACTCTCGAGCACAACCAACCTTACCGCACCTATGCCAGCACCTCGCGCCAATAACAAACCAAGCCTGGACTATACGAGCGCGCTCCTTAAAAACGTTGTGCACGCACCTGAGCAGCAACGCCACACTGAAGCGATCAAGTGGTCGGACGGTGGCGTAAAAGTTCTACAAAAAGATAGTAAGTACACAACCAATATTCCGAAAGGGGTACTTAAACAAGGAGCTCCAGTCAAGGGAGTTCTGCGTTCGGAGCCAGTTACACTATTTGAGGGGGCGTATGATGAAAACACCGCCATAACCTTTGAAGTCCCAAGCGATCCGTTGGTCGGATTTCATACGTTTGATGTGTACGGTATCGCCGCAGACGGCACGCCTGTAGATTTGCGAGAAGTAGTTTTTGTGGCAGAAGAGGCAGAAGATTTTGACGGCGATGGTGTAAAAAACAACCAGGAAGCTTGCCAGCTCGTTAGCTCGTCAGGAGTCGATGTAGACGGAGATAGAGTTGACGATGCCTGTGACGGAGAACTACGCGGTGTAGCGGTTGTTGCAGATCTTATACCCGACCTTCCGCCAGAGAGCCCGATTTCATTTGACTCTACCGAAGACAATAACGAATCAAACCAGCAGGGTATTATTGCGCTTTTCGTACCACCCCAAGTAAATAGCCCAGAGGAAAATAACTCATCCCAGACAAAAAAGGACAGCGGGGCCCTACCGTCAAACACCCCAACTAGTCCACCGAATAACCAGCTTGCCACTGCAATGCGTATAGCCGGAAGTCTGCCGCCAAACTACGGATATGCCTTGACTCCTTATCGTGCTCCGACATCGACCGAGGACAGCACTACCCAACCTGAACCCATGGTACTGAGTGGCACCACTAAAATGCCCGCCAAGCTGACAAAAACAGCAGACAGCACAACCACAAAAAGTAAATCCGCGCTTGCATATGCTTTGGCCGGTTTTGTTGCCGCCGGGCTGGTTTTATTACTCGTGGTCTTGCGCCGCCAAAAAACATAGCAAATACTGTTACAATAAGCTCATGCCAAAATTAAAACCGGCCAAGCTTCCTAATAAAACCCCGAATACTATATCCAAGATACAGAACTGGTATAAAAGTCTCAGTAAGATAGTTAAACTAACCCTTGCACTAGCCCTAATCATAAGCCTTCTTTTCGGAGTCGGCCAAGCTCTGATATACAAAGAAAAGACAACGTACAAAAATGCAGAAAAACAAATAGCCACCTTCGTCGATGAAGCCGCCAAACTCGCCCCAAGTGCTAAAAGGTTAAAAAACAAATACTGTTCCCGTATTTCCGAAAAGTTTGATGACGGCGCGCTAATATGCGTAGTGGAAGAGAAATTAATATTTCAAGGCATTTCCCTAGATAGCTTCAAGTCTGTTATGGCGGCAGTACAAAAACATGAAGCGATAGCAAATTGGACAAAAGAGTTCACAGAACAGTCCTCGGAAGGTACCCCAGGAACCGTTGCTAAAACGATTTATAGATTCAATAATTTAACGTGCGGAATATATTATCGTCAGCCGTATGTCGAAGAAGTTTCTAGTGGGCAGGCCTCAGTAACGAGAGACTACATTATTGAGATTAGCTGCTCCGGCCCGGCCCAAAGAGAATATTACTAAAGGGCTTAATAACAAAATCTAGTTGTTGCTAAAGCTTAATACGGACAGATTTCATTGTCATCAATTCTCGTTATTCTTGTAAGTGCAAACTAAACAAGGAGTAGCGAAGATGACTCGAAAGAGCTGTCCGTTTTTTAATTGTACCAACGTGACCAAACATGGGCTACAGAATGGTCGCCAGCGTTATCGCTGCGTGGCGTGTAGCCGCACATGGACGAGTATTCGACGTCCGGGAAGACGACTCAATGTTCTATGGCACAAGTATGCTTTTGATGGTCGCAGCGTACGGAGCTTGGCGTGCGAATACAAAGCAAGCGAAGGCAGTATTCGTAGCCGATTGCACGCCTACACCCCAACCCTCATCACTCAAGTGCCCCGCACAGTAGCCGTCATCATTGATGTAACCTACTTTGGCAGCTGGGGTATATTAGTAGTCATTGATCCATATGCAAAGCAGAAAGAAGGTGAAAACACCGTGCTGTATTATGCAGTCGTTGAGGGCACCGAGCGAACCATAGATTACGAGATTTCAACAGATACGATTGAAGCTATGGGTTACAGTATCATCGCCGTAACAATTGATGGTAGACGCGGTGTGCGGAACATGCTTGAAGCGAGAGGTATACCAGTCCAGCATTGCCAGTTCCATCAGCTGATGACCATCACCCAATGCCTGACAAAAAAACCGAGACTGACGCAGAACATTGAGCTACGAGCTATTGCTTTGACGCTCAGCCAAACGGACGAGCCGACGTTTGAGGACGCTCTGGCTGGTTGGTACGGTAAACACGGTAAGTGGCTCAAACAGAAGGATCCAGTCACCAAAAGATGGGCACACGAACGTACCAGACGAGCCTACTTTAGCCTCGTCAGAAATCTGCCGTACCTATTCACCTACCAAGCAGATTACTTGCAAGAATACGCATGCCAAACAGGCAAGAAAATAGCTAATACTACCAGCCCGTTAGATGGCAGGTTTGGTGTCTGGAAAGACAAGCTAATCAAGCATCGTAGAGCCTCAAAACAGCTCACTTTTACGATGCTTTGTAGTTTATTCTCTGAGGATACAGGGGTGAAAAAACACTAGATTTTGTTATTAAGCCTACTAAAGCGATCACTTCAGGGCTTGTTCACAAACAACACGGGGCTTATTCAGCGGTGCGTTGCCAGTAATGTACCCTCACCCCATAGGCTACGAGCTACTAGGTTGTTACAATAAGCTCATGCCAAAAATAAAACAGGCCAAGCTTCCTAATAAACCAGGGAAAAATATCTCCAAGATACAGAACTGGTATAAAAGTCTCGGTAAGATAGGTAAACTCTCCCTTGCACTAGCCCTAGTCATAACCCTCCTTTTTGGAGTCAACCAAGCTCTGATATACAAAGAAAAGACAATGTACAAAAATGCAGAAAAACAAATAGCCACCTTCGTCGATGAAGCCGCCAAACTCGCCCCAAGCACTAAAGAAACAAGAAAATACTGTAGGTACAGCTCAGCAAAGTTCAGTAATGGAAGCCTGAGCTGTACAATGTCAACGACAATAAAATATCTTCCTACCTCTGAAAATGATACAAAAGGCATAATTATGGGCGCAGATAACGCGCAAGCCGTCATTAAGTGGCGTTTTCTTGGCGACAACACGCAAAGCAACAAGAAATATATATCAGAAAATTATATTAAGTCACGGATATACGAGACCGAATCCATAAGATGTGGCGTGCACTACAGGTATGATGAAGATAAAGATCACAATAGAGTATCTATTGACGGTAAGGTAGTCTTGACTATTGAGATTAGCTGCTCTGGCCCGGCACTAAGAGAATATTACTAAAGTTATCGCTTCAGGGCTTTTTCATACACGGCAAGGGTTTGTTCGGCGGTGCGGCGCCAAGAATATTTTTTGGCTTGTGCGCTGCCGCGCAAAATTAAATTGCTTCGTAGCGCTTCATTATCTATTACAGGACTAATTTTTGTGCCCATATCTGCGACGTCTAGCGGGTCGAAATAGATCGCTGCGTCGCCGTACACCTCCGGCAAACATGTTGCATTGCTGCTGACGACTGGCGCACCGTGCATCATTGCCTCTAGCCCAGGCAGCCCGAAGCCTTCAGACAAGCTAGGAACAACGTAGGCGGCGCAGTTTTCGTACAACCACCGCAGCTGCCCCTCACTCACAAAACCAGTAAACACAACATTACGAATACCCTCTGCCCTTACCCGCTCTTCATGTCGAGCATAGTTGCCATCTTTCTTCCCGACCAGCACGAGGCGCAGCTCTGGGTGGACTTTTTGCAGCAACACAAACGCGTCAATCAACCTCCCCAAATTTTTATGTGGCATGGGTTTTCCTGTGTACATAACGTACTGCGTATCACTAAGCTCAGGAACGGTCTCGGGGCTATCCAAGATAGCATCGGCCGCAAGCGGAACAACAGTAAATTTGTCGGGGGATATTCCTGCAAAGGCAGCCACATCTTGTTGCACAAAATGTGTATAAGAGATAAGTGCCTTTGAGCGACGCGCGACGCGCTTATTCACCCATACGTACACACGTTGTTTCAGCCAAAAAACAACTACATTTTTTGAAGGATTGCGAAAACGCGTGGTCGTTAAATCGTTCATTGTCGTAACAACTAGACCACCATACAACACTGGCTGCTGAACCATGGGGAAATGAACCAGGTCAGGATGCAGCTCGTTAATTTGTCGCAACAAACCGGTCTGCTCGGCAAACGTGAATTCTTTGTGCGGGCATGCTAGCGGCGTAAAACGCTCACTGATTGGTTGCCAGCCACTCATATCAGTTGGTTTGAGTAGCACCGTGTAGTCGTTGTGAGTGTCTAGCTGCTGCAAATAATGGAGCAGGCGCTCAACGTAACGCCCAGTTGTGGTACGCAACTCACGCGCATCTATGACGATTCTCATACACTCAAGTATACTCGACTTGCCTAAAAACTCCCGCCGCCCCAGACTCACCGTGACCGGCTATAAGTCACTTTTCTTTCGTCTATGGAGATAAGTTCCTCGCCTAGAAGAGAAACCGCCTTCTGGCTTGCTCCTGGACGAACCCGAAGACAGCGAGGGTTCTATGAAGGCAGAGCATAAACTACGCCGAGGCATACGTACCATCAACCCTAAGGGAGTGGTATACTTTTTATAGAATTTAATGAGAGGAGCTGAGACAGTATGGCGAAGAAAGCGCTTTTAACGGGCATGGCCGGGCAAGACGGCGGACATCTTGCAAAATTACTACACGAAAAAGGCTACGAAGTATACGGAGTTGTTCGCGGCCAAATGGAGGCAAGCCATCCACGCTACCAAAAGCTAAAAGCAGAAATGCCATATGCCGAGCTTGTCATGGCCGACTTGCTTGATCTTTCTGCGCTGACTCGTGCGGTTCAGAGTATTAAACCAGACGAAGTGTATAACCTTGCGGCCATCAGTCACGTAGGCTACTCATTCCGCGACCCAATTCTTACGTGTGACGTGACGGGCAAAGGTGTTCTAAATGTGCTTGAAGCAATCCGTCTAAGTGGTCTCGAAAACACAACACGCTTTTATCAGGCTTCTACTTCTGAAATGTTTGGCGGTCTTGACTATAACCGCCCGGGCAAAGGGTATGACGAAGACTCAGTCTTTCATCCACGTAGCCCTTATGGTGTCGCAAAGCTTTATGGTCACTGGATTACTAAAAACTATCGTGAAAGTTACGGCATGCATGCAAGTTGTGGCATACTTTTCAACCACGAAGGCGAACGCCGTGGACCCGAGTTTGTAACGCGCAAAATCAGCCTGTCGGTTGCACGGATCAAGCAGGGTACCCAAGAATATTTGGAGCTTGGCAATCTCGATAGTAAGCGTGATTGGGGATATGCCGGTGACTACGTTGAGGGTATGTGGCGCATGCTCCAACAGGATAAGCCGGACGATTATGTACTTGCGACCGGTCAGACCCATACAATCCGCGATTTTTGTGAACTGGCATTTGCCGAAGTTGGCATGAATCTCACCTGGAGAGGTGAGGGCGAAAAAACAGAAGGTGTTGACGAGGAAGGTCTGGTACGCGTAAAAGTAAACCCAGAATTTTACCGTCCCGCTGAGGTGGACATCTTACTTGGCAACCCAACCAAAGCCGAAACCGTCCTTGGCTGGAAGCGCGCCGTCGACTTTCCCGGCCTTGTAACGCTTATGGTTGAGCATGACCTAGAACTCGAATCCGACTGAACCTTGACCTAACGGTGGTTTTCGTCCTGTAGAAAGTTCGCGGTTGCTGCCGTATTGCCGGCTAGAAGACTAACGGCGTAGCGTAAGGTACGCGCGTCACCTATATCTGCAGGATTACCAACGTAGACCATCTCTACGCTCTGGCTCCGTCGAGCCAACTCTTCAGCCATGGCGAGGTCGGAAGGGCTATCGCCGAATGCGACATAATGTTTGGCTTTCAAGTCTCGGGTTTGGAGAAATTCAAGAAAGCGGTCAGCTCCCAGTGCCTTGCCAACGTAGCGGCTCTCAACGTCAGTTGCAATCGCTGTTTTATCAACTCGGAACATAGCTCCCTCAGGATGTGAATCTAGTAGGGCCTGAAGCTCAGACGCAAAGACAGCTTGTACCACATGGAACTCATCGATATTGGCACCATCAAGCATCTCGACGGAGAACATCGTCTGCTTAGGGTCTAGGTTACCCATAGTGTCGGCATACTTGCTTGCTAACTCATCGACGGCTTGGCTTAAAGTATCTGGCAAACTTAGCGAATCGGCTATGCCATATAAGGGGGTACCGTCTTCGCCAAACGTTGCCCAGGAGGCGCCCTTCTCACCGACGATGATTGCGTTTTGGAGGATGCCCGGGTCGCTAGCTCTTTCCAGCATTGGCTGGACTACGTTGTCGACAACCCACTTTGTTGAACGACCAGTGTTAAATGCGACCGGCAGGCCAGCCTGGAGGCGGTCAATCAGCCCCGTGAAGATAGCCTCTCTATCGACAATCTTTGTCGTAGGGTTGGTTAGCACGCCGTCAACATCGAATAGGTATGCGGTGTCGACTACTCGACGTTCCTCGGGTACTAATCCGACTCGAACCAGCTCGTCATCTAGGTCAGGCAACCCTTGTTCGCTCGGTGTATAAGCCGGAGTATAAGCGTCAAGATTTCTGTCAGCAACGTGCTTGTTCCACATACGCTCAGGGACAAGCTTATTCGCGCCCGGGAAGGTTTTGTAATACTTTGCTACCATTGCATCCATCGTTGTATAATTCTGCGCAACACCTATCTTCGCCTCATTCAACCACTTGTCAGCTGCAGCTTTATTACCTTTTTCGAGCATCAAGCTATATCCGCATGCGAGAAAAGCGGCAGCATGGGTTGGGGGCAGAGGGCAGTGAACCTCTGAAAGTAGTGTCTTGATAGCCTCCGGCGAGGCTGCGATATCGAAAAACTTCTCGTCAAGATCTTCGGGGGCAAGACCTTTATTTTTATTCGAACTCTCGGAGTGCTTTCTGACTTCCTCGAAAGTCAGACGAGTCTTTGCTAGGTAAAGTACCTCAGTGTGTGGCTTAATATTATCATGTGCCATGGCAACGAGACGTATACCCGTGAGCTCCTTTTTATCAAGACCTAATTCTTCCTCCATCTCCTTCGTGACGCTACCCAAGAGACTCTCGGTGGTGACGTCCGGCGGGGTGCCATCTTTTTCACCGTGCTTCTTGGGGGCGGCATCTATCCACCCCGCAGCACTTGCTCCTGGGATATCATTGTAGCTGGCATTACCCCCACTCATTTTACCGTCCAAAAGATTTCGGTGTGATACAGCACGATGTTGCAGGATTAAACGGTTATCAGCAGTGACGAGCGCCAGCGTTACGGCAGCAGCTTCACTTAAATGACCAAGCGCCTCCCTGTGATATATAGGAGACGAGAAGCGATTGTACATATAGAAAGGGACAAGCTGGGCTGAGCCGGTAAGCAGGTTGCTGTTATCTGGGTCCTCCATAAGGTTGCGAAAACCGATTTTCTTACCAAGCCCTTGCCCCGCCACATACTGAAACCTTTGAGTGGCGTAATCGCCTGAGCCTATAACCTGTTGAATGTTTTCTCGAATCCGTTGTACAGCTTGGCTGTCTCCAGTTTGTTCAGCTTGATGTGCCGAAAGGCGTTTCTCCGCAACATATGCAAGCAGGGGCAGTTTAGCAAACCGCATTTCCTCCCAAACCGCAGCTCTTACCTTTTTCGGAATCTCCGGGTCACCCAAGATAGCAAGACTGTCCCCTAAAAGAGCAGTACGCCCAACACCGGTAAGTGATACGTTATAACCTTCTGGATCGGTTGATAAGTGGGTTATAGCAAAGCTACCGCCATCAACGACGGGAGGTCGATCAGGAGTGTTTCCAACAGGGTGAGCCATGACGATATATTATAAACAAAAAGTACTAAAAGTCAAGAATGACCCCTAATGTCTAGGCTAGTCTCGGCTGCGCCAATCGGCGACAACGTCGGCGAGGGTGACTTCCAGAGGGATTTCTGGCTGCCAGCCGGTATCGGCAGTTAGTTTTTCGTGGCTACCGTAAATGTCGGGCGTATCAGAGGGACGCATGCGCGTAGGGTCATTCTCTACGACCGCATGTGAATCGGCAGCCGTAAGAATCAGGTCAAGCATTTCCTGTCCGCTGTAGCTAGTACCGGAACAAATGTTGTATGTCTCGCCGGTTCTACCATGTTCCAACATGAGCCTATAAGCTCGTGCGATATCTCGTACATCTGTGTAGTCCCGTTTTGCATCCATGTTCCCAGCCAAGACTCTATCGGTCTCACCACGCTCCACGTCAATCACTTGCTTGGTCAGGTCAGGTACGATGAAGCCTAGGTTCTGCCCTGGGCCAATATGGTTGAATGGGCGAGCGATGACCACCTCAAACCCGCGCAAATGGTAGTAAAGACCCATTTGCTCCTGACCAATCTTACTGACGGCGTAAGGTGACGACGGGAGTACGTGAGACTCTTCTGTGAGTGGCAGAGAAGCGTTCGGGTCATACAGCGCACCGCTGCTGATAACGACAAATTTCGGTTTTGCACCCTGCTTCGCAGCCTCTTCGAATAAATGCACCTGAAGCCCGACGTTGACCGAAACGTAGGTAAGCGGGTCGTCAAAGGATGGACCAACCGCTGCCATGCCAGCAAGGTGAATGAGGCCAGTTACGCCAGTAAAGTCTATCTGACTTACCTCTTCTGGGTTGTTTAGGTCCGCCACTATGTAGTGCGTAAGACCCTCAGGATCTTTCATGCCCGGAACGCGTGGACCGCCAACACCAATAACCTCATAGCCAGCTTGCGCCAGTTCCAGTACGAGATGGTTGCCCACAAACCCGTTCGCTCCGGTAACGATAACTTTACTCATATCAGATAGTATACGGACGAGCCCTAGGAAAGTAAAACTCTCTTGGTCGGTGAACCATTGATTGTCGGAAAGAGTGATTCACGGTAGAATGTATAGCGTATATGAAGCCTTTTATCGAACGGTACCGTTACCCCGCTATCTTATTGCGTGAGCTTGTGAGGACCGACTTCAAGATTCGCTACAAAGGATCTGTTTTAGGCTACGTGTGGACGGTACTGAAACCACTCGCGCTTTTTGCGATTATGTACGTCATCTTCATACATTTTTTGAAGTTTGGTGCCGATGAGCCGCATTTCGCAGTCGCCCTGTTGCTGGGTATTGTTCTTTGGAACTATTTCACTGAAGTAACTATGAACGGCATGTCCGCAATCGTCGGGAAGGGAGACCTTATGCGAAAACTTTCATTCCCGCGCTACGTCATCGTCATCGCAGGTTCATTCTCTGCTCTTATAAACCTCGCCATTAACCTTGTCATAGTTGGAGTACTCATCGCGGTGAATGGTGTAGAGTTGGCGCCTCGAGCAGTCCTAATTATCCCCGTTGCAATCGAGCTGTTTGTTCTCTCTCTGTCAGTAGCGTTTTTCTTGGCCGCGTTATATGTAAAACTGCGTGACGCAAACTACATTTGGGAGCTTCTACTACAGGTTGGTTTTTATGCAACGCCAATCCTCTATCCGATTTCACTTATAGCCAAGTACTCCCAGGACGCAGCAAAAGTTGCGCTGCTTAATCCACTCGCTCAAATTATTCAGGATGCAAGGTATGCTCTCATAGCACCATCAACAACCACGACGTGGCAAGCCTTCGGCGGTGGCGCCTATGCTTATATACCGCCTACCATCGTCGTACTACTACTAATACTTGCGGTCACGTACTTTAAGCGGCAGTCACCTAGTTTTGCGGAGAATGTTTGATGGGTAATAAGATTGTTGTATCGGTTTCAAACCTTTCAAAAGATTTTCGTTTACCGCACGAGCGAGTAACTTCCATAAAAAGCTTTTTCATACATCCGTTGCTGACACTGCGAGGGCGTAAGGCGGCAACACAGCATGCGCTCAAAGACGTCTCGTTTGATGTTCACGAGGGCGAGTTCTTCGGCATAGTTGGTCGCAATGGAAGCGGCAAAAGCACACTGCTCAAGATGATAGCTGGTATTTACCAGCCAACTGATGGAAAAGTGGGGGTTGCAGGGCGCTTGGTGCCATTCATCGAGCTTGGTGTTGGGTTTAACCCCGAACTGACTGGCCGCGACAATGTGTATCTAAATGGGGCGCTCATGGGCTTCTCCCGCAAAGAGATTGATGCCATGTTTGACGATATTGTATCTTTTGCTGAACTCGAAGAGTTCATGGATCAGAAACTCAAGAACTATTCATCTGGCATGCAGGTTCGGCTAGCGTTCTCCATGGCAACCCGGGCGAAGGCAGACATCTTGCTTATCGATGAGGTGTTAGCAGTCGGGGACGCAGATTTCCAGCGTAAGTGCTTCAACTACTTTAAAAGGCTTAAAAGAGTGGAACTACAGTGATATTTGTCTCGCATGACATGGATGCGGTCCGTGAATATTGTGACAGAGCGATTCTTATTGAGAATAACGAGATTATCGAAGCCGGAGAGACGGATAAGGTAGCTCAAAAATACACTAAATTATTCACAGATAGTACGGCTGAGATTGAATCCCTCGGCGAAGAAAGTAGTCGCTGGGGTAAAGGTGGAATAAAAACGACCAAGGTATCCGTGCGCGCTTCAGAAGCGCGCATAACGATTTTTTATCAGATTGAAGCAAGTACTAACATAGAAAATCCAAACGTTGGGTTACGTATAAGATCTGTGTCGGGCGAAAACATTACAGGAACAAATACAAAAATTGAAAAATTTAAAACGGGCGTAATGTCAGTAGGTGATACTAAGAAACTAGAATGGGAGCTACCAAACGTATTGGCAGATGGTGACTATTATGTGGATGCGGCACTGATTGCCTCGGATGGTATTACGGTCTACGACTGGTGGGATGAAGCGGCACAGTTTAAAGTAAAGAAAGAACGAAACATACCATATTCTATCGACCCAGGCTTTCGCGTTAAATAACCTTACGGGCTATTACTGCGTAGTCTCCATGGCCGTATAAAGTCTCGTACATCTCGGCAATAATTTTGTCTTGATGATTTACCTCTGGACGTACACGATGCAAGGGCACTATCTCAGGCTTGAAGCCGACACTCTCAAGCATAAAAGCAAGGAGTTGGGGTGGAATTGGCTTTTGGTGGGAAGGATCAAGATAGAAGGTATTCGCACCCACCGTGACTGCCTGAGGGTTGGGGGTTTCAAATAATACAAATCCTTGGGGTGATACTGTTCTGTAGCACTGCTCAAATATTTTTAGCAGTGCCTCAAAAGGAATGTGTTCTACTATATGAAAACCTGTTATTGCGGCTAGGGATGAACTTTTTTGCTCCAGTAGAAAACTTAAAGCATCATTTTCAACTGCATCGTAACCTAACTTCTTCGCTCTTTGTACCATGCTTGCGTTCATATCTACGCCAACAGCTTTGAGTTTATTGTCTTTTAGTAAACTGAGTAATTCTCCTCTCCCGCAACCGATATCAATGATTGGTAATTTTTTTGTTATCGGCGACAAAGAAAGAAAAAGTGGTAGGTGCTCAGAAATTCTCTCTTTTATATCTTCTTCTGAACCTCTAAATTTATCCTCAAATAATTTATAAAAATAATCAAACTCATGGTTGTCTGATACAGTATTGTTGACGCTTTCTATTGTTTCTGGAGCTCTCGATTTCGTTAAATGCTTCTCGACATCTAAACGATGCTGCAGACCAAGAATTCTAGAATCTAAGTTGGGTAAGACACTTATCGTATTCAAAATCGACACGATCCGTTCATTGGCTTCCCGTGACAATCTCTCTAGCTCATCAATACGATTCCCCATAGCTGTTTGCGCATCCTCTGTCCGCTTAGCCATATGGGGTAATTGATATATATGCTTCAATAGTTTAACCGGGTAGCCAAGCTTTGTTTTTACCGACATTATTTTTCCTTTCAGCTAACCTTCTATGGTAATTATATATTTCTTATTTGATTTGTACATTATGAGATAACTATATTCTGAAGTGTTTCTATCATTTTTTTCGCCTCACGTGGCCAGCTAAATCTACGTACTTGTTTGAAGCCCTCTGAAATCATATCTTTCTGCAAAGAACTGCTCGACAAAACTACATTAATGGCATCGGCTAATTCACTTACCGACTCAGCACTCACCATTTTCGCGGCATCCCCTACTGCTTCAGGCAAGGAAGAGTTATCAGAAGATATCACCGGAACCCCGCAGGCCATCGCTTCGATAGGGGGTATACCGAACCCTTCGTAAATACTTGGGTAGACGAAAAGACTTGCTCCGCTGTATATTGCTGGTAAGTCGGCGTCATTAACATAGCCAGAGGGGCGCAGAATAGTGTTACCCGCACTCTTTAGCCTTGCTATAATTTCAACTATTTCACCGTCTTGCCATCCTTTTGCACCAACTAAGAGTAAGGGGTGGTTCTTACGTGTGCTTACATCTAGCTTTTCATATGCAAGGAGAAGATTTTTAAGATTTTTCCGAGGCTCGATGTTGCCTACAAATAATATATATTGTCCTAATATTCCATATTTATTTTTTACTTTTTTAATCTCTTTATTAGTGCGTTTATGAAAGACTTCAGTGTTAACGGCAGGATAGTATACCCCAATATGGTCAAGGGGCGTATTATAAAACATGCTAATTTCTTTTTTGCTATTTTTCGAAATCGTAGCAATGTGGGAGGCTCTTTTGGCAGATTTCTTAACTTGGTCTGATAAAAATGCCTGGTTGCGTGGTTCTGCAAATTCTGGGTACTTTTCAAAAGATAGATCATAGATGAAAGGAACAGACTTTGAAAATAATAGAGGCCACGAGGAATAGTTAGGAAAAACATATAGCTCAGGGCCAAATATAAGGTCAAGGGGTGGCTGTTTTCCTCTAATTTTTAAACCATTAGATATTCTCAATGAGAATGGAGACTTGATTAACTTAATATTTTTAAAATCATAGCTACGTGCCTTGTCTATGTGCGGAAAATGAACGAACATGCGGACATCAAGATTAGGGTAATCTGTTAGCTGGGCATCTAGTGCTCGGAATAGTTCTAAACAATAATGACCAATCCCACTAAAATGAGGCATTACGAGGACTTCGCCGTCTATATATACTCTTTTCTTTTTCATAACAAGTTCCATTATACCCGTATCATCCTTTTAAGCGTATCGTTACTCTTATATACTGTAGGCATATGACAAATCAAAAAGAAACTACTGAGCAGCACCTTCGGCGTGCCCTTACTGATGCAATGAGCGAGATTAGCAAGAGAGACCACACAATTGCTTTACTGAATGCAAAGATTAATGAGTTGCATGCAGTATCGGCTGCGGAGGATCGTACAACAATTCTTGTTAGAAAACTGTATAACAAAATAGACAATAAAATTATGAACCACATTAATACTCATGGAACCAGAAAAAAGATCGACATAAAAGTACATCCTAAAATCACTTTAGACGAAGCACTACCACTTAATAAGCTGCATGCCATTGCTATAGGCTACGATATCGACGAGTTTTTTACCTATCACTCAAAAAAACAAGCACACCCACTAAAATTACACTACAGGGTGGGAGCAAAGATATATAGAAGTGGTCGTGATGGGAGTTTTGCTATGATTCGGCGCACACTAGGTAAGGTGAAGGGGTAGAAATGTAATGAGCGGACGGATTTTATTAGTTGATGGTCAGATTCTTCAAACTAACGCACGTGACAGGGGCATGGGCAGATTCTCCTCTCGTCTAATCCTCTCCATAATTGATGAAAATGAGTATGATCATGTAGAGGTTTTGCTTACAAAAAGGACATGTGCAAACCCGGTCAGTAAAGAGTCTATCAAGTCGATGTTCGGTAATGTCCATGTAACATATCTAGACCTTGCCACGACCCTGCACGCCCCTATCGAGAAAGCTAAAGAGCATAATGCTGGTATAATCAATGAATACATAGACAAACATTTTTCCGAAAAGCATACCATTGATTTTTTAATACCGTCACCATTTCAAGAGCCTGCAGTGTCAGTCTATCCCGAAGCTGTAAAAAAAATAGTCGTTTTTTATGACTTAATACCTTTTCTAAACCACACGCGCTACCAGCCGGTAATGCCCTTTGAGAACTATTTAAAACGATTCAACCTTTTGTTTGATGCAGATGCGATTCTAACAATTTCAAAAGCGGTTAAAGATGACGTCATGACATACCTGGGTATCCCAGATGATAGGCTCAAGGTTATTGATGGAGGTCCGATTACGTTAGGCACTCATCCTGTTAAACCAAAGATTGATATTCCTGAATATTTCGTACTAATGCCTACAAGTGATGATCCTAGAAAAAATAACCTTATGGCAGTAATAGCATTCGAGTCGTTTAGAAAATCTCATGCGAAGCCCAGTTATCTTGTGATTACTTCCAAAATTCACAAAAGTGAACGGATTCGGCTCGAAGTTGTATCTAGCAACCTCATCTTTACAGGAAATGTAAGTGATGATGAGCTTGACTGGCTGTACGAGCAAGCAGCAGCGATTCTATTTGTACCGGAGAGCGAAGGGTTAGGTCTACCAATACTCGAGGGGGTCGCAGCGTCAAAACCAATAGTATGTTCATCAATACCTGTATTTCGAGAGATATCTAAAGAAGGACTTTACTACACAGATTACCGCGATCCTATGATGATTGCTGATTGTCTTGAAAACGCCGTCACTGAGGCAAAGGTTGACGATAAAGAATATAAGCGCATACTCGATCATTATTCGTGGAGTGCAACAGGCAAACGTGCAGTAAGCTCTATGCGCGAGGCGAGCATATCAAATACACACGAGCGACCACGTATAGCAATATTCACCCCACGAACTGACGGACTATCTGCGGTGGGTAAAGTCGTATCAGAGGGCCATGCCACTCTAAGTAAATATTTTGACGTCGACTACTATACGGAGCAGGGAGTTAGCAACGTTTCTACAAGGCCTGACTTTTTAAAGCACATAGCTAAATGTTTCCCCGCAGCATGTTTTTCCGTTGAAAAATATCAACAGTACGAAGCCGTTATATATCATATAGGTAATAGTGACTATCATATTTTCAGTATCGCAAACGCACTGTATCTTCCGGGCATTGTGATCCTGCACGATACAAAAATCGGTGAAGCTTTCAGGATTATGGAAGAACAGGACATGATATCTCACGAACGAGCGGTTCTTGAAAAAGTAATTACCGATAAACAGCAGGTTGATACAAGCAGCCATCTTTATTCAATCGTTCAAAGGCAGGTTGGGTTTCTAACGCATTCGAAGTATGCAAGTGAAGCAGTAGCATCTATAGCTGAAGGCAGTTACAAATCGACTATATCTGAGGCTGCTCTACCTACGCACGTTGGGAGAATGGATGAACATCGTAGGTATGATGCAATCACTATTGGACTCGCGGGTATTATCGCGGGTATTAAAGGACTTGATGTAATTAAAACTATTGCATCTGATAATAGTTTTAGAAATACACAGATTCATATGTTTGGCTATAATTTTGCAAGCGAAGAAACGCTCGATGAGATTACCTCGTTTGATAACGTTGAGCTAACCACTAATTTAACGGACTTTGATTTTCAGAATAGTCTCAGGGACTTAGACATATTTGTTAATTATAGGATGAAATATCAGGGCGAAACTTCTCTTTCAACGCTTGAAGCAATGAGACATGGCTGCGTAGTCATTGTCCGCAATATAGGATGGTACTCTCAGCTTCCCGATGATTGTGTAGTAAAGGTGGATAAAGAGCTCGAAGTTGTCGAAGTACTCAAACAACTCATACTTGATAAAGGTAGGCTCACGTCTATTTCAAAAAATGCAAAAGAATATGTTCAAAAGTCTCACTCGCATGAGAAGTACGTGCAGTCACTACTAGGCTTAATTAATGATTCATCTGTTAGCAAATGTGAACCAAATATCGTATCGTCCACCGTTAAAACTGGTTCAATAACAACCGCAGAGGATATGAAGAAGCTAGTACTAAAAAACGAGGCATCAGAATGACGGTCTGGATCGATCTCACAGACTTTCTTCAGTGGAAGGGAAGCCTAACAGGCATACAAAGAATTCAGTATAATCTTTCTAAGCTATATATTGAATCTAAAGAAGTGGTGAAATTCTTTGTATACACGGAGGAAAAAAAGGCGTTCAGCCAGGTTGATTTTATCCCAGATGATATCGTGAAGTCTGGGATTATAGATACAAAGAAAGACCATAAAGTATATACAGAACATACCAAGAAATTTCTAGCAAGGAGCCGTGTTTTTCTTGCGGGTAATCGTACTTCGTATAGGCACGCACATGATACCGTTCGTGTAACAAGCCCGTTTAAGAAAGATGACAAGGTCCTTATTCTGGGAGGAATATGGGTAGGTGAGTTTATAAACGATTTAAAGAAAGCAAAGGAACAACATGGTTTTAAGCTCGTACACTTTGCTTTCGACATGATCCCTACGTTGTTTCCAGGTTTTGTAGTTGATTGGCTTCCTGAAACGTTTACTGATTATCAAAAAAAAGTTTTTTCGATCTCTGAAGGTATTATAGCAATCTCTGAATCAACAGCATCTGATGTACGAGAATTCATAAAGGATCATAGTATACAAAACAGTCCTGCTATTAATGTTGTGAGGATTGGAGAGAATATTGATGAGGTTTCAGGCAGTAATTTACCCGCAAAACTCGGTGATCTTAAGCCAGGATTTATTTTATCTGTCAGCACAGTAGAAGTACGAAAAAATCATTTATCCCTTTTCTATGCGCTGAGAGAAGCAAATCGTAGAGGCATAGTTATACCTATGATTGTTATCGTAGGCCGCAAGGGCTGGCAAACGGATGACTTTAGCTACATCGTCGAACACGACCCTATCGCTAAACAAGGTATACTTGTCATCAACGATGCGGATGATTCCACTCTGGTATGGCTATATTGTAATTGCAGGTTTAGTATCTTCCCATCATTCTATGAGGGTTGGGGTATGCCTGTCGCAGAATCGCTTTCGTATGGAAAATTATGTATTTCGTCAAACACATCTTCATTGCCGGAGATTGCCGGAGACTTAATAGACTATTTTTCACCATACGACACAGGAGATATTCTGTCGTGCATCGTAAAATACCTCGATGACGATACTTTATTAGAAAAAGAGAAGAGTATTCAAGACAGCTACAAACCTACTAGCTGGTATGATATGTTCGATCAGGTTAATGCGTTCGTGAAGAGCGTATAACAAAGAATTACTTCTTCGGTCGGGTGAGGTTTCTTAAACCAGATAGTCTACGCTTTACTGCTATCCGATGCCGAATGGGGAGTGGTTTAACACAACGGTAGTACTGCATATAAGCTGATTCAATAGAGCTAGGCAACGGGTTCCCTAGTACATAATCTTGGTAGTGGAACACCTTTGTTGCATGCGTTCGGGGCATGTCGCGAACACCTCTTTGCTCAACAATTTTAAAGCCACACTTACGCAGTACTGACTTAATTTGCTTTGGATAGTATTCGAGCTTATGTTCAGGATGTATAAATCCAGAAGTATGGATTTGAGTGATGAGACGGTTAGGCGTATCGAGGCTGAATGATCCACCAGGTTTTAGAACCCGATAAGCTTCACGAATCATTAACTCGCCCGCTTCTTCGTCGATATGCTCAATTGACTCGCCTGCCCATACAAGATCCACGCTGTTGTCATCCAGAAAACTAAGATCACTCATGTCACCGAAGTGAACTCGTATTTTGCCTTGAGGAGTTTTTTTAGGTTTTAGCTTCAATTCCTTATACATAGGATCTCGGGAATCAGGAGGTAAATCTACGACGATTATCTCTTCAAAATCATGGGGGTATCCCATCTCGTAGACAGATCCGTTTGCTCCTCCAAGATCAACAATCCTCTTTGCAGGAGGAAGAAGAGATGATACTAGCTGTAAGCGTGCATGGTGAGCGTAGTATAGGTGGAACTCCATTGCTGCATTGCGACTTATTTTTAAGAACTCCGGTGAGAGGAATAACTCAACTGCGTAAAGTCGCGCGTTACCACCACTGGAATTTATGCGTTTTGCTATTGATCCTGCTTTTGTTATGCTGATGGACTTACCTAGCAATAGTTTATTCAGCTCTTTGACTTGTTTCGGAGATATTTTTGCCATACTCTCACTCCATTATAATAGCCTTAAAGTTGAGACAATCTCCACATGAACCACTCAGGTGAAAATTTTGGCTGAATCTTCAGGGCTATTCTGTCACTTGGATTGGTGATAATGAACTCACTTCCTGGCTCGGCTAATCTCATATTCCAAAATGGATAGACACCGTTCACAAGCCAATATTTTCCAGGATTCATATTAATACGAATATTACCTGGGCCAGTCCGTCTCAGAATTATGTGGTTTGGCGACCACTTTTCCACAGTAGCATTGTTTGTTAGGATAAATGTACAGGAGTTAATATCGCTATCGCAACGTATTGTATCTGCCCCGAAAGGCGCAGGATTACGTGTATCAATAAGGGCGTCTCCAGCAATGACCTGACCAATGTTAGACATGGTTGTAGCTGTCAGGTTTTCGTCATATACCGCACCATTCCGCTTTGTGTCGTAATGAATTTGTTGGTTGATGACGTCTGATTCCGGGTAGTCAGCAGCGTGAATAGTGTAAGGTTTTGCGAAAAAGACAGAGCCGAATATAAAAAGCTCAACGACACTGATTGCCACAAGAGCATTAATTACTTTTCGGTACCTATTCAGGGGATATGCCCCAACGAAGAGTATTACCATCAAGGATGACCATACCATCCACCTTGAAGCTACGCGCATATCAGAGAATACTGGGAGATGACTCAAAATATTGTAAGGTGAAACATTACCAATAATTAGCCCAAGACCTAAGAGGAAGAAAACAACGCCGAGGATCAATATAATACCTGGAGATATTCTATTTACGACATGCTTAAACAGAAGCCGCGACCTTATTAGTAAAATAAGACAGATTATCGCGGCAATTCCTGTTGCAAACCCAATATACGCACTTACTTCCATCCACGACCAGTTTGGTATTGTAGGCTGATCAATGTATTGTCGTATCGGACCGAAGATTGAGAATATGCCCTTGAATATGCCTATAGTTTCTTCCGGGAAGAACGATAGATTTCGAGGGTATTCGCGGACGTAACTCATACTTAAAAGCATACGTGGTCCAGCAACCACTAATGTCACAAGCCCCGCCATTACTAACATTTTTATCTCAATAAGATTTAACTCAATAGATACTTTCAGTGAACGCTTTTTTGAAATCTTTAAGCCAATCTTAACGAGTTCTATGATAATAAATAATCCAATAACCGCTAGGCTCATTACGGTGGTATTGTGAGCGGCGGCATTTATCATGAGTCCTAGCAGGAGTCCAAACCACAGCCAACCATGTTTAATTTCTCGACGTCTTATAAAAATGTATAGTAACAAAGGAAAGAACTCGATTGTGAAAAATGTATAGTGGCCAGCTACTCGGTGAGCAAAGAAGCTCCCGAACGTCCACACATAACTTAAAAGAATCGCTGTGATGATTGGTGTCCGGAAGCAGCGATTTAAAAGATAAAACATGCCCCAGAAACCAATTATCAAGTACATGACCAGTGCAATTTTATATCCAAGAATGGATCCAAATACTAGGCCACATAATGTAGGTAAACTTAACAGACCAAATTGCGGGTTAGCAAAGAGCGGAACTCCTCCACTAATCCAAGGATTCCACCATGGGAATTGACCGTATTCCAGCATAGATTTACGAGCTGCTTCTACGGATTGCATTAGGTAGTCAGCATCTCCTGGTGCGAGGAGACTACCAGTCAACAAGAAAGGCGTAGTGTATAGTAGTATTACTAGTGTTAACAGGACTACAAATAGAATTCTATTCCCAGAGAGTATTTTTAAGATATAAGGAATGAATTTGTTATGCATCGATGGGTGACCCTATAATAGCATTATGAATAAAAAACATAAACTAGATATAGATTTGCTACGTAATACAGTACGCTCTAACAAGCGGGTCATAGCATATGTCATATCCGGCGTGTTTGCGCTGGCCATAGATTACATTATTTTTTTGTTGTTTTTATACGCGCTTAACGCGCCTCTCTCGGTCTCCGTCGCTGCTGGGCTTACGAGTGGTTTAATTGCAAGCTTTAGCCTAAACAAGAAATGGACATTTAAGTCGGATTCAAGACACCGCCACTCTGGCGGCAAGCAGTTAATTCTGTACATCCTACTTTTCGTTTTTAATAATTTTTTTACGTATCTATTTATTAGGCTAACACTCCTTATTGGGATTATACCGTTAGTATCAAAGATGCTTGCAACTATTTGTATAACGCTATGGAACTACGTTCTTTATAAAAAAGTTATTTTTCGTTAGACGACGAGTCGTGCTCAATAATGTATAGAGGTCTATCTTTTGCTTCTTCATATATACGCGAAATATACATAGCAATAAGTCCTTGGCAAGCTAGGATAATTCCCACTAGGAAGACTATAAAAGTACCGAGTATACCGGACCCCGTTACATTGAGTTGTAGGGGGTCTCCTAACATAAATTGTTCTACAATAATGAATAATCCCAGCAACACAGATAGTGGAATAATGATTAATCCTAGATAACCCGATGCATATAATGGGAAAGTTGTGAGCGATACAAAGCTGTTAAATGCGAGTTTCACTAGCTTTGAATTTGTGTATGTTGCTTCACCAAACTCGCGTGCATTTGCTGTAAATGTAATATATGTCTTTTTATATCCAAGCCAGTCTATAAGTGCTCGTGTAATTCTGTTTTTTTCTTTTAATTTAGCAAACTCAATTTTTACACTTGCATCTATAAGCCGAAAATCTGTAGACCCAGGTACTAAGTTCTCATTAGCCATGGCGTTGAATAAAGCATAAAAAAGTTTTGAGCCATAACGTTTGATGATGCCCTCTTTTTGATTTGCAGTACGAACGCCGATGACGACTTTGCTGCCTCTTTCCCACTCCTTTAAAAAGTCATCTATACGATCAACAGGGTGTTGCCCATCGGCGTCTACAACTAGGATAGCTTCTCCTGTGGATGATACAATGCCTGCGGTTGTTGCTGCCTCTTTCCCAAAGTTCCTTGAGAACGAAATTATTCGAACTGACTTATCTTTATTCATTATTGATTTTAGAACTTTAAGTGTATCATCAGTGCTTCCGTCGTCTACGAACAGAATCTCGTAGGAGTATCGAGCAGGGAGAGCAGCCTTAAGCCTCTCATAATAATGAGCTATACCGGCATCTTCGTTATATGCAGGCGTTACAATGGAGATTTTTTTACTCATAGAGTTAGTATAGCAAAATCGTCACATTATCTAACTGTCAAGTTTATAGCCATACCGCCGTTATTAAATACTGTCCTACCATCAACAACAGGCGCGAAAGATTCACTGTATGATCCCGGCTGTGACGGAGCCTTAATAGGGAACTCAAACGACCCATTTTCACCAGGTGCCACGCTAGTCTCATTTAACCCAGCTGGTCTAGTGCAGTTGATGAGCCAGCTATTATTACAGATTATGCTTTGTCTCCCCCATGGCCCATAGGTAGCGAGCCTAGTATCGGTTATTGTGAAAGATCCTGATTTTGTCCATGTTGTATTGCCTGTATTCTTAAATACCACTACAGCGTAGGCTGATTGTCCAGTAACAAGGTCTGCATTCCATCCCAATGGAGTTGACTTCGAAGAGTCAGTATAAATTTGTTGCCAAATCGGTTGAGCAGAAAACACTGCAGGCTTGACGCTGAGATTAATAGTCATTGCACCAGAGCTAAATAGTGTTCTTCCGTCAACAATAGGTGCAAATGATTCGCTATAGTTACCAGGCTGTCTTGGTGCTTGTGCAGTGAATTCGAAAGTACCGATTTGCCCAGGATTAACAGTCGCCTCATTGAGCGGAGCGGGCCTCGAGCATTTAATAATCCAAGATTCGTCACAGAGCAGACTATCTCGACCCCATGGCCCATAGGTAGCGAGCCTAGTATCGGTTATTGTGAAAGATCCTGATTTTGTCCATGTTGTATTGCCTGTATTCTTCATGGCGACTACAACATGCGCCTTGCTACCGGCCACTAATTCTGCGTTCCAACCTAAGGAAAATGCCTTTGTATTATCTGTGTATACTTGTTGCCATACGGGTTGAGCAGCGAATATATCAGGGTAGACGTCTATCTTAAATACCATTTCTCCACTCGAGAAAACTGTACGCCCATCGATGATAGGGGTAAATTTCTCAGTGTACGCTCCAGGCCGTGAAGGGGTTTTTAGAACGAACTCGAATGTTCCTAGTGCTCCTGGCGCAACGTTGTTTTCTATTAAAGAACCTGCGCGAGTACATGGGATAACCCATGTAGAATCGTCACACAACAGGCTGGGCCTACCCCACGGGCTAGATGTTGCTAGGCGGGTGTCTGTAATACCGAATGCCCCTGATTTTGTCCACGCAGAGTTACCTGTATTTTTCATGATTACGCGGGCATAAAGCGTTTTGTTTGTGAGAGCACTTGCATTCCAGCCAGCAGGCACCGTTCGATTGCTATCTGAGTATAGTTGCTGATATAAAGGTTGAGCAGAAAATGAAGTGGCCAGAGGGGAGCCAAACCAGTCATTCCACACTCTCCAGAAGTTTCGATTTCCGTAGGCACTACAGCCGTCACCGGTGCCGTACATGTTTGCAAGCGCTGCGGCGTTTGGTTGGTAAGGGGTGTAAGTATATAGTGCCGCGCTAGCTTTTGTTTCTATATGGACATTCCCTGCACCACATCCGGTCGGTGCGACATTCCACAAGATGCTATTTACTTGGTAGGGTTTTTTATATTGCCACCATGACTGAGTCATACTATCTCGGTACCATCTCAATAAATCAGCAGCCTCATCCATCTGGATTGAGAATCCTGCATAGTTACTATCACAATTAGCACTACCTCCCGGGCCACTATCCGGACAGTGCGCACCCATGGCATATAGGTATTGATTTTGGAATGGCCAATCATCTGTCGTGAGGGGGCCAGCCGATTCCGTGTGAAGCTTTATGAGTAGAACCTTGGGGTTAATACTGTACTTTATACTTGCGTTATAAATCATCTGAGCTGCGCTGACTGCACCAGCGGGAATCGGTGCGCCAAATGCGTTGCTAGCGGGAAGCCCTGGCCCCGGCGCTGTCTTCGGTACCTCGTAATAATCTTTTAAACAGGTAAACGGCAAGTTGCTAACGTTACTCTGGTAGTAGCTGCCGTACCTTTGTGCAAAAACGGCTCGAGTCGTTGTCGTCCAGGTGCCCCCCGCAAAAGAAGAAAATTTCGGTTGCCCCGTAGAGGCATTATAGTAGTAGCCAACCGACTTCTGACCATTGTTGTCACAAGCGGGCACTTTGCTATTCAAAAATGCCTGGATATCACCAACGGACATGTCATTGGCATTTGTAAACAATCCATCATCTATGATACGACCTGCTTTCCAGTCACTTGCAGAGACAGCCATGACGGATTGAGCCGGTAGGACTAGGCTCACAGGTAAAAGCAATACGGCAACTAACGTGATTAACCATAACTTACGCATGGTTTATTTCACCTCCAAAGATTGTCCTTGTGAAAGTGTTTGTCCTGAACTTGTTGTTACTGTCAATGTGATCTGCCATTGGCCGACGCCTAGGGTACTTTTTGCGATATTGAATCCGGCGCAAGACGAGAATTCTGGCTGGTAGATTATCTGAGCCTGCTGCTCTGTGCTCTTGCTGCCGTTTTGTGCCTTGAGTACGCATTCTCCCGACGAAACTCCTGAAAGTTTCGTAAGCACGGTTACGGTTTCTCCCTCCTGTTTTACGTCTAGGTTCAGATTGGACTGATTGGGCTGAGGTTCTGATACAGGGGTATCTTGTGAGGGTGTAGTTTTTTGTGAATCATCGAGAAACGACTGTTTCGCTTCCGTGTCAGCTTTTTTTTCTGCTTCTGCCTGCTGCGTAACTTTTTTTTGTTCGGCCGTCTGCGGCATGCGGAGTATGTTTGTTGTTCCTGTTTTTTCGAGTATTGCGATAACTATTCCTAGGCACAGCAAAACCCCAACAAGCAGGGCAAGTTTACGAGAGGTTGAAATATGCGAGAGACGACTTTTCATAGCGAGAGTATTAGCTTAATACAATATACTAGAGTATAACCATATGCTCAATAATTTTCAAGGTCTGTTGTCAATAACCACTACCAGAAGAGTATCCCTTGACGTCAAGGAAAGGAAAAGATGCAATTGATGAAAGCCCCCCGTACACCATTGATACCCTACACAAGCAATTCCCGGATGACGTCGCCTGCCTAGACTTCATGTTCGCTAAACAATACGGCGACCCCCCGCTTGCCCTAAGTGCGGGGTCACTAGGCCTCGGTATTACCGTGTTCGCAGTCGCAAATGCTATGCCCGCAAGGATTGTGGATATCAGCTTAGCCCATGGGACCATAAACCATCTTGCGTAAACGCTTATTCTTAATGTAGTGCACAGTAATGCCCGTACAATAACCCCTATCATATATGACGCCATCATAGCCGGTGCATACCTTAATTGCCACTTGCCAAACCTATTTTCGCTGCTCGAAAACAGGTGACTTCCCACTTGCTTACGCAAATGGAAAGTTCGGTATAAGACTATGCTTGCTCCCAGATCTCCTTGCTGAGTATCCCGCCCTGTTTAATCTTCTCCACCGTCGTAAACCGCATCCGTGGCCGCTCCGCATCGTCATCCTCCCATTCCCAGGCATTAGCGATAAGCCCTCGTGTTCTACGCTTAGCGTAGATAAGATCAGTCATCCTCGGACATACAAACAAAACAATTGGCAGCTGTTCCGTATCAGTATTGTCTTGCCATCCATCGCCCTCCTCATCCAGGAACTTCACATAATCGCCCAGGCGTTTCTTCATGCGGTAGCGTGGTAGGGTTGGGTCAAACACTTCAAGGATGTAGCTTTCGGGTGTTTCTTCTGCCTTGCCAGCATTGTTTATTTTGTCCTGGCAGTAGATAAGGTTTGGCTGGATAAGTTCACTCTCAAGTACGAAATGGTAGTAACTGCGCTCAAGCAGATAATCTGCCTCAGTTTGGTAGTAATAGCGTGGCTTCTTGTCTTTGGCCTCATTTGCGGCATCTTCTTGTTCCATCGCTAATGCACAGTCTGCAACAAGCACGCACCGGTCAATGAACGTTTGGCTGCGTGTTGGCTCCTTGTAGCGCTTTCTAAGCTCTTCTGGTGGACAGTAGGGCAATACTATCATCTCGCCGCTGTTCTCGTCTTTGCTCTTCGTAGTTAACGTGCGTAAGTGTCTCACGCCGTTTAAGCCAAGGTAGTAAATGGCTGGCTTAGTCTTCTCGGCAAAGTGGGTTGAGTATATCCACTCGACGTAGCCTTTATCTCGCAGGTCACGCAACCACATGTTAATCGTCTTGGGGTCTTTGTGCTCGAGAAAGGCTTGTATTTGAATACGGTTCAAAAATCTGAATCTGTACAATAGCAGCAATATCTCTTGTTGCTTCTTGGTTAGCTTTGGTAGGGTCATGCTGGTTTGTCTGTCGGTACTGGTTAGGCGTTACGTTGGTATCTATATAGATATTCTGGCTTATTTTCGGCTTATTTCTCCGTTGTTTATATCTGTTATAGCTTTATAGGTATTAGTCTAGGGATATATATGGTTAGGTTTTGATTAGTAGTTTTTAGATTGCTATTTCTAGTTCTGGTTTTTTATCTTTGCTGTTTTGCTGGTTCTTCTGTCTTCGGGTAATACATACTTTGCCAACCCCACCTACCCGTATACTTTTAAGGGTAGAGGATACAAAATATTGTAGCACAACAGATAAAGTATCTCGTATGTTTTGCCCTAGCCCTTGGGGGCAAAACTTGATATGCACGCAGCATTGCTTAAACATACCTTAGCCGAGACAATTCTAGCTGTTTTTTGACGTCAGGGGATACTCTCGCACTACAAGGCCTGATATGAAGCCAGCGGACTCACAAGGCTAGCAGTGAAGGTCAATTTAGCTAGAAAGCATTGTCGTTACTTTCTCATAGGCAATCTTCTCTGGGATGCCGATAATCTGCCCAGAACAACTCCACAGACTTCATACTGTAGCTACTAAGGGCGTACATCTAAGAAGTCCCGATAGGTATCCTTGTAACGGGCATATATGTTGCGCCCGGAAATTGATTAGTAAATCGTGGTGGCGGTGTCTTGGGTTGTTTTCGCCATTTAATCTCATACGCGTAGACTGCACCATTGTACTGCTCAATGTAATCAAGCTCAGAGTCAGGGCTTCGCCAGTAGTTTACGTTTGCTCGGAGCTGATGATTGAGCCTCGTTTTTAGGCGTTCAGCAATGCAGAAGTTTTCGAAAACGCCACCGAGCTGTTGTTGTTCGACAATCGGTATGTCAAGCTGACCGGCGAGGGTATTGCGTACACCTATGTCATAAAAATACACTTTGCGCTTGCGGCTGGCAAGAAGCTTTCGTGGATTGCTGCTGAGTGGATGAAGGCGAAATATCACAAAACACTGTTCTAATAAATATAGGTAGCGCTCAATGGTGCGGGGTATGGATACTTTTTCTATCGATAACACTATAGCGCCAATAGTCTAAAGCCAATAATAGCCCTATTATTGTAGGTACAAAGTCAATAAAAGGCCTATTATTGCTCTAATCGTTCGTAATTTGTTTGGTTCTATAAGTGGTACAGTGGCTGTTATCAGGCGTTTGTTAGGTAGTTGTCGTAGCCGGATTTCTTCAGTGGTGCGGCGAGGGCGGCCAGCTCGTCGGTCGTGATGAAGCCTTGCTCGTAGGCAATCTTTCCAAAGGCTGCCGATGATCTGACCACGCGGTTTTTGGACGACGGGGCTGGTAGTAATGAAAACTCGGGTAGCCTAAGCGAGTCAGTCGGCTGGTTTTGTTGCGGTTTGAGATAGAATCCAGGTGTTAAACACGTCATTAACGCAAGTGCTTACGGCTTATGGAGCGTGCAATAACCTAAATAACCCCAGTTCGACATAAAAACCTGTGCATCCTCTCTCTCGTCGCAAGAAGCGCTGCGTCAGCAGCGCCTTTAGGAGTGGGGCGCGCGAGCCCGACCCTACTGAGGTCGACTGTTATGTCGAACTCAGGTTAAATAGTGACATTTGGGTCACTGTCGCCGAGACTAGTGGATTAACCTGCAAAGAGTGTAAACAACAGGGGTGGGCTATAGGACTTATGGCTTTAGATACTTGCCGTAGCCCGATTTGCGCAGTGGGGCGGCGAGATGCCACGCTCCGCGAGGCCTAGTATGGTGTATGGTGCGGACGAAGTTTTTGCCTTCGCCGATGACCCATGTGGTGCGGAGCAAATAGTGCTGGGGCAGGAGTGAAACGACGAGATCACCGGCCGCTTTGCTCCGGCCACAGGCACCAGCGTTAACCCTGAACGAGTTTTTTTAACTGGTCAACGAGTGAATTTAGCGAGGCTTCATCGTTGGCTTCGGCGTTTAGTCGCATAACGGGTTCGGTGTTGCTAGCACGCAAATTAAACCAGCCATTTGGCAGCGTGACGCTTAGGCCGTCGAGCCAATCTTGCTCATGCCCCGCAAAGGCATCGCTCACTTTTTGTAACATCGCTTTCGGGGCGGCCACTTCAAAGTTAGTCTCCGGTATCATTGGGTTGGTTGTATGCGAAGTGAAAACCATCTCAGATAGTGCGCCGTCCTGGGTAAATATTTGCTCCAAAGCCACCAACATACTCAGCATTCCCGAGTCATTTGACCAGTAGTCTTTGAAGAAAAAGTGCCCAGTGGTTTCCCCGCCAAAGATTGCATTGTTTTCGCGCATAACTTCACCAATGTTGCTGCGGCCAGCTTTTGACCGAACAGAAGTGAAGCCGTTTGTCTCCAAGCGCTTCACCACGGTACGTGAGGTGCGTACCTCATACACAAACGACGGGCTCGGCGTAGCGACGTACTTTGTCGCGAGCAGGGACATCATTTCACTTCCGGACACCGGCCGGCCGGCCTCGTCAATCATAGCCATTCGGTCGCCGTCCCCATCAAACGCCACACCCAGGTAGCAGCCGGTGTCTCTCACGGTTGCCTGTAGATCCTTCAGCGTTTCCAGTTTCTGTGGATTTGCTTCGTGGTTTGGAAATGTACCGTCTGGTTCAAAAAAGAGGCGCTCTACGGTAAAAGGAAGACGAGGCAGTAATTTCTCGAGTACGACACTCGCCATGCCATTGCCACAGTCAATTGCAATGCGCACCGGCTTAAATTTTGAAACATCGACAAATTGTAAACAGTACTCTACCCAAGCATTAATGAGGTCTTCGTGCTTCGTAGAACCAGTGGTTACTGCTGGCGAGGGCGGGGTAGTACTGAGTGCGCCATCACGAACTGCTGCCAGTCCCTGATCAAGGCCAATGGTTTTCGGGGTGTCATCGAACAGTTTAATGCCGTTGTACTCACCCGGGTTGTGACTGGCGGTAATGATGGCTGCCCCTGCTGCCCGAAAATGAGTCACGCCGAAGACTGCCATGTCACTCGTCACCATACCAATATCTATCACGTCTCGGCCAGCTTCCGTTACGCCGCGGGCAAGGGCATCCGCCAGCTCACGGGAATCTGGGCGCATGTCATGACCAATGACGACAGCCCCCTCTGTCTGTAGCCACTGTGCAAAACTCCCCCCAACACGCTGTACTAGATCCTCTGTCAGTTCAGTGCCAACCTTGCCACGTATATCGTACGCTTTAAAAATGTCCGCAATATTTCCCATGAATCCTCCTTTGTTTCGTGTTTATTAGTATACGCCGTTAAACAAGCGAGATATAATGGCTGCATGAAGGTACTCTATGTAACCCGCAAGTTTCCCCCAACAGTTGGGGGAATGGAAAATGTCGCCGCGTGGTTGTACGAACAACTGGCTACGCGCGCTACCGTCAAGCTCATCAAATTTGGCGGAGCCAACAAGTATCTACCGGTGGTTTTCCCGTGGCTCGTGCTGCGGGCGGTTTTCACCGGTTGGATTTTTCGCCCCGACATCATCTATGTGCAGGATGGGCTAATGGGTGCAGCGACGCCAATCTTTAGAGCGCTCCTCAGGCGTCCTGTAGTCGCAACCATTCACGGTACCGAGATGGTTTACAAAAACCCATTGTACGTCAAAACGGTTATTCCGGCCTTGGGTCATCTCAATGCAGTGGGTGTCATTAGTCGCGCTACCGAAGAGCTGGTCAATGCTAAGCTCCCGGGCATACCGACCCAAGTGATTCACTGGGGCGCAAAAGACGAATTTTACCGGGTTGGCGACCAGGAACAGATACGACGTACACTAGAAAGCGAGATAGGAGTAGATATTGTCGGAAAGCCAGTCATCTATTTGGCGGGTCGCATGACAGAGCGGAAAGGTGCGCGGTGGTTTGTCGAGAATGTCATGCCGCCTCTCAAGCAACAAATCCCTGAGCTTGTGTGCTTGATAGCTGGGCAGGGTAAAGACTACGAGGCGACAAAAGAAGCAATTGAACGACTTGAGCTGAGTGATTCAGTGCACCTGCTTGGCTACGTTCACGGCGAAAAGCGCGCATTGCTGTATAACGCAGCCAATCTGTTCATCATGCCTAATCGCAGTGGCTATGGGTTTGAGGGCTTTGGCATGGTGGCGGTTGAGGTGACTAGTTGCGGTACTCCGGCCGTGGTTGGCGAGTTCGCAGGTACGGTCGACGCGGTTATAGACAATAAAACCGGCTGGTTGGTACCGGTCGATGACGCGAAAGCCTATCTAGAGAAAATAGTATCTGAAATAAAAAACCCATCGTTAGACCGCGCAAATGTTCGTGCAGCGACGCTCGCCGCTTATGATTGGGATAAAACGGCTGACATGTACCTTACGCTTTTTGACAATACGATTGAAGCATCTCGGAATAAATAGCTACTCTACCGTGACTGACTTCGCGAGGTTGCGAGGTTTGTCGACATTCAAACCTTTCTCAACCGCAACGTAGTACGCAAATAGCTGGACGACAATGGCGCTAAGTAGCGGCGTGGTCTGTTCAAGAGATGGTGGTATGTATATGACATCATACACGAGCGACTGAATGTGTTCATTTCCCTCCGTTGCTACAGCAATGACTGGCCCTTTTCGTGCCCGAATCTCTTCAATATTGCTATAGGTTTTTTCGAGCAGCTCCGAGTCGGTGGCAATCGTAAACGTAGGGAAGTTCTCATCTATAAGCGCCAGCGGGCCGTGTTTTAGCTCGCCAGCTGCGTAGCCTTCTGAATGTATCAGGGCACACTCCTTCAGTTTCAACGTACCTTCGAGAGCCAGCGGATAGTTGTAGCCGCGCCCGATAAACATCATGTCTTTTGTGTCGACGTACTTGCGGGCAAGCTCCTTGATACGGTCGGCTTGCGCCAGTACTTTTTCGGCTTTTTGCGGCAGTAGGTTCAGCTCATCAAGCAGGGGCTTGTACTGATCGCTGCGTCCATTACTGAGGTATAAGGCAATTAGGAGCAGTATAGTGTACTGAGCTAAGAATGCCTTTGTGCTGGCTACGGCTTGCTCGGGGCCAGCGTGACAGTAGACGCCAGCGTCAGTCATGCGGGCAATGGTACTGCCGGTTGCGTTTACGACACCTAGCTTCAAGACGCCGTAGTTCTCCACTTTCTTGAGCGCGGCAATCGTGTCGGCTGTTTCGCCGGATTGTGACACCACGATAAGTGCCGTACTACGCGAAAAAGGCTCCTTGCGGTACTTGAACTCCGAGCCAATGTGTACCTCAACAGGTATACCAGCAAGTTCTTCGATGGCGTATTCCCCAAGTAGCCCAGCGTAGCTGGCCGTGCCGCAGGCAACAATGACAATTCGGTCAACGTGCTTGAGCTGGTCGGCCACGCTTTCGAGCCCACCTAGCTTGACAATGCCGCTATCTGGCTTTATGCGTCCAAGCGTGGCAGAACGGATAGTTTGTGGTGCCTCAAAGATCTCCTTCAACATAAAGTGCGGGTAGTCACCCAAGCTGGCTTGGTCGGCATCGTAGTCCAGTGTTTCTGTGTCGCGTTCGACAGTTTTATCATTTTTTAAATCATGAATAGTATAGTCACCGCCTCGGTGCGCGACCACGTATTCGTAGTCGCTTACGTACACAACTTCCTTGGTGTGCGTCATAAGTGCTGCTGGGTCAGATGCAATAATGAGCGATCGATCTTCGGTAATCCCAAGCACGAGCGGGCTGCCGAGCCGTGCCGCAAACAACGTGTCTGGCTCGCGTGATGTTATGACCACCAGACCGTATGCACCGCGCAGTTGCTCGAGCGTTCGACGAAAAGCTTCCTCAAAAGTTGTTGTCTCGCGTGCATAGTAATCGATCAAATGAGGGATAACTTCAGTATCGGTTTCAGTCGCAAACTCGTAACCTTGTTTCTTCAGGCTGTCCCGTAGCTCAACATAGTTTTCAATGATGCCATTATGCACAACCATAATATCGCGCGTGGCGTTGAAGTGTGGGTGTGCATTTGCCACCGTTGGTGTCCCGTGAGTTGCCCAGCGGGTGTGGCCGATGGCAGTGTCACTTTCCGGCCGTGGTTCGCCTAGTGAATCCACTAGACTTTGAACGCGCCCGGTCTGCTTAGAGACCTGTATCGACGCATCCTTCAGAAACGCGACGCCCGCCGAATCGTACCCACGGTATTCTAACGCCTGCAATCCAGCCAGTACGACAGAAACACCTTTATTTTCTTTTCCAATATAGCCAACAATTCCGCACATGTGTGTATCCTTTCCAAGAAAAATGCAACCTATCAAGTGTGTACCTTCACTAGATTACCGACAAGCTAGTCCGGCAGCAATTATTTGACGATTTTTTACTAGGTTTTAAAGTCGCGAAGCTGTTTCAGGAGGTATTTTTTAACTTCGTTTTGAAAGCGTTCTTTTGAGAATTTCTGTGCGTAGGCTCGAATGGCGGCACTGCTGTAGGCTCCGGTGTCAAATTGTTTCAGCGCGAGAGCCAATGATTTTGCCGTCTGCGCTTCAAAAAACGTTCCGGTAACGCCTGGTTTTATGAAATCAAGCGCGCCTCCACCCTTATAAGCAAGCACGGGCATTCCTGCCGCCATAGCCTCCACGGGTGTAATTCCGAAATCCTCAAGGCCAGGGAAAATGAGGGCACCGGCGTTAGCAAACTCTTGCTCCAGTACCTCGTCCGTAACTTTGCCCAGAAATGTGACGCTTTTTCCGGCCAAACGGCGCAACCGGGCGTTGTCGGGCCCAGTCCCAATAACGGTGAGGGGCAGCCCTAGTTTCGTGCAGGCTACTACCGCCAGGTCAAACCGCTTGTAGGGTGTCTGGCGTCCAGATATGATAAAACCTCGTCGTTTCGTTCGGCCATGGTGTGACAAATGAAAACGCTCAAAGTACACTGGCGGAAATATGACGGTGCTGTCTCGCCCGTAATATTTTTTGATTTCACGTTGAATATGCGAAGAATTGGCAATCATGTAGTCGGGTCGCTGGGCGGCCCTGTAGTCCCAGTGCCGTAGCGGTTTGACGAAAAGCCATAGGCCGAGCCTTGCAAGCGGATCGAAAAAGCCAAAGCCTGGTCGTCTCATATATTCGTTGTAGCGGCTCCAATAATAGTGGGTGGGTGCGTGGCAGTAGTTTATGTGAAGCGTGCCAGGAGAAGTTTTTATGCCTTTGGCTTCTGCCCCCGAACTGCTAATAACTAAGTCATAACCCTCAAAATTCAGGCGAGAATAATACCAAATCCGTAAGATGGGCAGAAATTTCCTTATCTTACCGAATGGCTGCAACCAGCCAGTTGTAACTTTGTTATCTAGCCTCCTCCGCCAGTCATTCGTCGCGTACGATGCATAAATGGGTGCGTCCGGAAATAATTTGTGCAGCTGTTCGACGACTAGCTCTGCGCCCCCGCCAACCAACCAGTCATGCACAATGGCAACTCGCAGCTTGCTAGGTTTCAGGGGATGGGTGGTAGGTGGCGATTGTTTTGTCATTTTAGAGATTATGCTCTATCTTTTATCTACCATCTAACGTACGATACCGTGCTCCGTGTCGGAACAGTCGCTCCAGCACGACTCGTATTGTCTTGGTAATAATAATGATGTCTAACCAAAAGCTCCAGTTCTGCACATAGTACAAATCGAGCTTGCGGCGTTCCTCAAAACTCATAGCATGGCGTCCAGAAACAAGCGCCAGGCTGGTTAGGCCGGATTTTACGCTGAGTATGAGATTTTTTTTGTCGTACTGTTCCAGCTCGTAAACATCGAGTGCTCGCGGCCCGACAAGACTAATGTCACCCCGAACCACATTCCATAGCTGCGGCAGTTCATCGAGGCTCGTAGCGCGTAAAAAACGGCCAACAGACGTGACACGCGGATCATTTTTAAGCTGGTCACCGTTTTCCCGATACTTCTTGGCAAGTTCTGGTCGACCCATCTTAGCAAAACCATCCTCGGGAGACATATTGTTGTAGGCTTGCTTCATGGTACGAAATTTGTAGACCCGTATAGTTGTGCCGAACCGACTCATCCGCTTCGCCCTGTAAAACACTGGCCCCGAAGTGTCAGACAGCTTTATAAGAACCACCACGGCTAGCCATAACGGTAAGCTAAGCAGGAGCAGTAAGCTGCCAAATACTATATCAGTCAGACGTTTAAGGATGCGCCCCCAGCCAAACAGTGCCGTGTGATGTACATGTATAACAGGTATGCTATTTCGAAACAGATCAACATCTATATTGCCAACGAACAGTTCATTGTTGCCTGGTACAAAGCGGTAGCTTATGTGATGTTCCTGGGCAAAGTCAAATATTGCTGCATTGTCTCTCTCATCGGCGTAGAGTTCTGTCTGAATAATATTGTGAATATTATTTGGCTTGCTTGCCAGAAAGTCGTTGAACGACGCGAACCCCTGAACGCCTGGCGGTAGGAGTTTTCCATAACCTATAACGCCCGCAATTTCATACCCTGATTGCTTTGTATTTGCCAGCGATGTTAACAGCTCGGTTGTGATAGGAGTTTTTCCGATAATAACAATTCTGTTTAGCCCAATACCGTAGTTAAACAGGGCGGTTCGAATAATCCGTGCAATGTTCCTTAGCGACAAAAGCAGCACAAAGGCTATCCCAAAACCATATATGGGCACCAACTTTGCCGGGAACACGGTTTGAAGGCTCATATAATCCCAAAAAACCATAAAAAGCAGTCCAATGAACGACCCGACGAATAGCCTGCCTGCCTCTGCAAAACGTCGTTCATAGATATTTGCGTTATATAGCCCTAGCAGCGCGAATATGAAGATCCAAAAGGGAAGTAAACTGACAAAAAGTAATATGTACGTGCTGCTGTCAACCGGTTGCGCCACAGCGACACTGCTGGAGCCGCGTATGACAAAAGCAGCGACAAAGCTAACTAGGAGCGCAACGCCGTCGCCTACCATCAAAAAAAAGTTGTACACGAGCGATGCATTGTTTTTCATCTACAAAGATTGTATCATTTTTCGGCGTATGCTCGGAACCAGAGGAGTCAAAAGCTCAGTTTGGTCGGATTAATACCCAAAAGGTGAGGAGGGGATTAGTCCCTCCGGTAAGGTGCCGCAGGCATGCATCATACTGACACGATTTTTTCCCAGGGCAGGTCAGGTTTACCAAAGTGGCCGTAGGCGGAAGTCTGCGAGTAAATGGGGCGGCGAAGGTCGAGGGTTTCAATGATGCCTTTGACGCTTGTATCAATGAGTTTATCTTTGAAAATGTAGAGTTCGGCCTCGTTAACCGTGGCGGTGCCAAAGGTATCAATGGTTTGCATGAGCGGCTTTGGCTGGCCAATCACATAGGCTAGGCCAACTTCGCATTTGGTAGCAAGCCCGGCGGCAACGATGTTTTTAGCGATGTATCGGGCTGCGTATGCGCCAGAACGGTCGACTTTGCTTGGATCTTTCCCACTGAAAGCGCCGCCACCCACCCGGGCGTAGCCGCCGTATGTATCGACCACTATCTTTCGTCCAGTCAAACCTGCATCAGATTCTGGTCCGGGAATATGCCATAAGCCCGTGCCGTTGACTACAATGTTGTGCTCGGCTGGCAGTTTAAGCTTGTAATGACGCAGTACTGGCGTGAAGACTCGGTCAATCACATCTTTCCGAACCTGTTCTGCAGATGTTTTTTCATCATGGGCGACAGCAGCGACCAGTTTCTCTATGGCCACCGGCTGGCCGTCTTCGTTGTATCGCACAGTCACTTGGGCTTTGCCGTCTGGCCGCAACCACTTCAGCACACCGTTCTCGCGGCACTCGTCAATCCTGCGCGTCAGAGCATGGCCAAGGGCAATCGGTAAGGGCATTAGCTCGGGTGTTTCACTGCATGCAAACCCAAACATCATGCCCTGATCGCCGGCACCGTCTTGGTCGACACCCAGTGCGATTTCGGGCGATTGTTGGTGCAAAAAGTTTGTAAAATGCGATCCTTCTGCCGAGAATTTCCACTTGGGATCGGTATAGCCAAGCTGTTTAATTTTACCGCGGACAACACTCTCAAAATCTACTTTTGCCGTTGTTTTAATCTCTCCAAACAAGCTAATTTGGTTTGCTCCCACCACCGTTTCTATACCGGTTCGCGCATTTGGATCAAGCGTCAGTACGGCGTCAACCAGAGCGTCACTGACGGCGTCAGCCATTTTATCAGGATGTCCAGCGCACACTGATTCGCTGGTAAAAAGCGTTGAATCGCCAACTGTATTTGTCATATAAAATAAAAAACCTTTCCCGGCAGGAAAGGATAGTGGTCACACATATCTTCCCGCCATTACCTTAGTAATAGAGGCTAGATGAAGCACCGTTCAGGTAAAACTGATGGTTGCCGACGGGTCAACGCGCTAGTCCGCTCACCGTACTCTCGATATCTCACTTGTTAAGTACGACAAGTATAACACAACGGCCGGGAGCGTAACCACGCCGTAACCCTTTTTAGTAGCAGCGGGTAAGTCGAGCCTAATATCGGTAATGGTCAGGCTTGTAGGGGCCAGTTTTCGGTATGCCGATATAGTCGGACTGAGCATCAGACAGCTCGGTTAGCTTGCCGCCGAGTGCCTCAACGTGCAGGCGAGCAACCTTTTCATCGAGCTCTTTGGGCAGCATGTAAATGCCGACTTTGTGGTCTTTGGTCCAGAGTTCAATCTGTGCCAGCACCTGGTTACAGAAACTGTTACTCATGACAAAACTCGGGTGACCAGTTGCACAGCCAAGGTTTACCAAACGACCCTCTGCAAGCAGGATTACTCGGTGGCCATCAGCAAAGGTGTATAAATCAACCTGTGGTTTTATTTCTTCGTGCTTAATGCCTGGCATGTCCTGCAAGGCCGACACCTGTATTTCAACATCGAAATGGCCAATGTTGCACACAATTGCCGAGTCTTTCATAGCCTTCATATGATCCAGCGTAATGATATCTTTACAACCAGTAGTGGTTACAAAGACATCTCCCTCTTGTACAGCCTGTTCCATGCGCACAACTTCGTAGCCTTCCATTTGCGCCTGAAGTGCGCAAATAGGGTCGATTTCAGTCACAAGCACACGGCAGCCATACGCCGCCAACGACTGAGCACTGCCTTTGCCGACATCACCGTATCCGGCCACTACGGCTACCTTGCCCGCTAACATAACATCTGTGGCACGCTTAATCCCATCGACCAACGACTCGCGGCAGCCATATTTGTTATCAAACTTACTTTTAGTGACCGAATCATTAACATTTATAGCTGGCAACCGCAGTTCACCCTTTTCCAGCATCTGATAAAGATGGTGAACACCAGTGGTTGTTTCCTCACTTACGCCTTTTATGTCAGCCAGTAGTTCAGGATGTTTCGTGTGTACAAGTCCCGTTAAATCGCCGCCGTCATCTAGTAGCATGTTTGGCCCCTTGCCGTCCCCAAATAACAGCGTTTGCTCGGTGCACCACCAGTAATCCTTTTCAGCCTCTCCCTTCCAGGCAAACACCGGAACGCCGGTTACCGCAATTGCCGCCGCGGCTTGATCCTGTGTGCTAAAAATGTTGCAAGAGGCCCAGCGTACCTCTGCACCCAGGTCAACGAGTGTCTCTATGAGTACAGCTGTTTGTATGGTCATGTGCAACGATCCGGCAATTCGGGCGCCTTGAAGTGGCTGGGCGGCCTTATACTCTGCGCGCAGTGCCATTAACCCCGGCATCTCCTTTTCCGCTAAAGTAATTTCTCGTCGTCCCCATTCAGCGAGGGAAATGTCGGCAACTTTGTAGCTATTTGTTTCGTTCATTACTGTGCTCCTTTATGATAAATCAATTGTTTCAGAAAATGCCACGCGGTACCGAGCGGCAATTGTTTCCCGTGTGCACGTATGTGTTTGTGTCCCGACGGTTTCAATCGCAAAACTGCTGCAAACAGCGCCAAGTTGCATACTGTCCTGCAATGGCCAACCCCGCGCATATCCATACAAAAAACCAGCGCGGTAGGCATCTCCGGCACCCGTTGGGTCGGCGACACGTTCTGGTCTAGCTACTCCCACAGAAACAGGCTCAGTGAGCTGTGCGCCGTCCGCCCGTGAACCCTCGGGTCCGTGGGTAGTAATAACTACAGGGACTTCGGCGAAGATGTCTTCAACGCTAAGGCCTGTTTTAGTGCTTAGTACGGCCAATTCATAGTCGTTTAATATCAGTACCTCCGCCGCCTCCAGTCCCGCCAACAAATCTTCGATCGGGGCGTTTGAAACTTGTTGGCCAATATCATAGCAGAGTGTAAGACCGTGCTCCCGACATTCCGCGACTTGGCGGCGCATTGCAGTCGGGTCATGAGGCGAAATAACAACGATTGGATTGTACTCATACCACGGCTCCAAGTGAAGCTCACTACTGTCAAACATAGCTCCTGGGTAAAAACCGCCGACTTGGTTTTGGTCACGGTCGGTAATGACGTTAAAGCTCGCTGTCGGCAGAGTGCTCTCACAAATATGCCCGATGTTGACGCCATGTCGGGCGAGCTTTTCCATGTATTCAACCGCATCGGGTCCGACTGAACCAAGCAAGTAAGGCTCATCACCTAGCAGTGTAAGACCGTAGGCAATATTTGCCGCGACGCCCCCGAAGCTATCATGAAGACTGTCAAGAAATATCGAAACAGACACCGACTCAAGTTTTTCGGGGTGCAAATGGTCGCTGTACGAGCCGCCGAAACTCATAATCCGGTCTATCGCTATTGATCCAGTTAGAACTATTGGCCTCTGTGTAGTCATAGTACTAGTATAGAGTGAAGATAGGATTGCTCAAAACCCGGATGTAGGTTCGGCTATACTATAGCTATGCATAGGCTAATCGCGAAGGGCAAAACTAGTTTCACGGCGCGGCGTGAGTCGCTGCCACGTAGAACAGGGGCACTACCTGACTATGCCGTAGCATTGGTACTGCTGTTCGTGCCGTTTCATGCTTTCTTAACCGTCTCAGGTGCACATCTGGGCGCAAACTATACACTCATCAGGCTTCTACCCGAATGTGTACTCCTCCTCATAGTTGGTTGGCTGCTGTTTTCAAAGAGCGTAAAACCGGCGTGGCGCAGTCTGCAGCAGCATAAACTTGCTTGGTTGCCAGCAAGCTATCTCTTAGTTAATCTTATCTATTTTATGGGTACCAGTATTTTCGGCACTATGGACGTCCAGGTGGCGGCGTATAGCCTATTACTCAATACTCGTCATGTTGTATGGTTTTGGCTCGTGTATGCTGTTGCTTTGCAAAGTGATTGGCTGCACAGGCACTGGCAACGTCTTATCGTGTTTCCTCTTGGCATTGTGTCTGTCTTTGCACTATTACAATTTTTTGTCCTACCTCCAGATTTCCTGAGCCATTTTGGGTATCAGACAGGCGTTACAATTACGCCGGTTCAGACCATTAACCAAGACACCCTAACAATCCGGGCACAATCTACCCTGCGTGGGCCTAACCCACTTGGCGCGTATCTGGTGCTGGGCATTGGATTGTTATGGGTTGCCATGCTAAAAATTTCGGGGAGGTATCTCTTGCTCTTGCTGGCTGCTGGAGCAATGCTAGTCAGTTTTTCGCGCAGTGCTTGGCTCGGTCTGTTAGTAACTATGACCGTCTGGCTAGGTGCAAAAAGAGGGTTTATGAAAGGTGCCCGAGTAGTACTACCTTTTGCTCTCGGAGTTTTCGCCCTGCTCGTATCAGCTCTTTTTCTTCTTCAAGCAAATCAAGGCTTCAAAAACGCAGTCCTACATGTTAATGATCAATCAACAGCTGAGCAAACCTCAAATGAGGATCGTCTCAGCGCATTACGAATTGGGATTAAAGATGTTGTCAGTGAACCGTTTGGGCGAGGGCTCGGGACGGCCGGACCGGCCTCTATGTTGGAAGATGACATCCCTGCACGCATCAGTGAAAATTACTTTTTGGGGCTAGGCCAAGAGATAGGATGGCTTGGCATGGGGCTTTTCGTCACCGTATGTTACAGGCTTGGCCGGTCGCTGTACGCTCGCAAAGAGGGGTTAGCGCGCATGCTTTTTGCGACACTGGCAGGCTTAACACTCGTAAATTTACTTTCCTATGCTTGGGCAGACGTTACTCTTGCCTACCTGTGGTGGGGGCTGGCGGCCATTGGTCTTGCCTGGCTGCCAACTTCAAAAAAGCCCCAGAAACAACATGCTTAAACACTCCAAATCACCAACAACATACTTCCAGCTACCAAAAACTGCGAAACAGTTTTTCTTTTTTAACCTTGGCGGGGCAGTCTTTTTGTGAGCGGATACTTCATATTTGCATTGTTATACGGCGTATTTCATTGGCATTGGCTTATTGCCAAGGGCATAGCTGATTTGGTCGGCTGGTTGCTCAACTACCTCGTCCAGCACTACCTTGCATTTAATTATTCAGCCAGGCAACAGGGCCACAAAAAAATCCTCAAGAAGTACGTACCATTTAGTTTGCTAAATATTCCCATAGATTACGCTATTGTCGGCGGCCTTAAGTGGCTTGGGGTTACCCCATTCATCGGTCTCTGGATTTCCAGCCTCTTCTTCACCGTCTGGAAATGGTTTTGGTATAAACATTGGGTGTTCAAAAATGGTAGTATAAAATCATGAACGAAAAGCAAACAAATGAGGTTAAAGCCGTATCTGTTGTTGGTGAATCTACGGTGAAAACAGTGCGACCCACCAAAAAACAGAAAGAACTTTTGGGCTATATTGAACAGTTTATTGCCGAACATGGCTACAGTCCAAGCTACCGCGAAATAATGAACGGACTGCAGTACACGTCGGTTGCGACTGTAGCGCTGCATGTCGGTAATCTAATTAAGCGTGGGCATCTTGTGAAGCGTGATTACAGCGCTCGCTCACTCGAGGTAGTTGCTCCAACGCTACAAATCGAAAAATCGCTCCTGACAAACGAAGTGAAACCAGCAGAGGAAAAGTGGCTGATCGAGAAGGTCGAGAAGCTATTTGCTGACGTCGAAGGGCAAGCCATTGCTACCGAGCAGCAGCTCCAAGATATTGCAGTTGTCTTGGCTGCTTTTCGTGTTCTCGGTCTTGAAGGCTCCGCCCAGAGCTTTACATCTCGCCTAGCAAATCTCCGCACCCACAACTCGAAATAGTTTTTATCACGGATATCTCGTTTTTAGCAGCAGTGCTTCACGGCTCTGCCGGCCGAGCAGGCTTAGTGGTGCAATATGCGTGTTTGGTAAAAATTACTATATCTAGCGTACTAGCGACCGTGCTACACTCTAGTCACTTAACAATTTGAACGTCGTGAAACGTGGAAGTTGGTGAGATTCCAACACTGTGCCGCAACTGTAATCCTCCCATTCGAGAAGGTAAGTCAGATCTTCGTTCGCGGTAGTGTAACCCGAGCAGGTCGTGACAAAATATATTGTCGTCACCGCGTGTGGCGATTTTTTTGTATTACAATGGCTCGAGAAAAGGAAGAAAGATGAAAAATAAACTAGCAATTGCCGCCGTGGTGCTAATTTTAGCAGGGGGTGTCGGGGCGTACACAGTAAATCGAGACACTCAGCCAACCAAAACAGTGCAGCGAAGCCAAGCGGTTGCAAAACAAATTACATCTACAGCTGATAAAAAAATTGTACGCTACAACGGAGCTGTTGGGCAAACCGCCCTTCAGACTTTGCAGTCACTTGCCAAGGTCGATACCAAGGAAAGTAGCTTCGGGACCATGGTAGTTGGCATTAATGGGGTAATGGCCGAAGAGGGCAAAAATTACTGGGCATTCTATGTCGATGAGGTTTATGCAAATGAAGGCGCGGGAACTTACCAGAACAAGTCTGGCGACAAAATCGCCTGGAAGCTTGAGGACATCAAACTATGAGCAGCTTTCGCATAGCTGACAACAGCAGTCTTTGGCTAAAACTGAGCCTTGCATTAATGCTTGTGGCATTTGCGGTCTTTGCACGACTTGTACCGCATCCGGCAAACTTTGCACCACTTGCCGCCGTGGCGCTGTTTAGTGGGGCCATCTTACCGCGACGCTGGGCGCTTGTTGTGCCAGTTATCGCGATGGTGACAAGCGATATCATCATTGGGCTGCATCCGCTTGTGCTTTACACTTGGGGAAGTTTTGCGCTCATTGCTCTCATTGCCGGCAAGTATTTGACGGCTTTACGGTTTAGCCGTGTCGTTGCGAGCAGCGTCGGAGCTTCAGTTTTGTTTTTTCTAGTTACTAACTTCGGCGTGTGGATGCAGGGTCTCATGTACCCCAAGACGGGCGCCGGTCTCATACAATGCTACATTAACGCTATCCCATTCTTCCGCGGTACATTGCTGGGCGATCTTTTCTATAGTGCTATGCTCTTTGGTCTTTACGCATTTTTTGTTGCTTCGAGCCAGGCAAAAGCTCCACTTCAGGCAATCAAATAGTCAAATACAATGAAATCAACAGAGGCAAAAAGTGTATCTCGGACAAAACGATCCAGAATCGGTATATACAGTGGTACGTTTGATCCGGTACACGCCGGGCATGTGGCATTTGCCCTGCAGGCTGCCGAAGTAGCGCAACTCGAAGCGGTCTACTTTGTCCCAGAACGGGTTCCTCGTGCCAAACGCCAGGCAACTCATTTTGCGCATCGCGTTGCTATGGTTCGTCGAGCAGTCCGGCCTTACCCTCACCTAAAAGTGCTAGAGCTTGCGGATAAGACATTCTCGGTGGCGCATACCTTACCACGGTTGCAGCATGAATTTCCAGGAGCAGAGCTTGTTTTTTTGTGTGGCTCAGATGTTTTGCAGCACATGGCGAAGTGGGCATACGTCAAACAATTCCTGCGATCGGTTGAGCTGTGCGTTGGTCGGCGTGAAAATGAGTCTGCCGACAGTATCAAAAAGATTCTTAGCAAAATACCATCATCCCACGCCGAAGTTATTGTCTTCGAGAGCCACGCGCCGGCTGTCAGCTCAAGCCATATTCGCGCTGCCTTGCGCGAAAAACGTGGCGCAAAGGGGCTACTTGCAAGTGTAAAAGTATATGCAAATCAGGAATGGCTTTATCTTTAACAGGCTTACACTGCTGCAAAAACTACCACGCGTATGCATTGACTTCAGCATAAGCGTATTGCTATAGTTATATTATCTTCTGTTGCACGGCGAGGTGCATAGAGACAAAAACATTTACATAAAAAAAGTGATACCTTCAAGGGCGAGGTCTTTTGAGTGTCACAAGGGAGATAGTATGTCTATACCAATTAAACTGACACACGAAACGATTGCCGTGCGCATTCGCGTTAAACGACCGGGCTGGCAGCAGTACATCCACTACTAGCAGTAGCTATTTCTTTGCAGCGAGTGCTTCATCAAGAACCCTACTAAACGCCTCAACACTAGGCTGCGGGGGGTTTTGATTATCAAGCAGGCGGCTATTGACAATCTTCTTTCCATTTATAAAGTAGGTTGGCGTCGAGAGCTCCTCTTTGGTTGCTTTGTAGACATCTAGGTCAGCGTTTATGCGGGTGTTTACCACGGCGCTGGCAAAGTCGGTTCGAAATTTAGCCGTGTCTAGTCCAACCTGCTCAGCGTATTTTACAAAATACTGAGAAAGGGGGTCTTTGCTTGCGACCCACCCAGATGTACCGTAAGGGTCCTGATTTTCATAGAGTAAGTCGTGCATCTCCCAGAACTTGCCCTGAAGATCGGCTGCTTCGGCAGCGCGAGCGCCAGCAAATGCATTCGGGTGTATAGAAGTGAGCGGAAGATTACGGAATTGAAAGCGTACTCTGTCCCCGTATTTCTCTTTAATTTCCTTCGCTATTGGGTAGAAGCTTTTGCACGCTGCGCATTGGTAGTCACCGTATTCCGTAAAGGTAATTTTACTATCTAGTTTTCCAGCGAAGTGACTCGTTGCTTGGGTGGCGCTGTTCTTTTTGTCACCAGAAGTGGTGTCGGTCTTGTTGTTAAGTAGTATGACGCCTACAAAGGCAACAATTATAATCCCAATGATTGCTAAAAATCGTTTATCCATGTATTCCTCCTGATAACTAGTCTTGCTATGGTATCACATTTCGGTGCATGCTACAGCTGCTGTCGGATGTTGCTATACTATTACTAATGACACAGTTTCTAGTCGGTCTCATCAGTGCAATTCTCGCTATCATGTTTGCTGTGCTGTATCATGCTTTCGGCCATGTTCCCGCCAAGGAACTCAAAAGGCGGGCGCGAGGGGGTGATGAAATAGCCAGTCTACTTTACCGCTCTGTTTCGTACGGCGTTAGCGCACGGCTGGTACTGGGAGTTCTTACACTGGTGTTAGCCTACGGCAGTATTGTCTTTTTAGAACGAGCGCTTGGCATGTGGCTGGCGGTGCCGGTGCTTTTGGTAGTTGGCGGGGTTGGCGCTCGGGTTGTTCAAGCAAATGGTGGAGCGAGCAAATCTGCCCTTTGGCTTGCTTCAAAAGCTTCGCCACCTCTGGCGTGGTTGCTTGAAAGGCTCCATCCGCCTTTGCAAATGTTGAGCCGGTTTGTTCGCAAAGTCTTCCCCCTGCATGTGCACAGCGGTATGTACGAGAAAGAAGATTTCGCCGAACTGCTCCAAAAGCAAAAAAACCAACCGGATAATCGAATTGCCCACGGTGAAATTGATTTACTGGCACATGCGCTGACCTTTGGCGATAAGCATGTATCTGATGCGCTCGTGCCGAAGCGCGTTACCAAGTCGGTTTCAGCCGATGAAGCCGTCGGACCGGTGCTTATGGGTGAGCTACATGCCAGTGGGCATAGTCGTTTTCCGGTGTACGAAGTAAAGAAGGACAACATTGTTGGCGTGTTGTATTTGCATGATCTAGTTTCGACAAAGCGCTCAGGTGTAGTGCGAAATATTATGCGCCGCAAGGTAACTTATGTGCATGAAGATTTTACGCTCTACCAGACGCTACAGGCTTTTATAAAAACTAAGCAGCATCTGTTTATAGTGGTCAATAGCTTCGAGGAGTATGTCGGCATTATTACCATCGAAGACGTACTGGAGCGTGTGATCGGCAAGCTCATCGTCGATGAATTCGACAAGTATGACGATCTTCGCGCCGTGGCCGCCGCCGCTGCACATAAAGACCACACTTCCACCAAGTCGTCTCACGCCCCAGAAACAACCAACTGATTATTCACCCCCACCAATAACCTCACCCCCATAACAAAAACATTGCAACCGCGACAAAAATGCTACTATTTTTTGGGATATAAGCGGAGACTCTCGTGTACTTCTACGCAGTCTTTCAATTCCAAAGACTCTATTGCTTCAAGCAGCACATCTCGATAATCCATGTCTGTTACCCATACACTACGTTGTACCATTTCAAACCCAAGATTTTTCAGGAGCCGCCGCAGGGTCTCCCGAATGTGTGCTCTCTGCTGAGGAATGTCAAAGAGGACAATTAGTCGTGCATCATTACTGAGTTTGCGAGCAATATACGGACGAACTTTGTGCATACCTTTCTCGGTTAGTATCGGGACAATATCTTGTGCAATTAGACCATTTTGCCGGGCGCGGTAGTAGGTGGTCTTAAGGGTCGCCTGCTTGTAACCAGACACTTTTTCAAGTTCTGCAAAAAACAACCCAGGCTTAAAACTTAGTAGCACGTTCTCTTGCGTATAGGGCATCAGGCCACGTAATACGAAAATTAACGCCGGATGTTTCTTGCTTCTATAATTCGTTCGATAGTCAATCGGTTTTATCCTCATATTTTAATCATAACAAATCTGTCGCGAGCGCGACAGATTTGTTATGAAAGAGAGAGAATTATGGGGGAGGGTGGTAGAATGGGGGCAGATGAGACAGCGGTTTTTTACAGATAGTAATTTACGGGTCGGCAGGTAGTCTGGCCGGGCTGCTTGTGTGATCGATCCTAGAGAAAAGCGCCGCTATCAACTTATGAGGATAACTATTTATGCGTACACTTGCTACTGAATCAATATCAAAAGTCGGTCAGGGGATTACCGTGATGGGCTGGGTGCAGTCGCGCCGCGATCATGGTGGCCTGATATTTATCGATCTACGTGATCACAGCGGGCTACTCCAGCTCGTCATAAACCCAGAGACAGCAAAGGCGTTCAAGACAGCCGAGGAGTTGCGCGACGAATACGTCATTGCCGCAGAAGGAATGGTGGTAGAACGGAGTGAAAATTTGCGTAATCCACACCTGGAAACTGGTGGTGTCGAAGTGAAAGTCGCTGAAATACGTATCTTAAACCGCGCTGATACATTACCCATACAGCCATTTGCCGAAGCGCAAGCAAACGAAGAACTTCGTCTGCGCTACCGATACCTAGACTTACGTCGTCCCAAGATGCAGCACATGCTCAAGAAACGAGCAGCCTACTATAAATTTATGCGAGATTATGTAGAATCGCAAGGTTTTACCGAAGTTGCTACACCAATTCTGGCCAATAGTAGCCCCGAGGGCGCACGTGATTTCCTCATCCCTTCGCGTATACATCCCGGCAAATTCTATGCCCTTCCCCAGGCGCCGCAGCAATTTAAGCAGCTCCTTATGGTAGGCGGCGTGCCGCGCTATTACCAACTGGCGGCATGCTTCCGAGACGAAGACCCACGGGCAGATCGGCTCTACGGCGAGTTTTACCATCTCGATGCCGAAATGAGTTTTGTAGAGGACGGCGAAGAAGTGCGCACTACATTTGATCCGCTTATAACAAAACTTGTCACAGAATTTGCCGGTAAAACGTTGCTGACAACCGACGTCCCGCGTATCCCTTTCACTGAGGCGATAGAAAAATATGGCAGTGATAAGCCGGACCTGCGTTTCGGAATGGAGCTGATCGAGTTATCTGACGTATTTGAGAAATCCGAATTTGGCGTATTCAAAAATGCCGTTGCAAACGGCGGAGCAGTCAAAGCCATTTGCGTCAAAGGTGGCGCTTCGCTTTCGCGCTCGCAAATAGACAGTTTTACAGAAATTGCCAAAAGCGAGGGTGCTGGCGGGTTGGCCTACCTCACGTACAAAGATGGCGAAGTGCAATCACCGATTGCTAAATTTATGAATGAAGTTGAACTCACCGAAGTAAAAAACCGATCCCAGGCTGAAGACGGCGATGCAGTGTTCTTTGGAGCCGACACGAGGCATGTCGCTAACAAGGTGCTTGGACGGCTGAGAAATGAATTTGCTGCCCATTTCAACCTGAAGGATTCGAATGTTGTCGCATTGTGCTGGATTATAGATTTTCCTTTCTATGAGCTCGATGAAAAATCGGGCAAAATGGACTTTGGCCATAACCCGTTCAGTATGCCAAAGGGCGGTGCGCAAGCCCTGGAGCATACCGAAAACAAGCTGGAAATCTTGGCGGATCAATATGACATGGTCGCAAACGGTTACGAAATATGTAGTGGTGGTGTGCGTAATCATAACCCCGAAGTGCTTTACAAAGTATTTGGGCTGCTTGGATTTGACGAAGTTTATGTGGAAGAAAAATTTGGCGCTATGTTAAACGCGTTTAAGTACGGCGCGCCACCTCATGCCGGTTGCGCCTTTGGCCTAGATCGCCTGTTTATGGTGCTCATGGGCGAAGAAAACATCCGAGAAATCGTGGCATTCCCCAAAAACGGCAGCGGCCTTGATGTTATGATGAACTCACCGAGCCACGTCGACGACCAACAGTTGAAAGAACTCTCAGTACGCATAGCTGAAGAATAGTTGTGTTTTACTAGCTTGCTAGGTACAATCTTTTTATGGTTTTGCATGTTTGCGGTTTTTGTCTCCGTCCGCGCCCGTAGGGGCATGCATTTATAATATTTGCGTACATGCCCTCGTTTTATAAATAAACGGGGGCTTTTAATATGGAAGTTAAAACACATGACAGAAGTAATAAAATTCGAGTTTTTTACACCCGGTAAGCAGCCACCAGATAACGTGTTGGAGCTGGTTGCCGCGGGAATTAATAAGGAGACAGAAACCATGGTGCCTGTGACGCCAGAAACACTTTGGCTTAGTCCGCTCAGCCTTGTGTTGTCCATTCGTGGAGTACCGGCGGCGTATGGTCGCTACAAGCGTCCAGATGAACAGGCTACTCCTGTCATAAGTCAAACAACATCAGGTGATACGACAATACTTGGTGGTAAATTTAGGCAGATAGGTTCTTTGTGGGTACCGAATGATTTTAGAGGGAAAGAACTTGGTAAACATGTTATAAAGCGTCTTACATGTGCGAGAACCGCAGAAGATTGGGTTCCTTATGCCTTATGCCGGACTGGATCTAGCCTACGTAGGTTCCTAGATTGCGGATACGAACTAGCGGTCGCAACGTATCCAGGGCTGGATAGACCAGGTCGCGCTTGCGCTGTATATACACAGGGAAGGGTGCCGGCTTAAGAAATACTACACGCCGCCTAATAAAAATCGTAGTACAATATCTAGGATAATTAGGAGGGTTTATGCAGCATTTAGTGGCGGCGAATCAGCTCACGCCAGAGGTTTTGAGCGGGCTTATGCAAAAAGCCGAGGAATATCGTACACTGCTAGAAACCTCAGATGGAAGAAAGCAGCTCCGTGAACTTTATCCGGATAAGATTGTTGCAACTCTGTTCTACGAACCATCTACGCGCACACGTCTGAGCCATGAATCTGCCGCACAGCGGTTGGGAGCGGGCATCGTCAGTACCGAAAATGCGCTAGAGTTCTCATCTGCCATAAAAGGCGAAACCATAGAAGACACCGTACGGGTGGTGGGTGGCTACGCCGATGCCATCGTGATTCGTCACAAAGAAACGGGTATTGTCGATAAAGCAGCTGCGGCCAGTCCAGTTCCGATTATCAATGCCGGCGACGGCACTGGCGAGCACCCAACACAAGCTTTGCTGGATGTCTACACTATTTGGCGCGAAATGGGCACACTCGAAGGCCTCAACGTCGTAATGGGTGGCGACCTCGCGCACGGCCGTACTGTTCGCTCGCTCGCGCAAGTCATGAGTAACTACAAGGGCACAAGTTTTACCTTTGTGTCAGTCCCACAGCTGCAAATGGGTGACGACATTAAAGCACTGCTCAAAAACCGTGGTATGTCGTTTACGGAGACAGATGATGTGAAAGCTGCGGTACGGGCAGCAGACGTTGTGTACTGGACGCGGCTTCAGAAAGAGCGGCTGAAAGACCAGAGCGTGGAAGACAATTTCGTGATAGATGAAAGTGTGTTGGCTGGTATGAAAGAGAAGTCGATTATTATGCATCCACTGCCGCGGGTGGCGGAGATAACGGTTGAAGTAGATAACGACCCGCGCGCTGTTTATTTCCGGCAGTCTCACAACGGCGTGTATGTGCGCATGGCGCTGCTTGACCACCTCTTTAGCCAGCATTAACCACTGAGATAATGGGTTCACTGTTGCCCCAGGCACCCGTGCGAAGCACGGTCGTCCCGCCGGTTCTCAAGAGAGGCGGGGCGGGATAGTGCGGGCTGTTCATGAGCGAAGTGATATGAACAGCCGAAGTGAGACGAGCCTCTCTTAAGAAACGAACCCCGCTACGCGGGCAGCGTACCGGATTTAAGAAAATGGGGTAAGGATGGTGCCAGTGGATGCAGGGAAAAAAGTGCCGTTTTCGTAGACGGGCTGGCCATGAAGAATTACACGGGTGACGCTGCCAGGGACTTCTACTCCGTCAAATGGCGACCAGCCACACTTGGTTTGGAGGTCGGCATTTTGGATAACGTACGACTCCATTTTCACTTCGACATAAGTTGACTCATCTGTTGGTAAGCCAAAAAGTGCACTTGGTTTCGTAAAGCATTTTTCTACTATCTGCTCCAGCGTGATTTTGCCCTCAGCGCGCGCTTTGAGCAGCAAAGGCAGAGTTGTTTCGAGGTTTGGTACGCCAAATGCACCAGCTTGCTTGTCGGAACGTGTGTGCGGGGCGTGGTCTGACTCAAAAATGTCAATGTCGCCCAGGTGCTGCCACAAAAAGTCTTGGTCAGCCTGGGTTTTAAGCGGGGGCTTCATCATGCCGTACACACCCAAGCGCGCGACATCACTTTCAGTCAGAAACAGGTGGTGCGGTGTAACGCCGCAGGTAACCGGTAGACCGCGTTTTTTTGCGGCAATGATTTTCTCAAGTACCGCGCGGCTGGGCATGTGGCAAATATGCACTGGGCGGTCGAGTCCCTCTAGGGAGGCAATGGCGATATCTATAGTGTCTTCTTCGGTATGCAGTAAAACAACTTGTTGGCGCGGCCAGGCCGCGTAAATTTCTTTGAGTCTGGCAGGGTCGAGCGTGTAACCGCCGGTGGTGTTATTTAGGTACACTTTTAGGCCAATAGAATGTTTCGCGCCAGCCGCGAAAGTGTCGAGATTATCTCCCAGAGAGCCATAGTGAAAGCCTATGTCGCACACTACTTTTTGCCCTGCCAATGCAATTTTGGCTTCAAGTCGCTCGGGCGTAGTAATTGGCTCGGCATTGTTAGGCATATCACAAACGGTAGTAAAACCGCCCGCTAGCGCCGCCCGCGTGCCAGTCGCAAAATCTTCCTTGTCTGTTTGCCCTGGCTCTCGCAAATGCACATGCACGTCTACAAGCCCCGGCAATCGTAAGATCTCACTCATGTCACTAAGTATACTCTAGCTGCTACAATGAGCGGTATGAACGAAACACTGCGAGCGGGGTTAGGTATTGCTTCTGGGCTACTGATGATACTCTGTGTCGTGCCATATATACGCGACATCTTGCGGCGTACTACTAAGCCAGAACGGGCGACTTGGTGGGTATGGCTAGGACTTGGTGTGATGTCGGTAATCGCCCAGTTTCAGGCAGGCAGTCGCTGGTCTTTGCTGATGACTGTCGGTAGTGTAACAGGGTGTGGTGCCATAGCATTTTTTTCGCTAAAGTACGGCTATGGCCATTTTAAAAAACAGGATACGGCGACTTTGATAGTCGCTGCCCTGGGCATGGTACTATCGCAGGTTTTACACAGTCCACTTATAGCGCTGCTTATCATCGTTTTTGTTGATATGGTCGGTTGCAGCTTGACGATAGTCAAGACGTGGGAGGCACCTCAAACCGAAACTCTCTCGACCTGGGTCATGGCAACTGCCGCTGGGTTACTCGGTGCTCTCTCTGTAAGCAACCCGAACTTAACCAAACTTGTTTACCCACTTTATATTTTCATTGGCAACTTCATAATGATTGCCATCATATACCACCGCCGCCGGGCGCTAGTATCTAACTTAAGCTCGTCGTAAGCACACTCGCCTACCCTACCCGCGGTCAGCGGCGTATCTTTAGAGCCGGGTTAGCTAGCTCTGCTACAATGAACGCATGAAAACAAACTCAAGGTTGCCGGTTTTCATCGCATTATTTCAAGCACCACAATAGAAAAGGGAGGGCGAACAATTGCGGGACAAGATTGAGTTGTGGAAAGGGCATGTGCGGGAGCTTTCGGGGCAAGCAACATTTGTGCATCACGAGTGGTTCGTGCGCTGGCACCTAGAGGTTGTGGAGCGTATTGCGTTTGAGCTGTGTGACAAGTATCCGGCGGCTGACCGTGAGCTCGTGGAGGTGATGGTGTGGCTGCATGATTACGGAAAAATTCTAAACTTTGACGACCAGTATAATGAAACACTTTCGTCTGGGAGGGTAAAATTAACAGAGATGGGTTTCACCGCGGATTTTGTAGAGCGTGCCGTGACGGGCATAGAAACAATGGATAAAAAAATGGAGCTGGATTTGCGCGAGGCATCGTTGGAAGTGCAAATTGTGGCAACTGCCGACGGTTGTTCGCATATGGTCGGACCGTTCCTTAGCTTGTACTGGCGCGAGCACCCGGGGCTTACAACGCAGGAGCTTATGGCTGCAAACCGCGCCAAACTGGAAAAAGATTGGACGCGCAAAATAACTCTACCTGAAGCCCGCTCTGTTTTTGCTGCTCGCTACGATTTTTTGAGTCAACAATTTTCAGAGGATCCGAATGGTTTTCTTGAGACGTAGGTAGATTGCTAGTATTCTTGCCCGCTCTGCTACAATAGTGCTTAAAGGATAAGCATAATGGCAAAAATACCGATCAGCGAAACAGGTTCCGATGATGCAAAAGCCGAAGAACATGTCGTCCAGATTATGGGACCAGCCCAGGGCTTTGACGGCAGTATGCCCGTAGTGAAGTCGGCCCCTGAACTATCACAGAAACCAAGTTCTGAGCAGGCTGTCTCCCCCGAATTGAGTGAAAAGCAGCAGGCTGCAGATTTCGATGGCGCAGCGCCACAAGAAGAAGCGAGCGATGTTGATGTGTTACCTACGACGGAGGGCGAAGACGGCTCATACGAGAAAGACCTCGATATGGAACAGCTGCCAGAAGACTTCAAAGCTTCTTCTGAGCAGGATGAAAAAGCCACCGCAGCGGCAGTCGACGATATTCTGCATAAAGATGCAGATGCCGCATTGGGTGTGCTGGCTGCACCGGCGACCGTCATGAAACCATCTGTGTTTGAGCGGATGAAAAATGCTTGGTTTCACTGGTGGGACAGCCCGTGGAGTCGATACGGCACGATTATGGTTGGTGTTCTGCTAGCGCTAGTGGTAATTTTTGCGAAGCCAGTGCGAAATATGATGTTAAACACTGCTGGGGTGCGCTCTAGTGTACTCGTAAGCGTACTCGATGGTGCGACCAGTCTGCCCTTGCAAAATGCGGTAGTTAAAGTTGACGGCGTATCTGGCAAAACAAATGATAAGGGCGAGGTGCGACTTGCCGGCATACATTTAGGTTCCCACGAAGTGGATAGAAGAAAAATGGCTTTGGCAGGAGTTAAAAAACAGGTAGATTTTGGCATGCTTATTGTTGAACTCAGTGAATTTACGCTCAAACCAACTGGTCAAAAAATTAGTTTTGTGTTTACTGACTATCTGTCGGGAAAGCCGGTAAGCGACGTTTCAGTAACAAGCGGTGAGGCAACAGCCAAGTCAAACAAAGACGGCAAAGCTGTAATGACGATTGCGCCTGGTAGTACGGCTAATATAAAAATCTCAAAAGACAGTCTTCGGCCAGAAGAGATTGACATTGCCGATGCTCAGGACGGAGTTGTAAAACGCAGCCTTGTTCCGTCAGCTCGCGCTATCTTCATCACTAAAGAGACTGGTAAATTCGATGTTTACAAAATGCACGTTGACGGAAAAAATCGTGAACTTTTGCTAGCAGGCACAGGTCTAGAAACGCAGGCTATGGCTGTCCTACCTAAGCCCAGCGGTGACAAAGTTGCCGTTGTGTCTTCCAGGGACGATAAACGTAATAAAGACGGTTACCTTCTGTCGGGTCTTTTTGTTCTCGACACCGAGTCGGGCGACCAGGTTAATATCGAGTATTCCGAACAGGTAACTTTACTTGGTTGGCGCGGCGATACCTTGGTTTACAGTCAAACGGTTGCCGGTGCCAGCGCCGCCAACGCTAGCCGCCAGAAAATTATTGCCTACGACTTTGCGGCTAACAAACGCTTCCAGCTCGCCAATGCAAACTATTTTGCCGGGATTGAGCTCATAGGTAATACGGTGTACTACACGGTTTCGGCGACAGACCCGAACACCAAAGAAACGTTCTCAAAAGTAAACACAGACGGTACTGGTAAAAAAGTATTGTTTAGTGGAGACGCTTGGGCTTTACTGCGGAGCGATTACACAAAACTGAAATTTCAGACCCCATCGAACTGGTACGAGTACACACTCGGTGCTTCCGCGCCCGTGGAGTCCACGCCACCATCTAGCTATAGCTCACGGTATTTTGTCGATAGTCCAAAGCTAACAGTAAGTGCTTGGGTGGATGTGCGGGACAATGCGGGAGTGCTATTGTTACGAAGTCTTTCGGATGGGAAGGATAAATCACTTATCACCCAGAAGAACATGCAGGTGCCATCGTATTGGTTGAATGACTCGGTTATTGTGTACCGCATAGCTGGAGCTTCGGAAGTAGCCGAATATGCCGTAAATGTGGCTGGGGGTGCTCCGCGCAAAATTGCCGATGTTAGTTTAACGAGCGTTCGCTAGGGGTAGATGTGTTGCCACGGTGTCAGCCAGAGCCATATGGTTGGTTTGACCTGTACAAAAAACAGGGATCACAAACAAATAAACTGGTACAATAAGGGCATGGATACAGACATCAAAAAGCAACCAGTATCAGTCGCTCAAGACAATGCTCCTCGGGAGGCTCCTGTAGCTCAATCTGCTCCGACATCAGGTCAAGTATTGGATGTCGGGGTGCCCCAGAAAAATGAATACTCGACGACCTCGACCGGTCAAGAGGCTACAGTCGAGCAGGCAAGCGCCAATGTAGGTGCTGCAGCTGTACAAATCGAGCCAGGTACTACGCCTCAGGCCAGTGTACAGACAGTACCCCAAGACAAAAAGGTTGAAGTACCACAACCTGTCAAACAAGCAGATAAGCCTGCGCCGGCTAAGCTAAAGCAACCAAGTACGTTGCCCATAGCAGCTATGGTTGGAGCTGTCATTATTTTTACCGCGCTCGCTGTCGTGACGTACATGGTGTACAGCAAAGGGCAGTAGGCGTGCAGGTATTTCACGGTTTGCACAACCCAGGGATTGACGCTTTGCTCAAAACGGGCGCTGTCGGTGTGTTGCCGACCGATACTGTCTATGGCTTGGTATGCCGCGCCCAAGATCCAGGGGCAGTACGGCGCCTCTTTACGGTCAAAAAACGGGATGCGAACCCTGGTACGGTGCTGGCAGCGAACATTCAACAACTGATAGACCTTGGCATGAAGGCTCGTTACCTCAAGGCTGTGGAGTATTTCTGGCCAAACCCCATAAGCATTGTCATTCCTTGTGGTGATGAACTGACATATCTTCACCAAGGTAAGCATTCACTCGCAGTTCGTATCCCAGACAGTGTTGACCTGCGTGCCTTTCTCGAGGTATCGGGACCGCTCATGACGACTAGCGCCAATCACGCCGGTGAATCGACCGCACGAACCATGCAGCAAGCAGAGGAATACTTCGGTGAAACGGTTGATTTTTATGTTGACGGTGGTAATATGGGCGACCGCCAGCCCTCGACGATTATTCGCGTGGTTGACGACGCCATTGAGGTTCTGCGGGAAGGTGTTGTCAAGATAGACGAAACCGGAAAGATACATCGTGGATAGGTTCGCTACAACCGCGCGGCCGTACTGTGCAGCTTTTATGCTCATTGAGCGTGACGGAAAGTACTTATTCGTGCGTCGGAAGAATACAGGATGGATGGATGGATACTACGGCTTACCTTCGGGTAAAGTTGAAAAGAAAGAGGGTTTTTTGGCTGCTGCCGTCAGAGAAGCCAAAGAGGAAGTGGGCGTAGTAGTTAAGCCAGAAAACACCAAATTCAAACTCGCTTTTTGGCTTCAAGTCACTGATGAGCCCAAAATGGAATGGTGTAATATGGTGTTTTTGGCGGAGCAGTGGGCAGGTGAGCCTTACAACGCCGAGCCTGATGTTCACGAACACATTAGCTGGTTCGGATTGGATGAGTTGCCTGAAAACGTTATTCCCAGCGTCAAAAAAATGCTTGGAGCTATACAAAGCGGCGAGCAGTATGGAGAGCAACATGTTGAAAAATAGTGTAAATCTGGTAGGGTAATAATACATGGAAGGCGCACCGATCTCTACACCGGAAGACAGCTCAGAAAAGGATTCTTCTGATAGTAAGACCGAAAAAAAGAGTAAAAAAAGCCGGGAAATCGGTAGTATCATAGCTGGCGCCGAAAAAGCTGCCGAAAAAGCAGAAAAAAAAGAGAAGGTCGCAAAAGAAGTCTCACTGCTTGACAAGCTTTTTAGCGGCGAAAAACTTGCCTCAGAAACGAAACCAGGTGAAGCGGACAGAGAGAAAGTAGTTGAACAAAGTGAAATGCCTGCTGAAGAAGCGCCGCTTTCTGATGCCGAAGAACGTGTTGCCGGCTCGCTACAAAACGAGGGTGAAATTGATTTACGTGGAATTCCACCTGAACGGGACAGTGCAATTATTGAGCGCGCGGTCAGCCTTGCTACGGTAGAGCAAGCTGCAGAAGACACGGCGAAGCCGCAGCAGGAAGTGCCTGTTGTTGCAACGACCGAACTGGATCTGCCTGAATACACGGAAGAGGCACAGGAAATACCAGCTGCTGAGGTGCAGGCCGGTACTATTGTTGAAACGGCTGAAGACAGTGATAACGAAGACGACAGTACCCCCGCCTATACTACGCGTACCGCGGCAAGCAGTCGTGCGGCGGCTACGTCTTCAACAACAGGCTCGGGAGCAGCGCCAGTAACGCCCGCCGCCCACGCTGCAGCTGGGGCTGGCGGAACTCGCCCACCAACTCCGCCCCCGCCTGTAGGATCTTCTGCAGGATCATCTGCACGTCCATTATTCCCGCATCGACGCTACGCAGCAGGAACGACTTACACTGCACCGCTCGCGCCCGGCTCAGTGTACACGGCACCGGCTGCGGCCAATACGGCTGTGTCTGCTGCAAACGTTGCGAGTGCCGTAGAGGATGCTGAGTATTACGCCTATAAACGTGGCAGGAACAAGGGTCTGGTAGCGGGGTTGATTGTTGGCGGTGGTATCGAGCATATTCGACATAAGCGCCGCGAGAAAAAAATGGAGCGTAAATTTGCAGTTGAGCGCAAACAGGTAACGAGAAATATTGAAAACCAGCGCTGGGATCAGATTCGCGAGGCCGAGTCTGCAAAGGTTCGTGAAGCGGCCGCTGAAAAGTACCGCACCGTTGAGCGGCCATCAGCCGCGATTCGTCCTGAAGCCAATCGAACTGAGCAAGCACAGTCAGCCAGGGAGATTATGCAGCAACGCACCGAAATTAAGGCCGAAATAGAGAAGAAACTGGTCGCTGAGCACAAAGAAGCTGAAAGAGTAGTAACAAAGGCGGAACAAACTGAAATCGATCGTCAGCGGGAACAACTGGAGCTCGTTCAGGGCCACCACATTGAACGCAGCGCTTGGCACAATATTGAGGTCGACAAACACGGCAAAGCTGTCCAAGAAACTTCGCTTGTGTACGGCCATGAGTATTATAAAGAACGTGCCCATGAAACTAGACCGAAGTCAAAACAAGTAATTGACGGTGCTGCCGGTGAGGTGGCGCTTGTTGCAGCAGTACTCGCAGGTGGGGGCGGAGGCTCGCCACCTAACAACGGTCAAAGCCCGGCTGCCCAGTCGTCAACAGCTAGCCGTAGTACGTCCATACCGGCGCAATCATCCGCAAGCCAGCCAAAATCACTCATCAAAACGATTACACACCCCCCAACGACACCGGCCGGAACAGCAGGCTGGTTTATTGTACTCGTCGTTCTACTCGCAGTATTGGCTGTGGTTATTTTCTAGCGTACATCAAAATCCAGTGTGAGTGCTTTGTGATCCGACACAAGGTTGTCGAGTACCCGAAAACCGTGGACATGAATGCCGCTGTTTACCAGTATGTGGTCAGGAGCAACATCTGGAACCTTGCCAAGGACACTCAAGGTGTCAGAAATGCCGTATGTACTAGTCAAATCCTCAAGCATGCCATCAAATAATTTCATTGCAGCAGTGCCGGGGTTGATATTGAGATCGCCGGCAAATATAACGGCGCCAGAAAGCTCCCGGATTGCGTCGGCTACACGCTGCATACAGGCAACCGTTTTTTCAGAGCCTAAGGGGTTAGGCTCCCAGTAGCCGTGGTGGTTTACAACGTGCAGGCGCTTTGCGTCGGGCAGTTCTAGGCAAACAACCTGAGCATTGCGTATGTTTGACTCAAATACGGCAGTTTTGTCGCAGGGCTGAAATGCCCCATTCGTAAAAAATGTCGTTTTTTGTACCAGAGGGAAACGGCTTAGTATTGCGTTGCCGCAGCCGACGGTGACATCAACGTAGGGTGCCTCATAAATCGGCGAGAAGTAGACGTACTTATAGTCACCAACTTTTTTCATAAGCTCGAGCAGATGAAACGTGTTATCTGGCAGTCCAACAATACCATTGGCGTTAAACATTTCTTGAGTTGTTATGATATCTGGCTTCTCTTGTTCAATGAGTGGCAGAATTTGCCTAGTGAGGCGTCCCATCCAAACGTTTAGCTGCATTAGTTTCAACGGAAAAACTCCTGCCGCAGCAATTCATCCAAGCTGCCGCCGCCACCAGCACTGAGGCAGAGCACCGTGTCATCGCTGTCCAGATGCGCTTGTAGCCGCTGATTTAGGCGGTCACCGAGTGCTGCAGGCTCAGCGTGGGCTTGTACTTCTGCGCTTAGTAGTTTACATAGTTTTTCCGGAGTAAGAAGCTCAAGCGACTCATCTTCGCGCGCCAGATAGCTAGGAACAACATACAGCTGTTTGACGCCCTCAAAAAGAGTTGGGAGCGTGTTTTTAATAAAATGTTGGCGAGTGTTATGAAGACCCTCGTATACAACCACAAGATTTTCCCCTGCCACTTCGTGACCAAGCTGAAGGGCGCCACGAATTTTCTCGGGGGTGTGAGCATAGTCGCTGTATAGCCCGGGCAATAGCTGTTCGAAGCGCCGAGAGACACCGGGAAACTGTTCAAGGATTGTCACTAATTCATCGACAGGTTTGTGCAGGAATGGAGCAAGTGCGTTGGCAACTTGCCACGCGTTGCGTCGGTTAACCTCACCAGAAAGTTTAATTAGTTTCATTTTTTCGTCTGTATCTGATAAAACAGCATCATTTTCACTTGGTTGGTTGCCAATTCGGGTGACATCGCTCTGCCACATCACGCTTGAGTGCGACTGGCAGATAAAGTTTTTAAACGCCTGGGAGTAGTTCTCGGAAGTAGGATAAATGTCTGGGTGATCCCAAACTATACCCGTGATAAGGCTAAGGGTAGGGTGAAACTGGAGGAAGTTACGGTCAAATTCGTCGCATTCGTATATGAAATATTCTGCGCCTTGTTCAAAGGCGCCCATTTCGGCAAAACTGCTTTTTGCGGGCAAGATGTAACTTATAGGAATGTTGAGTTGCTTGAAAACCCAGACTGACATTGCAGTGGTGGTTGTTTTTCCATGCGTGCCGGCAACAGCGATAAGCTTGAGATTTTTTTGCGACAAGATCTCATTTAGCAACTCGTCGCGCTTACTCATGCGTATACTTTGCTTTCGGCAGAACCGAAACTCTGGTGCATCGGGTTGCTCGATAGCAACAGCGGATGAGTACACATACCAATCTATAGCATGGCGTGCATGAATTGTACTGATATTTTCTTCCGATTGGTCGATAGAAATATCAGTTATGCCGTGCTCGCGCAAATACTCAATGTACTGCGAGCCCTGTTTGTCCGACCCAGAAACATCGTACCCCGCCTGTTTTGCCACCAGCGCAAGGGGTCCTATCCCTGTTCCGCCTATGCCAGAGAAAAATATGTGCATGCCACTAAGTATCAGGTATTGGGTATCAAGTATCAAGAGCCCCCAGTTGGTGGCTCTGAATGTTCTGTCTATAGGCTACAGCGCGACCAGCAGCTTAGCCGAGGTACTTCTTAATAAGCCAGTGATACACCACGCTCACAAGAAATCCAATAGTGCTTAATACAGCAACAACCAAACTCCAGCCTGCGAGGTCAGAAGACCACTTTGCCGAAACAAAATCAAACTTGTACAGTGCATCTGGAATGTCTGCCAGTCGGACTCCGCGAGCTTCGGTATAACTTTCTATGCAATTTATCGTGTCCTGAGCAGTTGCAGTCTGACCCTGGGAACTACATTCCTGGAGTGCTTGATTGTATAGCGAGCTATTGTTTTGACCCAGCTGTGCTTGCTGCTCTGCCTGTAGCCGTTCGTACGTGTACTTAAGCTGTATCGGCGGGTGCGCTCCATTTGTACCTGTCTCCAGGCTGGTGTTCATGTGTCCGTGCACATGTTCTCGTAATGCCCTAAGAGCTGCCTCAACATCTCCGTTATTCTTATCGGCAACAAAGACGGCGTCACGTAACCTGCCCATTTCGATATTATTGTGTTGCAATGCCTTAACGGCTATGAAGCCAAAAAGCATCGCAATCACCAAAAAGTACCACGGGTGAACGTGCTTCAGGTAACGCCAGACATGGTGTAATTTTGATTTATCCATCTTGTTTATGATTATACTCGAGTTACGAAAAACTCCACACTCCCACACTCATCAGGAACATCGTTTTGTGGAGTGCGACGGTTACATCCCTACCGGAGAAACCGCTGCTTGACTTACTCCTGGATGACCCTGAAGAGACAGTGGCGGGCGGTTTCTGCAAGCCGAGCTAATGGCCTTACGGCGTGGCACCGTAATAGCTGGCCGTATGTTGCAGATCCGTCATTCGTCTGGGCAGTAGCCGCCAGCACTCTTCATGTAACGGAGATGCCGGCGGACAGTTTGCTATCTAGCGATTGTTTGTAGCGTTGTTTTGGGGTGTCGAACCGTTGTTGCTAGCTTGGCTGGGAGCATTTTCTGCCGGTGTTTGACTTGTTTGCTCGCTACAGTCAGGACCCTTTGGATTTTGCTTTACGAATTCTTCGATGCTCTTAGCAACTTTACCATCGCTATTTAGGTTTTCCCAGAATGTTACTTGGTCGCGGTTGATTAGCATACGGTCAAGTGGGGAATGAATTTGCTGACAACCGAGTTTTACCAGTGTGTAGTCTCCGGTTGCTTGCTGTTGGCCGCTTGAGCCGGTGGCTGCATTTTGTGTTAAATAGTAGACGTTGGTTATGTCTAGGTATTTGCTGTTAAGGTTTTGGATGTCACCAAAGTAGACCTGGCCATTGTTTAGAAAAACTGCTTGGTACTGCTTCTCTTTCACGTAGGTGAATTCGTTACCGCCAGAGTTTCCACGGGCAATCAAAATGGTAATGAGCAGTAATAGTATTGCGACACCGAAAAGCGTAGCAACATAAAGAACATTGAGCCACTTTGGAGTGTCACTACTAGCCACTTTTTTACCAGCCTGGTGAGGCTGTGGAGGTGTCACGGTCGCGCTGACTGGCGCAACGGAAGCCTCTTGTTTGTTCGAAGGGTTTGAACCAAATTGTCGAAAATCCATTTTTCCACCTTTTAAGACGTTAAATAGTTACAACCATAAGTGTAATACACTAGCCATCTTCAGGCAACACCAAATCCCTCAAGCTGTTGTGATTGGTGCCAAAGGTGTTGACAAACAGATTGCCACCGATGTATGTTAGGGATACTAACTTAATGTTATAGAGGGGAGATGTACGCATATGGCATACACGCACAAGAACTCAAAAGGTGTTACTTACCACCTAAACTCAAAGAAAGTCACACTTCGCGGCGGTAAAGAACAAACCATTTACTACTTTAGCAAAGACAACCGCCCAGAGGCATCTGACCTACCAGAAGGCTTTAGCGTGAACGAAAACCCACGCAATGGTTTCCTGACCGTCAAGCGCAGCTAAGTTACGTCGTTAAAAACTAAAACGTCCGGTGATTTACCGGACGTTTTTGCCTAGGTAGTTACAGAGAATTTTAAGCGTCGTGGTACCCTATTATAATGAAACAAAATGCATCCATAGTGACGGTAACAGGCTTAACGAAAAAGTACGACGGCAAGGCTGTCGTAGATGGTATTAGTTTTGAGGTTCGCGAGGGTGAGATATTTGGTATTTTGGGGCCAAACGGAGCAGGCAAGACGACTCTGCTGGAGATGCTTGAGACGCTCCGACCGATAGACGGCGGCTCGGCCACTCTGAATGGTTTGGATGTGTCCTCTGAGCAGAGTAAGGTAAAAGCGCTTATAGGTGTGCAGCCGCAGTCACCATCTTTTGAAGAAAAAACGAAACTTACTGAGCTGCTAGAATTTTTCTCGGCTGCTTACTGCGAAAAAGTAGATACCATGAAGTTTTTGCGGGATCTACAGCTTGAAGACAAGGCCAAAAACTACGTTGAGCAGCTTTCTGGCGGTCAGCGCCAGCGTTTCTCTATTGCTGCGGCACTAGTGCATGGGCCGAAAGTTTTTTTCTTGGACGAGCCGACAACAGGACTTGATCCTCAGGCGCGCCGGAATCTCTGGGAGCTTATACAGGAAGTGCGTGACCGCGGCGTGACAGTGATTATGACTACACACTACATGGATGAGGCTGAGCTGCTCTGCGACCGTGTTGCAGTGATGGACGAGGGGAAGATTATTGCTCTCGATACGCCAAAAAATCTGGTTCGGGCGCTACTGAAAAGGGGCTTCAAGAAAAAACAGCACGTCGAACAAGCCAACTTGGAAGACGTGTTTATTGACCTCACAGGAAAGGCACTTAGGGACTAAAGTATGAAAAAAGCTTTTTTGCCAGTACTAACCTTTGCCAAAATCGACATTCGTCGCCTTTTCCGCGATAAACTGGCGATATTTTTCACGTTTGTTTTCCCTCTACTATTCCTCTTTGTTTTTGGTGGTATATTTGGTCGAAACAACACAAGTGTTAGCTTCAACGTTGCTTTTTTGAACCGGTCGAACACGGAGTTTGCCAGGCAGTTTGAGCAAATGGGGCAAAAGGATAAGGTGTTAAAAATAGATTCCCAGGTGAAAAATCTGGATGAAGCGCAAGAAAAAATGAGCCGCGGCGAGCTAGACGCTACTATTATTTTACCGCCAGAATTCGGTCAAGTGGGTGCTAAGGGTTATCCGACGGGAGAGGCACAGGTGCTGTACAACAAAAGCAATGAGCAGGGTGGTCAAACGCTTGCCTCAGTTCTAAACAGTATATTTGAAGGCATAAACAAACAATTTGTCCCTACCGAAAAGCCCTTTACTGTTACGGCAAAGTCCACCGCCAAACAGGGTCTAACCCAGTTCGACTATGTGTTTGCTGGGCTGCTAGGGTTCTCGCTCCTTGGCGCTGGCATATTTGGCCCAACCAGTGTGTTCCCGAAACTGAAAGAAAGGGGAGTCTTACGTCGCTACCATACGACAACGCTTAAGGTATGGCAGTATTTTCTCGGTAACGTCATATCCAACACGTTTGTAGGGCTCATGTCAATCGTCACCATGTTCGTGGTTGGCCTGACGGTGTTTAATCTGAACATGCGCGGCAACTACCTCGTGCTTGGTTTGCTAGTTACTTTCGGTGCGATCATGCTCTTTGGGATAGGTCTTGCGGTGGGTGGTTGGGCCAAAAACGAGCGCCAAGCAGCGCCGCTGGCACAGATTATCACCTTTCCCATGATGTTCCTTTCTGGCAGTTTCTTCCCTCGTTTCCTCATGCCTGAATGGCTACAAGGGGTCACGAACTACCTGCCACTGACACCAGTGATTGATGGCGCTCGGCTTATCATAACCGAAAACCGCGGTGTTTTTGATCTGCTACCACAGTTTGGCATTATTCTTGGCTGGACAATCGTGGTCTATATCCTCGCCTTTCGCTTCTTCCGTTGGGAATAACAGGGGTAAAAAGGCTGCATAAACTATTGAAATAGCTAGAGTTAATCCAATTGTTTAAGCTCCACGCCTCTGAAGGTTTCGCTCCCTCTCACCTAATGCAGGAAGGCGCTAACAGTGGTGCTTACACCGAGCTGGGTTACAATAGTTAGATAATGACGTATGACCAGGTAGATAAGCCATTCTTTATTTTGGCGCCGATGGATGATGTGACTGACACTGTGTTCCGGCAGGTGGTGGCTGATTGTGCGCCTCCCGACCTGTTTTTCACAGAGTTTGTGAATGTCGATGGTCTGATGAGCCCAGGACGTCCTCATTTACTTAAAAAGCTCCGTTTCGCTAAAAAAGAAGGGAAAGTGGTGGCGCAGCTGTGGGGGCTAAAACCAGAAAACTTCCGCGCCGTGTGCGAGCAAATAGCCAATGGCTCTTTGGCCCGTGAAGTCGGCCTGCCTCCGAGTGTAAATTTCTTTGGGGTTGATTTAAACATGGGCTGTCCAGCCAAAAGTGAAGTAAATAACGGTGCGTGCGCCGCTCTGATACGCCCCGAAAACCGTGAGTTAGCAGAACAAATCATTGCCGCTGCTCGCACTGGTCTGCGTCAAGGACGGACCCTGACGCAATTGCCGCTCAGTGTAAAAACGCGCACGGGCTTCAGTGCGGTCGATATGACGTGGTTTGATTTTCTGCTACGTCAAAACCTGGACATGCTTACCATACACGGTCGGACTCGTAAGCAAATGAGCAAGGTGCCAGCTGACTGGAGTTTAATAAGTAAGGTGCGTGAAATGCGCGATGAACTAGGCGTCAGTACGCTAATTGTCGGTAACGGCGACGTCATGAGTCGTGAGCAGGGCGAGCAGTTGGCGAAAAAGTATAAGCTCGATGGCATCATGATCGGTCGTGGCATATTCCACAACCCCCTGATCTTCTTGCGTCAAGGCCGGACCCTGACACGCACAAAAAGCGAACAAAAACAGTGGGGGGACTATCTTGTCGAAGAGAGGATTGATCTGTTTCGCAGACACGTTGTGCTTTTTGCGGTGACGTGGCGGCGCGGCGAGCAGCCTATTCACACCCTCAACAAATTCTGCAAAATTTACATCCAGGGTTTCGACGGCGCCAAGGAGCTTCGCGAGAGGCTAATGAAGGCCGATTCGACCGACGAAATCCTGGCTATGTTGAGCCTATATAAGATATAGTATCGTCATGCACGTGAAAGCGGTTCTATCTGATTCGGACGGTACACTCGTAGATACAGTTCAGCTGATTCGTCATGGTCAGTTCGCGACACTCAAAAAGTATTTAGCGCAGAAAAATGTACCTAGCCAGAATGTGCCGCACTACAGCGAGTTTGTCGCTGCTCTAAATGAGTCTGTCGGCGGAAGCGCAAAAAATACCCTTGAAAAAACTGCGAAACTACTTTTTCATAATCGGTCAGATATTTTAGATGCATTTGATTTTGATGCGCTACATGACCTGTTAAACCCCATTCAAGATAGTCTCGCTTCCACTTACGTGAAGCCCTACGACGGGTTATCGGAGTTACTTCACTCTCTTGGAAGCCTGCATATAAAATTTGGAATATTTACTAGCGGTAGTAAGCATCACATTGTTAGGAATTTGGGAGTAGCCTTACCAGAGCTTGTGCTCAGTAATCTTTACCAAGATAGTTTTCGGAGCGAAGACGAAAAGTTCAACATATTTGTCTCACGGTTCAAAGAGACTTTTCATTTACCAGATTTCAGCGTAGTGACATGCGAGCTAGTGGACGCGCACAAACCTGACCCTGCCAGTCTTCAGTATGCAATGGAAAAACTTGCTGTAAAGCCTGACGAGTGCCTTGTGCTGGGAGATCATGCAGTTGATATGCAATCCGGGGCCAATGCGGGTATATCCCAACGAGTGGGTATATCGCATGGTTTTCACGACAGCAAAGCCCTGGAGCTCGCGGGCGCAACAAAGATCATCACTTCCCTTGATGAGCTGAAAGACATGCTAAAATCAAGCGTATGACAGCAGTAGCGGTACTTGGGTTGGGGATTATGGGGCATGGGATTGCTGATAATTTCTTGAAAAACGGTTATGCCGTGATGGTATGGAACCGTTCACCCGAGAAAGCAAATGACCTTGTTTCGCGTGGGGCGCAAAGAGCAGCATCGGTCGCAGATGCTGTTCAGTGTGCAGATATTGTTTTTGAAGTAACTGCGAACGATGAATCTGCGCACGAGGTGTGGTTAGGCGAAGGTGGCATTATTTTCAACGCAAACCCCAACCAAATGCTTATCACCTGCGCTACTTTATCTGTTTCATGCGTCGACGAATTGGCTAAAAAATGTGCCGAAAAGTGTCTGACTTTTTTTGACATGCCCATGACCGGTAGCCGTGCTGGCGCAGAAGGGGGTACAATGGTTTTGCTCGCAGGTGGTGATGAGAAAAAGATTAATGAGGTGAAGCCTCATCTGGAAAATATTGCATCCCAGGTGAAGTACTTTGGATCAGCCGGTTCTGGGATGCGCATGAAGCTAGTGCTGAACTGCCTGCAAGCAGTACATTTGGCGGGGTTTGGCGAAGCTATGCGGCTTGCAAAAGCCTTGGGATTAGACGAAAAACAGACCGGGGAAATGTTAGCCGAAAAACCAGGTGGCGCGACCACGCAAATGGTGTGGCGTGATTACCGAAATCACCCAGAACCTATAAATTTTGCAGTAGAACTAATCGCCAAGGATGAAACCTATGCGCTCCAAAACATTGATCAAAACAAAACTCCACTTATAGCATCAACGCTTGCTTCCTACCAAGAAGCAATCGCCGATGGTCATGCCCAAGACGACTGGACGTATGTGGCGCGGTAAGCTTAACCCATATTCTTAACGGCTGTTAGAAAAGTGCGACATCTACTACAAGTGTTTTTGCTTGAATGACTGTTAAAATATGCGTTTTTTGCGGCCGATAACGTAGGCGGTGAGGACGGTAATGAGGCAGATGACGAGTAGGCCTAGGAAGGTTTTCGGATTTTGTGCGTGAGGTAGGCCAATGTTCATACCGTACATGCTGAAAAACATGGTCGGGATGGAAATAAACACACTGACCATGGTCAGGATTTTTATAGTGCGGTCGAGGCTGTGGGAACTTATAAGCGTGTAAGTTCGGCGTATGGACACCAACGATTTAAGATTAGATTCGCACGTTTGGATTGATTGTTCATTGTTAAGTATGACCGTGTTCACCAGGTCGCGGTGATGGCTAAAAGATGGGATATCTTTGTTTGTTAGCAGGTGTCGTAGCGTCGTGTTAGTCGGTCCGAGTGAACTGAGAAAGTCATTCATATCGTCTTCTATGTGTACAAAACGTACGAATGAATCAGGCCCAAGTGCCCGTTTGCCAATATTGCTCAAAAGTCGATGAATTTGTTTGCTTGAATCATGAATAAAGCGGTCGTACTGTGCGTCGATGTGCAGGAGCACAAGAAGCATGATGTAGACGGGATCGGCACTGTTTTGCTCTAGATTCCTTTCGGCCAATATTTCTTGCAAGCTTGGTAGTTTTTCAAGACTGACGGTTAGTAGCTTGGCTTGATTTAGGGCAAAGAGAATTGGCGCAGTTTCTATGTCGCCAGCGTCTGTTTCGTACGCAAAGCGAGTAATAATATACGTAAAGTCGCCAACTGTTTCAACGCGGGGAATTTCATCTCGGTCAAGGGCATCGTGCACGAAGCGCTCGGCAAGTCCGTACTCAGAACAGAGCACGTCTATTTCGTGATCGTCTGGTGCTTCGGCATGTACCCAAAAGCTGGATTCGGCCGATTCTAAATTGCGAACGCTGTTCATACTGGAGATAGTATATATCGCTTATGTCAATCTGGATACTGCTTATGCTCACGCAAACTTCCGACACCCCAGGCTGGTCATTGTCACCCGTAAGTTCTTTTGCTGGATGTCTATAGAGCTACTGCTCCACCCACTTTAGATAAACTGTCTTTTATTAATCACTCGTGGTTTTCTGTGGAGAGAGTGCAACTTTGCGTATGACCAGCAAACGGCAACTGATGCTCGGGTACTCTGACCTGTTTGCAACTCGGTTCGGCTGAGGGTAGTCAACCGGCAGAGCATAGGGTAATATGGTAGACATGATTGAAGCAAAAAATTTATCAAAACGGTACAAGAAAAAAACAGCCGTAGACAATCTGAGCTTCAGCGTTGAGCCAGGCAAAGTTACTGGATTTTTAGGGCCAAATGGTTCAGGTAAATCAACTACCATGCGGCTCATGCTTGGGCTGGACAAGGGTGGCGGTGACACGCTGTTCGACGACAAGCCGTTGCGCGAACATGCACAGCCTTCAAAAACTGTGGGTATACTACTGGAGGCAAAGGCTTTTCACCCGAGTCGTTCAGCGCGTAATCATCTGCGAGTGCTTGCAAGTGCCGGGGGAATTCCACAATCGCGTGTGGATGAAGTGCTCGACGTTGTCGGGCTGAGGGACGTGGCCAAGAAGAATCCAGGCAAATTTAGCCTTGGGATGAGCCAGCGACTTGGCATTGCAGCTGCAATATTGGGCCAGCCGAAGTATCTTGTACTTGATGAACCGGCCAATGGCCTTGACCCGGAAGGCATTGCCTGGCTGCGTCATTTTATAAAAAATTATGCAGATGAAGGTAATGCGGTATTCGTCTCAAGCCACCTGTTGAGTGAAATGGCGCAAATGGCAGACAGTGTTGTGGTAATTGGCAAGGGGAGGTTTATTGCCGAAGGATCTGTTGCGGATTTGGTAGCGGGCAGTGCTCATGGTGGAGTTTTTGTGCGGAGTACAAATGAAGTGAAGCTCAAGGAGGCACTGCAAGCATCTCGGGTAAAATTTGACACTGAGGGAGACGGGTTTAAGGTGTCGGGTAAGTCGACCGACCAGATTGGCAAGCTACTTTTTGAAGCCGGTTTGCCAGTACTGGAACTTGCGCGGCAGGACGCTTCGCTCGAAGAAGCGTTTTTGGAGCTCACTGCTGGGAAGAATGAGTTTGAAACCAAAGGAGTAAAGGAATGATCGCTGCCATTCGTTCGGAAATTCGCAAATTGTTGTCGTTGCGTTCGACGTATATTATCTTCGGTCTGAGTTTGCTTTTTGTAATGCTCATGGACGGGGTTGTTACCGGCTACAATCACGTGCATTTAGACGACACTTTTGTCAACTGGCTGATTACTTCAACTCTGCAAGGCACAAGCTTTATCCTAGGGCTTATTGTTCTGCTGCAGGTCACCCACGAATATCGCTATAACACCATTGCCTATACACTGACGTTGGCGCGGCGGCGCACCTCAGTTTTTCTCGCGAAAGCGCTAGTTTCATCGTTGGCCGTACTCATCGGAGCTGTCTTGTTTGTGGCCACCGGCGTTGCGAGCGGACTTATAGGTTTAGCTGCAAGTGGCGCGAGTCTGCCAGAGCAA